>CAIRTW010000325.1 GCA_903881585.1 uncultured Bacteroidota bacterium | reverse complement strand
TGCAGCTTGCAGATACATTAAATAATGTTGCTGCGGCGAATTCATCTGTTCAGCTGACTGTAGCGCAGCAAACATTTTTTTGTCTGAGCAACCCCAATGATTACAATCCCGGTGCCGTGGACCCGGATGGAGATGATATAAGCATAAACCTCACCGGCGCCGTGAGCGGCGTTGGTACCTCGTCCTGTTCGGCAACTAGTACTCCCGTATCTTATACGGGCACAGCATGGAGTGGAACTGCCATCTCTGCGGCAACGCCAGTGGCCTGCGACTCCGGCTTATTTTCCGTGGCTGCAAACGGTAATATGGTTTTTACGCCGAACGTAATACAGCGTGGAGTGGTAGTATACAATATAGAGGAAAGGAGAAGCGGCGTGCTCGTAGGTACCAGCCAGCGCGAAATGACCGTGCTGGTAATGACTTGCGGCGCAGGAGCGTTTCCCTGTATCTCCTCAGGAACCACGGCTGTGCCCGGAGCAGCACAGGATATGCACCCAGTTGATATCTATCCCAACCCTGCAAACGATGAGCTGACCATAAAAACGGGCACTGGTGATTATCAGACGTTCACCATCAGCAATGATGTAGGCCAACTGATGATACAACAACAGGTAACCGCTGCGCAAACAACCGTCAATATTCAAATGCTGCCAGCAGGTCTGTACTATATAACGCTGCATGGTAATGCAGGTACACAAGTACGGAAGTTTGTAAAGGGGTAATTAACCCTGGGCCATCAGCTCTTCCCAGAACTCTGCTGCACGCCGTGTGTGCGGTATCACTATGGTGCCGCCTACTATATTGGCTACTGCAAAGATCTCGTACATTTCTTCTGTAGTGATTCCTTGCTCATGGCTTTTACCAAGGTGATACTTTATGCAGTCGTCGCAGCGCAGCACCATACTGGCTACAAGGCCCAGCATTTCTTTGGTACGGGTACTTAGCGCACCTTCGGCATAAGTATTGGTGTCGAGGTTGAAAAGACGGTTGATGACCTTGTTTTGCTTGCCAAGTATCACCTCATTCATCTTAGCGCGGTAGTCGTTAAATTCCTGTATCTGGCTCATGTTTTTGAAGTCTAAAGTATTAAGTAGAAAGTCTAAATTTTGCGAGTTGTCAAAAGTAAAGAAATAAGAGATAGGTAAATGACGTGTATAAATGTGCAGGCATCAATAACTATGCCGCGTAACAGCTTTAGACTTTCTACTTAATACTTTAGACTATAAATTAGGCTATTAGTGATACTTTTACGCAATGGAAGATAAGACCAGTCTTAATAAGTACATCAGTTCATCGGGCTTTTGCTCGCGGAGGGATGCGGACAAACTGATAGAGCAGGCGAGAGTGACGGTAAATGGCGAGCTTGTATTACCTGGCGCAAAGGTAGCTCCCGGCGACACGGTAGAAGTGGACGGAGAACCGATAAAGGTAAAGTCGAAAGCACGGCCGATATACATAGCGTTCAACAAGCCGGTAGGCGTAACCTCAACTACTGATGCCAAGGACCGGTCGAACATCATCTATTATATCAATCACCCCAAGCGCATATTCCCGGTGGGCAGGCTGGATAAGGACTCTGATGGGTTGATATTTCTTACCAATGACGGCGATATTGTAAACAAGATACTGCGGGCCAGCAACCATCACGAGAAAGAGTATGTGGTATCTGTGGACAGGGCAGTGACGCCGGAGTTTGTAAAACAAATGAGCGGTGGTGTGCCTGTGCTGGGGAAGATAACAAAGCCGTGTTTTGTGCGGCAGGAGGGCAGCAGGCGATTCCGTATCATACTTACGCAGGGACTCAACCGGCAGATACGCCGCATGTGCGAGCACCTTGGCTATGAAGTAAAGAGCCTCTCCAGGGTGCGCATAATGAATGTAGAACTGGATAACCTTGCGGTAGGCAAGTGGCGCTACCTGACATTACCTGAAATTGAGAAGCTGAACGAACTGGTTGCAGACTCAAGCAAGACGGACGCGGGTTCCGGGGGCAAAGGAGGGGAGCGCGCTAAGGTGCAGTACATTCCTAAAAAGAAGAGAGATTTTGTGCCGGGCGAGGGAATGGGAGAAAGGAGTGAAAACGTAACGGCTGAAAAGGGCAAGAGGACAACCGGTGAAAAAGGCAAAAAGGGAAATGGCGAAAAGGGAAAGAGGGTACCAGGTGAAAGGGATAAAAAGGTAACTGGTGAAAAGGGCAAAAAGGGAATGGGTGAAAGGGATAAAAAGGTAATTAGCGAAAGGGGCAGAAAGGGCAGCTATAAAGATTTTAAGAGTAATACCAATTAGACAAAATAATTCGGCATGATTTTTGCTATAGATTAGTATGGCTATTTTACAAACAATTAGTGTCAAG
>CAIRTW010000324.1 GCA_903881585.1 uncultured Bacteroidota bacterium | reverse complement strand
GACCTCGGCGACCAGACTCAAAGCAACGCGAAAAACACCTGCAGCAACTACGATTCTACCAGGAAAGGCGAAGTGTGGACTTGCACTATTTATTGATTACTTCGTAGAATTAGCATCAAAAAACCAATAGTTCTATAATTAAATCGTCTTGGGGCGCATTCATTCCCTTTGTACCTTTGGGCCGAAATAAGACTTTTACTATCTCATAGGTATTCCTTCTATTTTTCCATCCATTCCTTCAGTTGATATACATCCGGTAAACTGCCAAATTAATTTGCTCAGGGATAACCTCCCGCAATCAGGGCAATCTTTTAATCAAGCGAATCCAGGTTCAGACGGATGGGGTATGATGGGAAATGAGAATTAATAGTAATATTTGCCACGGCAAAGGGTTTCGTCATTTTACAATGCCCCATTTGTACATTATTTTTTTTCTGGGACATGGGACATTCGGTAAAAATAGGTAGGCCGCACGCTGCAGCGGCCTACTGAAATTATGACAACTTTATGAAGTGCCGCAAGCACAATTTGCGGTTTTAGATATTACTTTTGAGTGTACACAATCAAAACAGGTTATAAATGAGAACTACTGCTATTATTCTGGGGACAATACTGGTTTGTGCTATAGGTGTTGGCTGCAATTCACCCCGCGCCAAGGATACACCGGTTGCCGCCGCCGGCCCTGTTACGGGTAAGTTTGCATATGTGAATATAGATAGCTTTGAGGCAAAATACGATGTGCTAAAGGCGAAGCAAGAGGAGTTTAAGAAGCGCCAGGCAGAAATGGATGACGAACTCCAGCACTCCTATGGCGAAATGCAAAGCGACGCCAACGAAGTACAGAAAAAAGTACAGGCCGGAACCCTGACTGAAGCGGAGTATAATGGTGCACAAAAACGCCTGATGCAAATGCAGAAGACGCTCGAGACACGCAGGCAATCGCTCACAGATGAATTACTGAAGGCAAAAGATGATTTCAATAAAGACCTGAAATTGCGCCTGGATGCTTTCCTGGATAACTATAATAAAGACAAGCACTTCGATTTTATATTTACCTACAGCAATTCTGGTGGCTCACCGCTGCTATATGCCAACAGATCACTCGACATTACCAAAGATGTGGTGGACGGCATGAACGACGCAGCCAAGAACGACAAGAGTAAAGCAAAATAGTAGATACGGACTCTTACATGAGTTTTCATTCTTTATGGGAATTCCCCCTTTAGCGATAGGTTTGTGAGTGGGCGACCGCGTGCTGCCTTAGCTTTAGCGCGGCGCAAGGGGGCTAAGGGGAGGTTTTTTTACGCTCCAAGTTCTTCTTCAGGCGGGTCAAATCACCTTTCTGAGAAATAAATAGTATTTTTCTGAAAATCAATTCATTTGGAAAATAATACTCCTGGAAATCCATCTTCCTTTAAGCGCTCACTGACCCTGCTGGACGGGACCCTGCTCGTGATCGGTTCTATGATCGGCTCAGGTATATTCATTGTTAGTGCAGATATTGCGCGGTCTGTAGGAAGTGCTGGCTGGCTCATAGCCGTTTGGCTTATCTCGGGTTTTATCACGCTCACCGCAGCGCTGAGCTATGGTGAGCTGAGCGGCATGTACCCGCAGGCCGGCGGGCAGTATGTTTACCTCCGTGAGGCTTTCGGCAAGTTCTATGGCTTTCTCTATGGCTGGTCGTTTTTTGCGGTAATACAAACTGGCACTATAGCCGCCGTGGGCGTGGCTTTTGGTAAGTTCTTAGGCTATCTCGTACCGCAGTTGGGCGATGGCAACGTACTGTTCAGCAAAACATTCAACTTCAGTACACCTTATGAATATCACATCACAGCCGCGCAGCTGGTAGGCATTGGCACTATCGTCTTTCTTACCTTCATTAATACCATGGGTGTGAAGAGCGGTAAATGGATACAGTTCGTATTCACCTTCGCCAAGATAGCTGCTATGGCCGCGCTTATCATTTTTGGCTTTATTTTCTTTAAAGACCATGGTATCTGGACGGGCAACTGGCAGGGCGCATGGACAGCACTGAAAATAACCAATACAGGGGCCATAATAACTCACGAAAGCCTGGGCAAGGGTGCGCTTGTAGTGGCTATGTGCGGCGCCATGGTGGGAGCCCTGTTTTCCAGTGATGCCTGGAACAGTGTAACGTTCATAGCCGGGGAGATAAAGCGCCCGGAGCGTAACATAGGCCTGAGCCTGTTCATTGGCACTTTTGTGGTAACCCTGCTGTATGTGAGCATGAACTTCATGTACCTCAATGTAATGAGTGTGAGCGAGATTGCGGGTGCACCATCAGATAGGGTGGCAACCGCGGCAGCGCTGAAAATATTCGGTGGCGATGGTGCTAAGATCATTGCGCTGCTCATTATGGTATCCACATTTGGTTGCAACAATGGCCTCATACTATCCGGTGCACGGGTATATTATACCATGGCTAAAGACAGCCTGTTTCTGCGCACTGCGGGCACATTGAACAGTAAAGGCGTACCCGCAAAGGCCCTATGGATGCAGTGTATCTGGGCATGCGGCCTGTGCCTGAGCGGTCAGTATGGGAACCTGCTGAATTACATAGTGTTTACCGTGCTGATATTTTATATACTCACTATAGCAGGCATAATAAAACTCCGCCAGACACAACCCGATATACCAAGGCCATACAAGGCATTTGGCTACCCGGTAATACCAGTTATCTACATTCTGCTGGCTGCGTTTATTTGCATCATACTGCTGTTTACCCAAACACTGTATGCCGGCCTTGGCCTGGCAATTGTGCTGATTGGAATACCGATCTATTTCATAACACAAAAGAAGGGTAAATAACAAAGATGAAATCACGACGATCTGCTAACGACTAATTACTAAAATACTTTAGACTTTCTACTTTATACTATTTTTGAGGCATGAATAAAACGGAGCTTAAAAAAATTTTTGATGATATGAGCGGCGTCCACGTAGTAGTGGTGGGCGATGTGATGCTGGACAATTACTGGTGGGGCAATGTGGACAGGATATCACCGGAAGCGCCGGTGCCTATAGTGGCGCTGAGCCGCCGGGAAAGCCGGCTGGGCGGCGCGGCCAATGTGGCGCTCAACTGCAAGGCGCTGGGAGCAAAAGTGACACTGGCCAGTGTAATAGGAGATGACAGTGAAGGAACTAACCTCATAAAGCTCGCCACCGAGGCCGGCATAGACAGCAGTCTCATCATGCAGAGTTGGCGCAGGCCCACAACCACCAAGGTGCGTATCCTTAGCCGCAACCAGCAGATGCTGCGCCTGGATGATGAGATCACCGATGAGCTTTATACAGACGAAGAACATCCATTTATAGATAACATATTGAAGTACCTGCAGGTGGTAAAACCGCAGGTGCTGATATTTGAGGACTATAACAAAGGAGTACTGAAAGAAAATGTGATAAGGCTCATAACTGCACATTGCAAAGAGATAGGCATCATTACAGTGGTGGACCCGAAGAAGCGTAATTTCCTTGCTTATAAGAATGTGACCATCTTCAAGCCAAACCTTAAAGAAGTGCGTGAGGGGCTGAATATGGAGATCAGCGATGTCAGCGACAAAGAGCTTGATAAGGCGCATAGCAAGCTGAATGAAGCCCTGCACCACGACATTACGTTCATAACCCTATCGGAAAAAGGAGTGTTTTATAACAATGGTTTTTCCTCGGCTATCCTGCCATCACACATCCGCGATATTGCCGACGTGTCTGGAGCTGGAGATACTGTGGTTGCTACAGCGGCACTGGTGTACGCCATCACCAAAGATGTGGCATTGATGGCAGATATATCTAACCTGGCGGGCGGGCTTGTGTGCGAGGAGGTGGGTGTTGTATCGATAAAGAAAGAAAACCTGCGCAGGGAAGCGGAAGCATTGCTTTGTAAATAGTTCATTATTCATACCATATGCAGTATTGGGAAGTATTAGTTCTCTTTTTGGCTGTTGCATTTGTGTATTCATCTGTCGGTTTCGGCGGTGGGTCCAGCTACCTGGCTATACTTGCGCTCTACACTTTCCCATTTCAGGAGATGAGACTTATCGCGCTCATATGCAACATCATTGTTGTTACCGGTGGAACTGTCATCTTCATACGTAATAAACAAGTAAACTGGAAGAAGGTTATACCTCTGATAGCGGTTAGCATTCCCATGTCGTACCTGGGTGCAAAAACGAAGATCAGCCAGGATACCTTTTTTATCACACTTGGATGCAGTCTGATGCTGGCGGCAATATTGCTCTGGATAAAATTCCGGTATGTCACAGAAGACGAAGCTGTCGCCAAAAAAGACAATTATCTCAGGGATGGCGCTCTGGGCGGCGCTATAGGCTTTTTATCCGGTATGGTGGGCATAGGTGGCGGTATCTTTTTGTCGCCCATCCTCAACCTTATGAAGTGGGATACACCTAAGAAGATCGCTGCTACTGCCAGTCTGTTCATACTGGTGAATTCGATCTCGGGTATTGCGGGGCAGCTATCTGCTTTGCAAGGAAGCCTGGACTATACCCACATCGGCCTTTTATGTGCAGCAGTATTTCTAGGCGGGCAGATCGGCTCCCGGATGGGCGCGGTTAAATTTAATCAACTGGTGGTGCGCCGCGTAACTGCTGTGGTTGTCTTTGCTGCGGGTGCCGAGGTTCTGGTAAAGCACCTACATTTGTGATAATTATGAAGGTTCTGGCATTTGGTATTGCAAGAGAAATATTTGGCAGCGCATCAGTGGACGTGCCTGCCGACGGACTTTCTACGGCCGCTGAGTTACAGGATGTTCTTAAGCACCAATACCCACGGCTTGCACAGCTATCTTCATTTATGATAGCTGTGAATGGCGAGTATGCACAAGCAGATACTATAATTTACGAAGGGGACGAAGTAGCAATAATACCGCCTGTAAGCGGCGGGTAACGGGTGTGCCACACCTTTTTACCCGCCATAGCTTTAGCGAAGGAGGTACGGTGTGGCATACCTAAAGCTGGATCAATGACGGACATAAAAATATCATCAGAACCAATAGATGTGCAAGCGTGCATAACCTGGGCTATGCTGCCGGAGGCCGGTGGTATTGATGTGTTCATAGGTACAGTGCGGAACATGACCAAGGGTAAGAAAGTGGTGCGGCTTGAATTTGAAGCTTATGAAACAATGGCGCTGAAGGAGATGAACAAGATAGCTGAAGACATTTGTGCTAAATGGCCGGTTCATAAAATACTCATCCACCATCGCACTGGTGCTCTTGAAGTCGGTGCGATACCTGTAATTATTGTAGTCTCCGCTGCCCACCGAGCGGTTGCTTTCGACGCTTGCCGATATGCTATTGATACACTAAAAGGCACAGTACCGATCTGGAAGAAAGAAGTGTTTGAAGATGGCGAATCATGGGTAGCGGCTCACCCTTGATGCGGTAGAAGTATCTGTCTCACTTTTTCTGCATCCTCAGGTGTATTGGCATTCATCAGCGCATCCGGGTTTTGCGGTTTGATCACTTTCACCCGGTCACTGTTTCTTATCAATACCTTTCGTGGGCACGTGAAATTATTCGCCAGGAAAGACAAGAGCACTTCATATGCGGCTGGCTCCCAGATGGTGATCAGGGGCTCCGGATGGCCATCAAAAGGGCTTTCAAAGGTTGCGGCTATTTTGGTTGTGTCCCGGTTGTCAATAAGGTATTGCAGGGTCTTAATATCCAGCAGTGGCAGATCGCAGGCGGTTACAAGCCATGCTGCACTAGGGTATGCTTTGAACGCAGAGAGTATGCCCGTCATTGGCCCTGAGCCAGTATAGCTATCTGGCAGTGTTTTGTAATCCGGGCTTATTTCATTCTGTTGTTCTGACCTGCATGATATGAAAACGTCCATGCAAATGGGTTTCAGCATATCTGCCATGTAGTACCGTTGCTCTGTACCATGCCATGCTATGATACTTTTATCATGGCCCATGCGCATGCTCTTGCCACCGGCAAGCACCAGTCCGTATATAGGTGGTTGGTTATTTCCCTCTTTTGAAATCACGTTTGCCTCCTGTTTTCTCCATTAGTTTGGTTTCCTTTATTACTATATCGTGGCTCATGGCCTTACACATGTCATAGACGGTCAGTGCAGCAATACTAGCGCCCACAAGGGCTTCCATCTCCACGCCTGTTTTGGCGGTAATGCTGGCGGTGCAGTCTATTACTACTTCCTGTTGCTTGTATATGTGTATGTCTATAGTGCAATTATCAAGCGCCAGTGGGTGGCATAGTGGTATTAGGTCTCCCGTTTTCTTTGCAGCCATTAAACCCGCTATGATCGCCGTCTGAAATACAGAACCTTTCTTGCTCTTTATATCATCGTCGCTAAACTGTTCCATTACCTCCGGCGGCATAGCAACGATGCTCCGTGCTGTTGCCGTACGCAGGGTCACTTTCTTTTCGCCAACATCAACCATTGTAGGGTTGCCTTTTTTGTTTATGTGGGTAAACTCTTTCATTTACATGATATTTTTAAATGGCCATATCCTATACACTTCGCCTTTCTTAAAGATACTTTGTTCCATCGGAAGTTCCATGAAAGCATCGGTGTCCAGCAGGTTGGCAAAGTCACCGGAACCATGGCCTTCCATGGGTGTAGCGTGTAAGTGACCATGCTTGCATATCTTTAGTTTCACCTGAGCAAAGTATTGCAGCGGCGCGGTAAATGTAATATCCTCATTCAACTCTGCGAACGCTGGTCTTGAGGCAACGCAAAGTGAACGTTCCAGCCACGGCAGGAAGTACCTGTGCAGGCACATAAATGTGGAAACAGGATTACCCGGAAAAGCAAAGACCAGCACTCCATTTTCATGCTTGCCGAACCAAAATGGTTTTCCCGGCCGTTGCTGCACTTTATGGAAAAGCTTTGACACACTTAGCTCTTCAAGCACCTGCGGCACATAATCAAACTTGCCCATAGAGATGCCGCCGCTAAGTATGATCACATCATACTTAGCAAGGCATGCTTCAATTTGTGTGCGTGTTATTGTTGGCTCATCCGGAATATGAAGTGTATCGGCTTGTATGCTATGTTGTTGTAAAACAGCCTTTACTGCATAACTATTGGAACGGCGCACCTGGTAGGGCGTTGGCGTATCGCCTACGTCCACTAACTCATCACCAGTAGAAATGACAACAACCCCTGGCAGTTTCTTCACCAACAGCATACCCTTGCCTACAGAGGCCGCCATACAAATATGCGCCGGGTTGACGTACTCATTAGCCACAGCAACAGTTTCGCCTTGCTTTTTATCTTTTCCTTTATAATGAATGTTTTGCCCCTGTCTGATGTCGGTTGTAATCAAAGTAGCAATGCCATCTTTTATGTCCACATCTTCATACCTCACTATAGTGTCTGCGCTATCGGGCATTGCAGCGCCCGTCATTATCTCTACACACTCATTGGCAGAAGTTATCTCAATTGGTTCATCCCCTGCGGCTACTGTGCCCTTTACAGCAAATGACTTTGTTCCGGCCTCAAAGGCGGCATGGCGTATTGCAATACCATCCATGGTAACCCGGTTACAAGGTGGCAGGTCGCGGTCGGCCTTGAGGTCTTCAGCAAGTACGCGGCCCATGGCTTGTTCGAAAGGAACAAGCTCCGAGCCGCAGTCTTTGGCCTGTGTGAGGATTATATTTTCAGCTTCGGAAACTGTTGTCATTGACTATGATTTTTAGGATATGAGGATCATAAGATTTTTAACCTCCTATCGCAGCCATGGATTCGTGTACGCTATTCTTCTCGGCTTCGAAGCCATCCTTTGCTCTGTGGTTGATAGCATTTAGCAGGGTTGTTTCTATAGCTTCGTCGCTTTGCCTTTCTCGTACAAGGTCTTTTATGTTCAGCACTCCGTTGTCATACAGGCATGTTTTGAGCATTCCCTGAGGCGTGATGCGGAAGCGGTTGCAGGTGCCACAGAATGATCTTGTATACGCGGCGATGATACCCACATCGCCTTTATGGCCGGGTATGTGGTAGTTGTACGAGGTAGAAAATGCAGGGTCAGCGATTTTCTGAATGCCCGGGTATTTGTCCTTAATGGTTTGCAATATTCTTACATAATCCCAGGTCATAGGGTGGTAGGTGCCTGTGCCATTAAATGGCATCTCTTCTATAAAGCGCACACTCACCGGCAGGTTTTTAGTGAGCGCCACCAGAGGGAGGATATCCTCCGTATTTTTCCCTTCCATTACCACTGCGTTCAACTTTACCTGTATATCGTGGCGCAGCAACTGGTCCATAGTTTCCAGCACCTGCGGTAGTTCATCGCGTCGGGTGATCGCAAAGAAGCGATTGCGGTCTATGGTGTCAAGGCTAAGGTTTACGGAGCGGATACCCAGTTTTTTTAACTCGGGTACAAGTGGGGCTGTGAGCACACCATTGGTGGTGAGGGTGAGTTCTTTCAGGCCATTTAGTTTTGAGAGGTCTGCAAGGAAGGGCATTAAGTCTTTTCGCACAAATGGCTCGCCACCGGTGATGCGTATTTTTTCGATGCCCATTTTTACAAGCAGTGTACAGATACGCAGCATCTCTTCATAACTCATTAACTCCTTGCGGGAAAGCCAGTCAATGCCATCTTCTGGCATACAATAAAAACAACGGAGGTTGCACCTGTCGGTAACCGCAAGGCGGAGGTAGTTTATTGGGCGGTCATGATTATCTATCAGCACTCTATAAAGGTCGGTTAGGTTTCCGAAGTTGCAAAATTGGAGATAAATTAGGTAACTTTATTTGGGGAAAATGCTTCCCGGCTAAAAATAAGAGAATGAAAACAATATCATTTCTGTTTACGTGGCTCCTGCTTTGCTCATTTACGGGTAAAAACAACAACACCTTGAATGATGAGAACTTAAAAGGAAAGGTAAAGTCTGTGACGGAATACGAAACTGTGGCTATAAAGGGGAAAGAAGTAGTGCTGGGAAAGAAAGTATATACTTATGACGACAAAGGGAACGAGGTGCTGATGAGATCGTACGATGCTCATGACACCATCAATTTCCCCGACTTCAGATGGGATTATAAATACAATGATGAGGGAAATAAAACCGAGGAGAATATCTATAACGCGGATGGCACTTTGTCGTGGAAAACCATTTTCACCTACGACAAGAATGGCATTGTGACGGAAGCAAACAGGTATCACCGCGATGGGGTACTGGAAGAAAGATATGTCTATGCAACCGATGCTGATGGCAATAAGACCAGCGAGGCCAGCTTTAATTATAAAGGAGAGCCGAACTGCAAATCAACATTCAAATATAGCCACGGCATATTGGTGGAAAAGGAAGTGGATTGCAGCAGTATATCGTGGATGGGAAATATACCGCTAAAGGTGAACTACAAATTTGATAATAACAACAACCTCATAGAGTACCTGGAATATCACCGCGATGACAAAGCCGCGATAACGAGGAAAGTTACCTATTCTGATTTTGACCAGGCCGGTAACTGGATAAAAAAGACCGAAGTTTCCCGGGAGCATAAAATTGAAGAGGTTAGTACGATTAAGAGGGAGATAAGTTATTATTGAGTTACGCCATAATAGAAACAATCAATCCCCCCATAAAAAGGATACGGAAATTCATCCGTAAATTGCAGTTAATGAGTACGGATATTTTGGAGCCTGTAGCGGAAGCAGGCAATATAGAGGTGATGGGGGCGAGGGTGCACAACCTGAAGAACATAGATGTAAGCATTCCCAAAAATAAACTGGTGGTGATAACGGGTATCAGTGGCAGCGGTAAGTCGTCGTTGGCATTTGATACGATATTTGCAGAAGGGCAGCGGCGTTATATGGAGAGCTTCGCGGCCTACGCCCGCCAGTTCATGGGCGACCTGGACCGGCCCGATGTGGACAAGATCACTGGACTTTCACCGGTCATCAGCATAGAGCAAAAGACAACCAACCGAAATCCCCGTTCCACTGTCGGTACAGTGACGGAGGTGTATGATTTTATGCGCCTTTTGTTTGCACGCGTGGCTGAGGCTTTCTCTTACAATACGGGTAAGAAGATGCAGAAGTTTAGTGAGGAAGAAATAGTAGCGCATATAGAGCAGAATTTCGAGGGCAAGAAGATCATACTGCTGGCGCCGGTGGTGCGTGGGCGTAAGGGGCATTACCGGGAACTGTTTGAGCAGCTTCGCAAGCAGGGATATGTGAAGGTGCGCATAGATGGTGAGGTAACTGACCTGAAAGAGCGGATGCAGCTGGACCGCTACAAGATACATGATATTGAATTGGTTGTAGACCGGCTGATCGTGCAGAAGGAAGGAGAGAGCCGGCTGGGGCAGAGTGTGCAGAAGTCGCTACAGGTGGGCAAGGAGCTGATGTTTGTAGCCGATGTGGACAAGAATACGATAAGCCAGTATAGCAGAACACTGATGTGCCTGGATACGGGCATTTCTTATGAAGAACCATCGCCAAATACATTTTCGTTCAACTCTCCGTATGGCGCATGCCCGAAGTGTAAGGGACTGGGTAGCGTGTACCAGGTGAATATGGCTGAGGTGTTGCCTGATATGGACAAGAGCATAACCGATGGTGGTATAGCGCCGCTGGGCGGTGAGCGCGATTCATGGTCGTTTCAGCAGGCTACGATACTGGCTAAGAAGAATAAGATACCACTGAATGTGCCGCTAAAAAACATTCCGCAGAAACAGTTGAACATACTGCTTTATGGTAATGAAGAAGGGGTAATAACCTATACAAATGATGAGCCGGAAACCTACCATGAAGTAGTGCTGCAACATAACTATGAGGGCATTGTTAATATGGTGCTGCGGTGGTTCAATGAAACCACAAGTGAAGGTATAAGGACATGGGCAGAGAACTTTATGGAGCTCAATGCCTGCCCGGTATGCAATGGTGCAAGACTTAAAAAAGAGAGCCTCTTCTTCAAGCTCGACGGGAAAAATATATCTGAGCTGTCGGCGAAATCGTTGCGGGAGATGATGGAGTGGTTTGTGAACATAGAAGACCGCCTGAACAATAAGCAAAACCAGATAGCAAAAGACATTCTTAAAGAGATACGCGACAGGCTGCACTTCCTGCTGGATGTGGGGCTGCATTACCTGACCGTTGACCGGCCAACACGCACATTGAGTGGTGGAGAGAGCCAACGCATAAGGCTGGCAACGCAGATAGGTTCGCAGCTAACCGGGATCACGTACATACTTGATGAGCCCAGCATAGGTTTGCACCAACGGGATAATCTGCGGCTGATAAAAGCATTGAGAAGTTTGCGGGATGGGGGAAATTCAGTACTGGTAGTGGAGCATGATAAAGACATCATGCTGGCCAGTGATCATCTGATAGATATAGGCCCCGCGGCGGGTATGCACGGTGGCAGGGTAGTGAGCGCTGGTACGCCTAAGCAGGTATTGGCGATGGATACGACTACCTCAAAATATCTGAATCATACGCTGCAAATAGAGGTGCCTAAGGAGCGGAGAAAAGGTATAGGCAAGAAGCTGCAACTGGATGGGGCAACGGGAAACAATCTGAAAAATGTTTCTGTGAAACTGCCACTGGGCACGTTCATATGTGTGAGCGGGGTATCGGGCAGTGGCAAGAGCACACTGATCAATGAAACACTGTACCCGCTGCTGGCAAAGCATTGCTATCCTAATTTTAAGCAACAGCCGATGCCCTATAAGAAGATGCAGGGGCTGGAGCATATAGATAAGGTAATAGAGATAGACCAAAGTCCGATAGGCCGTACGCCGCGCAGCAATCCGGCTACTTACTGTGGTTTCTTCAATGAGGTGCGACAGCTATTCTCGCAGGTGCCGGAGGCTAAGATAAGGGGCTATACTGCCGGCCGGTTTTCGTTCAATGTGAAAGGAGGCCGCTGTGAAGAGTGTCAGGGTGGGGGCATGCGCACTATAGAAATGAACTTTCTGCCTGATGTATATGTATTGTGTGAGAAATGCAATGGCCAGAGATATAACCGCGAAACGCTGGAGATACGCTACAAAGGCAAGTCAATATCTGATGTGCTGAAGATGAATGTGGATGAGGCGGTGGAGTTTTTTATCAATGTTCCCTACCTGCACCGCAAGATAAAAACACTGCAGGATGTGGGGCTTGGATATGTGACACTTGGCCAAAGCGCGGTGACCCTGAGCGGAGGAGAAGCCCAGCGCGTGAAACTGGCTACCGAACTGTCTAAGCGCGATACCGGCCAGACGATATACATACTCGATGAGCCAACAACCGGGCTGCACTTTGAAGACATAAAACACCTGCTACTGGTGCTGAACCGGCTGGTGGACAGAGGTAATACTGTGCTGGTAATAGAACATAACCTGGATGTGATAAAGGTGGCAGACTATGTAATAGATATGGGTCCCGAGGGTGGCGGTGGCGGTGGAACGGTGATAGGAGCGGGAACGCCCGAGGATATTGCGGCGATAAAAGAGAGTTATACGGGCGTGTTTTTGAAGGAGGAGCTGGTATTATCGTAAAGTAAATAATCTTACCTTTATAGTAATAGTATATCTTTTATGAAAAGGAGCATATTGGAGAATGTGGTTTGGAAAGAAGGAAAGTACTATGTTGCGCAATGCCTCCATGTGGACATTTCAAGCTTTGGTGAATCGAAAGAAGAAGCCTTGAAAAACCTTGATGAGGCACTCAATTTATACTTGGAGGATGAACAGCACGAAGACATTCAAAATGTTGAAAACCCTGAGATTGTCCGTATATCGGTAAAGTATGCCTAAGCTTTATTCATCACTCCACATACTTAGAATTCTATATGCGCATGGGTTCGTTTTCGTATATCAAAAGGGCGTCATATTAAAGTGAGAAAACAAGGCAACCCGGTTTTAACCGTAATTGTTCCAGCAGATAGAAAAGAGATACCGCATGGCACCTTGCGTTCTATTCTTCGTCAAAGCCAGCTGAGAATTGAGGATTTTGAACATTAATAATTGTAACAGTAGAATTTTTATGAACGGTTTTGTGTTTTCGAAGTTTGACCCGAATGCAGATGGCAAAGCACCATTTGACAAGCTGCTTGATGTGTTCACCGAGCTGCTGCAGTACACTAGTGGTGATGCAGGTGAGGCCCTGAGCTGGCTCTCGCAGCTGGATAAGCAATATAAGCTAACCAATAAAGATTATGGTATTGGTGATTTCATTGAAGACCTTAAAGAGAACGGGTACATAAAGGAAAATGACCAGGATGGTACCTTTAAGATAACACCGAAGACCGAGCAGAGCATACGTAAGCGCTCGTTGGAGGAGATCTTCGGGAAGATGAAAAAGGCGAAGCAGGGTAGCCACCGCACGTTTAAGACCGGGCAAGGCGATGAGCCAAATCCGGAGACCCGGCCTTATACATTTGGCGATGCTCCTGAAACTATTGACTATACAGGGAGCCTTAAGAATGCTTTTATCAATCATGGCATAGATTCGTGGTCGATGCACGAGGATGACCTGGAGATACACGAAACTGATTTTAAGGCACAGACCTCTACAGTGCTGATGATCGATATTTCGCACTCTATGATACTGTATGGGGAAGACAGGATAACCCCTGCCAAGAAGGTGGCAATGGCGTTGAGCGAACTGATAACAACGCGGTATCCTAAGGACACGCTGGATATTGTTGTGTTTGGAAACGATGCATGGCAGATACAAATGAAAGACCTGCCATACCTGGAAGTAGGGCCATACCATACGAATACGGTTGCGGGGCTTGAGCTATCTATGGAGTTGCTGAGGCGCAGGAAGAACCCCAACAAGCAGATATTCATGATCACCGACGGCAAGCCTACCTGCCTGAAGGAAGGCGGCAGGTACTACAAGAACAGCTTTGGCATAGACAGCAAGATACTGAACCGCACACTAACCCTTGCCGGGCAGCTAAGGCGCATGAAAATACCGGTGATCACCTTTATGATAGCGCAAGACCCCTACCTACAGCAATTTGTACGGGATTTTACTGAAGTGAATAATGGCAAGGCCTTCTACTCCTCACTCGATGGCCTGGGCGATTATATCTTTGAAGATTATGAAAGGAATAAGAGGAAGACAGTGCGATAATCGTAAGTCTGCGAATGTAAGCCGCCTTCCTTCGCTAAAAAGCTCTGGCGGCGGCAAATTGAAACCCGTGTCCGCTCCCTCCTGAGGTGAAAATATTTTAGTATGTCTTTAAACACGAAGAAACTACTTTATTCAATTGAGCTAGTACTTGCACTTGTTTATTTGTATATCCTGGTAGAAGAAGTAAGGAATCCTGGCATGTGGGGTAAAAGTACCACTACAGGTGATACCGACAATTCACGGTATTTTATTTTTCTTGAACTTTTCCAGGTTGATATTTTAGTTATCTTATTGATCATGGTTCCAATGAGCGGGGATATTGCAAGCGGACAAAAAATATTTCTACCGGGTATTGCTGCTCTTGCAATATATGCACTCGCTAACACTATATATCTCGTCCATAATGTGATCATTTTTGACCCTCAATACAAAGGCGTTACACTAATAATGGCCAAGGTGGCCATAGAATTAGTTTTTCTAATTATTGCTTTAGTATCGTGGCTAAAAAGATACGTTGATATCAGGCTATAGAGTGGCTTGGTCTAATTTACCAACGTACCTACTTGCTTACCTGTCACTACTGCAAGAAGGTTTCCGGACCGGTTCATGTCGAATACAATAATGGGGAGATTGTTTTCCTGGCAGAGGGTGAATGCGGTCATGTCCATCACTTTCAGGTTTTGACTGATAACCTCGTTGAAGGATAGAGTTTCATAACGCACAGCTGTTTTGTCCTTTTCAGGGTCTGCATTATATATTCCATCTACACGAGTGCCTTTGAGTATTACGTCTGCGTCTATTTCCACTGCCCGGAGCGACCCTGCTGTATCAGTGGTAAAATACGGATTGCCTGTGCCTGCGCCAAAGATCACTACGCGGCCTTTTTCGAGGTGGCGGATCGCCCTGCGGCGAATGTAGGGCTCGGCTATCTGCTCCATTTTTATGGCGCTCTGCATTCGGGTGCTCACGTTTTCTTTTTCCAGTGCGGCCTGTAGGGCCATGCCATTTATCACGGTGGCCAGCATGCCCATATAGTCGCCCTGGGCGCGCTCTATGCCGGTTTCGGCTTCGTTCATACCGCGATATATGTTGCCGCCGCCTATTACTATAGCCACCTGTACACCAATGTTCGTGATCATTTTTATTTCCTTGGCGTATGACTCCAGCATTTTGGGGTCAATACCAAAATTGCGCTCTCCCATCAGGGATTCACCGGAAAGTTTTAAAAGGATACGACTGTACTTTGGCAGCATATTTTACATTGTTGATTGTGATACTGCAAAGAAAGAAAAAAGTCGGGGTTTAACGAGTAATGTGCCAAAAGATATTTTCAATGAGCGAAAGATGGGTTAGTTAATGCATGAAAAGTTTTATTTTATAGAATGATAAAGGCCGGTGATGCCGGCCTTTACACTGATTTTTTGATGTTAAGACTATGCGAACGGCATTTTCACAACCTGCGCTTTTACGGCCTTGTCGCGGATCATCACAAACACATCGCTGCCCATAGCGGCATGTTCAGTGGCTATATAGGCCATGCCTATGGCCTTGCCCAGGCTTGGCGATTGTGTGCCGGATGTGACGATGCCTATTTCTTTTCCTTCGGCATTTTGCAATGTGTAGCCGTGGCGGGGTATGCCTTTATCTATCATTTCCAGGCCTACAAGCTTGCGGGCAGTGCCATGAGTTTTCTGTTGTTCAAAAGTTGCCCGTGAGGTGAAATCTTTTGTGAATTTAGTGATCCAGCTGAGGCCGGCCTCTATGGGGCTTGTGGTATCGTCAATGTCATTGCCATAAAGGCAGAAACCCATTTCGAGGCGCAGGGTATCACGGGCTGCAAGGCCAATGGGCTTCATGCCATGCGCCATGCCCACACGAAATATCTCATCCCATATTTTGTCGGCATTATCGCCTTTGTCTTCAAAGTATATTTCCACACCGCCGGCGCCTGTATAGCCGGTAGCGCTCACCAGTACATTGTCCACACCCGCAAACTTTCCTTTTACAAAGGTGTAATATTTGAGGCCCATGAGATCCATATCAGTGAGTTGCTGCATATATTTTGTAGCATGTGGCCCTTGTATAGCCAGCAGACCGGTCTTTTCAGACACGTTGTGCATCTCCACGCCGCCGGTGTTGAATTTGCTGATCCAATCCCAGTCTTTTTCAATATTGGACGCGTTTACCACGAGCATGTAGGTTTTGTTTTGCTCTATGCAGTACACCAGCAGGTCGTCCACAATGCCGCCTGTTTCATTGGGCAGGCAGGAATATTGCGCCTGTCCGTCCTTCAGTTTGGCTGCATCGTTGCTGGTAACACGCTGTATGAGATCAAGCGCTCCGGCGCCTTTGAGCATAAACTCGCCCATATGGCTCACATCAAATACTCCCGCATTTGTGCGCACGCAATGATGCTCTTCATTGATGCCTGTATATGATATAGGCATGTTGTAGCCGGCAAATCCTGCCATTTTAGCGCCAAGTGCTAAGTGTCTTTGAGTAAATGGTGTGTTCTTCATATATCTTTGTAAGGTGGTGTAAAAATAATCGGTAATCAGACATTTTCAGATTTTGTTTTAAGAATCGCCATTTTTTTCGCATCTTTCGTTCAGGCATATATAGACTCTTATGGTTTTTAGCAGCATCATATTTATTTTTTACTTTCTGCCACTGTTCTTTCTTGTTTATTACTTAGCAGATAAAAAATATAAGAACGCAGTCATTTTATGCGGCAGCATTTTCTTTTATGCGTGGGGCGCGCCGCGTTTCATTTTCATTCTTTTAGGTACTACTATCGTTGATTTCTTCATTGTGCGCCAGATGGCAGCACAGCCGAAGAAGCGACCGCGACTGGCGCTGATGTGCGTTTCGCTGTGCATTAACCTGGGCTTGCTTTTTTATTTTAAGTACAGCAATTTTTTCGTAGAGAATATCAATCAGGTACTTGCCAGGGTTGGAGTAAAGGAAATAACCTGGGTAAAGCTTGTGCTGCCGATAGGCATATCCTTTTACACGTTCGAGACGATAACTTATGTGGTGGATGTGTATCGGGGTATTCACAAACCGCTGCGCAACTTCTGGGACTACCAGCTCTACATCATTTTGTTCCCAAAGCTGATAGCCGGCCCCATCATCAGGTTTCATGATTTTGCAGACCAGATATATGACCATACCGATTTTGAAACACCTGACAACAGGCTGCGCGGCATTTACAGATTTTTCATAGGGTTGGGGAAAAAGGTTTTGATCGCCAACGTACTCGGCGCCAGCGCCGATGTTATCTTTAAGCTGCCGCACGATCAGCTGGGCACTTCCACGGCTTGGCTTGGCGCGCTCAGCTACACTTTTCAGATATACTTCGACTTTTCGGGTTATTCGGATATGGCCATAGGGCTGGGGCTGATGATGGGCTTCCGATTTCCGGAGAATTTTAATAACCCATACACAGCGGTGTCCATCACAGATTTCTGGCGTAAGTGGCACATAACTCTGGGTAACTGGATGAAAAATTATCTGTACATACCTCTGGGTGGCAACCGGGTAAAGAGCAATGGGCGTTTATATTTCAATCTGTGGCTGGTATTCCTTGCCTCGGGATTATGGCACGGTGCGGCGTGGGGTTTTGTGATCTGGGGCGCTTATCATGGTTTCTTCCTGGTGATCGAGCGGGTTTTCCTGGGCAAATGGCTGGCAAAAATGGGCAAGGCTGCTGTTATATACACGCTTCCGGTGGTTATAGTAGGCTGGGTATTCTTCAAGACGGAACACCTGCACGAATCGCTGAGCTACATTCACCAGATGCTGTCGTGGCATAAAGGCAGCGGTGCATGGATACCGGATACCGAGTATATCACCGTCCTTATTATTGCGGCCTTCTTTTCCTTTTTTACCATACCCGAGCTCGGCAAGAGAATACAGGAAAAGGTTTTCTATAAAGACCATTCTTTGAAAATGCACTTTGCAATGGTTGTTATTACTCTGTTACTATGTATCATATCGGCAGGGCGGATCACAGTATCGTCGTTTAATCCCTTCATTTACTTCAGATTCTGATGATGGCGTGGAAAGTAAAAAGATGGCTATTGATTTTTGTATTTACGATTCTGCTGGTGCCATTTTTGCAGCATTGTCTTCCATTTATTTCCAGCGGACAGTTGTACGGGTATTACACCAATGCTTCGGATATTGAGTTCTCCTGGGCAAAATGGATCGATGGTAGTTATGAACGAGGTAAGACTGATTTTTGCAATGACCATGTAGGCTTTCGGCCTGATCTGATACGTGTGATCGACCAGCTTGACTTTTCGTTTTTTGATAAATGTCATTATAGCGAGTTAGGCGGGGATCACTATTTGTTTCAGTCTCCCTACATAGATGCTTACTATGGCGAGGATTTTGCGGGCTACCAGACAATACTGGAACGATCTGTGAAATTAAAGGCATTGCAGGATACACTGGCCCGGCTGGGCAAATCAGTTGTTGTTGTGTATGCAGCAAGTAAGGCTAGTTTTTTCCCGGAATATTTTCCCGAAAACCGAAGACATGATAAAAAGGGGGTAACAAACTTTCAAACCTGCAGGCATATTGCCGACTCCCTGGGGATCAACCAGCTTGACCTCGATACCTGGTTTATTTCAATGAAAAATAAAAGCAAGGAAACGCTTTTTTCAAAACAGGGAATACACTGGACCGAATATGCTGCCGCATTGGCGGCGGACCGTTTTGTGAGGTATATAGAAAAGCTCAGAGGGGTTAGCATTCCTCATCCTGTATGGTCGCAGGTATTGCACACACAAAAGGCCCAATATGATGATGACGACATTGCCAAACAGCTTAATATTATTTTCCCGCTTACCAAGGAAACATTCAGTTATCCGATAGTGCCTGATATGCCAGATACTGTGGCAAAAAAACTTAAGGCCATATACATAGGCGACAGCTACGGGACAAAAATGGTGGAGACGAAAATAATAACGCAGGCGAGCGCACTATGTACTTATTATTTCTATTTTAGCGAGGTTCATGATTTGCTAAGCAATACATTTAATCATGTTGAAAAGGGTTACAATTGGGCGGATGATATTGATAAAACGGACTGCGTAGTTTTGCTTTACACGGCTCATAACCTGGGGAAACTGGGTAGTGGGTTTATTGAAGCGGCCTACGATCGTTATTATCCATCTAAAAAATAGTTTTTTTGTTTATCAAGACCTGAATGCAGCTATATAGTATGTTCAGTTACCGGGAAATTTAATGATGGGGCGAAAATGAAAAAGTGGCTATTGTCTTTTGCATTCGTGGTTCTGGTGTTGCCGTTTGTGCAGCAGTGCTTTCCGTTTATTACAAGCGGTGAATTGTCGGGTGATTTTACCAATGCGCCGGATGTTGAATTTTCGTGGGCCAAATGGATAGACGGAAGTTATCAAAAGGGAAAGGCGGATTTTTGCAACGACCACCTGGGCTTCCGTCCCGATCTGCTCCGGTTAAATAATCAAATAGACTTTTCGCTGTTTGGCGAATGCCACGCCGTATGGACGCTTTTAGGTACTCATCAATGCCTGTTCCAAGCTCCATACATTGAAGCTTATTATGGCAGAGATTTTGTGGGTTATAAATCAATTCTTGAGCGGTCGATAAAATTAAAAGCAATACAGGACACACTTGCCCGGCTAGGTAAATCACTGGTATTGGTGTATGCGCCTAATAAAGCGAGGTTCTTCCCGGAATATTTCCCGGAGAACCGGATGCATGAGCAGAAAACAGTAACCAATTATGAAGAATACAGGCGGCTGGGCGACTCATTGGGAATAAACCAGATAGATATGAATGCATGGTTTGTATCTATGAAAAATAAGAGCAAAGAATTGCTTTTTGCAAAACAAGGGATACACTGGACGGTGTATGGTGAGATACTGGCCGGCGATAGCCTGACCAGGTACATAGAAAGGACAAGACATATTCATGTGCCACATCCGGATTGGTCGCAGATAGAACACAGCACTGAGCCGCGGTCGGGAGATGATGACGTAGAGCGGGGGCTCAATCTTATTTTCCCGATAACCACCGAGACGTTTGGCTACCCGGTGATAAAGGATGTGCCGGACAGCGGATTCAAAAAGCCGAATGTGATCTATGTTGGCGACAGCTATGCTTTCAAAATGCTGATATTCGGCATTCCGGGCAGAATGAATGGAAACTGCGAATACTGGGGGTATTTTAATGACGTGCATGGTATCAACGGCACCTGGGCCACCTACATAAAAGACTATGACTGGAAGGGGGCCATTGATAAGAACGATTGCGTGGCGCTGGTATATACAGAGTTTAACCTCAGAGACCTGGGCAGCGGCTTTATAGACGCTGCTTACGATCGTTACTATCCGCATAAAAAATAATTTCAGGACTACAGATTTATCCCGGTTCAGATGGAAAAGGCAATAAAAAAGGGATTGCTCATTCTTGTTTTCTTTGTATTGCTGCTGCCATTGCTACAGCAGAATGTATTTTTTATTGATTGCGGAAGTATGCGGGGGTATTATACAGAAGCGCCGGAGGCGGACTTGTCGGTAAAGAACTGGTTCAAAGATTCACTGCAAATAGAGGAAACCAATTACATGAATGATCATTTCGGATTAAGGGCCTATTCATTAAGGCTGGACGGTCAGGTCAATTATGCTCTTTTCGGCAAAATGAATTACGGCGGTATAGTGCATGGCAGCGATAATTACCTCTACCTCCCCGATTATATTGAGGCCTATTATGGTAAGGACTATGCGGGGTATAGCCCTTTGGCTGACCAGATGAAAAAAGTGAAGGCATTGCAAGACACGTTTGCCAAAATGGGAAAGCCGCTTGTTGTAGTGTATGCACCAGACAAGGCCTGGTTTTACCCGGAGCATATTCCTGTGCAGATGAAGCCATCGGCAGTGGGGTCGAATAATTATAAAACGTGTGTGCGGCTGGGAGATTCACTGGGGGTGCAACAAATAGACATGAACCGGTGGTACCTGTCGCTGAAGGATACGAGCAGGGAAGTGCTATACCCTAAGTGGGGCATACACTGGAGCAATTATGGGTCTATACTGGGCATGGATACGATCATCAGGTATATAGAGCGGGCACGGCACATACATATGCTGCATCCTTTATGGACAAAGGCAGTGCATACCAGGCAGGGCCGCGACCCCGACAATGACCTGGGCGATATGCTAAACCTGCTGGTGCAACCTAAAACAGATGTATTGTGTTACCCGGAGTTGTACTATGAACCCGATGCGGCGACTACGAAGCCGAACCTTATTTTTGTTGGTGATAGCTACAGTGTGAATTTTGTGAGAACAGGCGTCATGCAACATATTGCCAGCAAATGGCAGCTGTGGTTTAACTTCAGGCAGATTATCGATACCAGCAATTACATCAGCACGGCATATACGAGCATGGATGGTTATGACTGGAAGAGCGAAATGAAAAAGGCAGACTGTATTGTGCTGCTGAACACCGCCAAGAATGCGAACATACTAGGTAATGGTTTTATAAACGCAGCTTACGACTATTATTATCCGGCTAAAAAATAATTTCATGACCCCCGGTTTATCCCTGTTTAGATGGAAAAGGCAATAAAAAAAGGGCTGCTCATTCTTGTTTTCTTTCTTTTGCTGCTGCCACTGCTGCAGCAAAATGTGTTCTTTATTGATTGCGGCGGCCTGCAGGGATATTATACCAACGCGTCCGAGGCGAAGCTGTCCGTAAAAAACTGGTTTGAAGATTCGTTACAACTGCAGGAGACAGACTTTTTGAATGATCATTTCGGATTAAGGCCATATTCGATAAGGCTGAACGGGCAGCTGGATTATACACTGTTTCGGAAAATAGACTATGGCGGGGTAATACTGGGGAGTGACAATTGCCTGTACTACAGCAATTATATAGATGCTTATTATGGCAGGGACTATATTGGCTATGAGCCGTTGCACGAGCAGACAAGAAAATTAAAAGCGCTGCAGGACACATTCGCCAGTATGGGAAAGCTGTTGGTAGCAGTTTATGCACCTTGCAAGGCGTGGTTTTACCCGGAACATATTCCTGCGTACATGCAGTCGCCGATAAGGGCCGCGAATAATTATCAGACGTGTGTGCGGATAGGAGATTCGCTGGGAGTGAAGCAGATAGATCTGAACAAATGGTACCGCTCACTGAAGGATACCAGCAAGGAAGTGCTGTACCCGAAGTGGGGCATTCACTGGAGCAACTACGGGTCTATACTGGGCATGGACACGATCATCAGGTATATAGAGCAGGCGAAGCATATACACATGCCGCACCCGGCCTGGACAAAAGTGGTACACACTACCGAAGCCCGCGATCCGGACAGGGATATGGGTAACACCATGAACCTGCTGGTGTACCCCACGACCGATGTTCTTTGTTATCCGGCGCTGTATTATAAAGCTGATTCAACTCCCACTAAGCCCAACCTTATTTTTATCGGGGACAGCTATAGCGTTAACTTTTATAAAACCGGGGTTATACAAGGCATCAGCAGTAAATGGCAGCTATGGTTTGTCTTTAAGAATGTGCTGGACAGTGCTAACTGCAATGGCTGGGATTACCCGCACATCGAAAGCTATGACTGGCAAAGCGAGATGAAAAAGGCAGACTGTATTGTGCTGCTGAACACCGCCAAGAATGCGAACATACTGGGTAATGGTTTTATCCAGGCGGCATATGCTTATTATTTTCCGGGAAAGTAATTTTCTGATAATAGGTTGGCACTTTCTCCGTTTGTATTGTGTGCAGCAAATAATTTGTATTTTTCGGCCTATGCTTGCAATAAACTCCCTGGCCGGTTTACCCGGAACCTGGTTGATCGGGGTGGCTGTTCTTTTAACGATACTCGCCATTGCATTTTTTTTTCGCGACAAGGAGCGGGCGGCGTTAGTAGCCCTGTTCTTTTCTTCTTTTTTTCTGCGGCTGTATTTTGCGTACCTCGACCCATTCCTGCATACCTGGGATGAAAAATTTCATGCACTTGTGGCAAGGAATATGATGCACGAGCCGTTTAAGCCTATGCTGCGGGTAATGCCCCTTGTTGATTATGATAAGTTTTCGTGGTGCTGCAATCACATCTGGCTGCACAAGCAACCACTTTTCCTGTGGCAAATGGCGCTTAGCATGAAGCTATTTGGCGTCTCTGAGTTTTCTATCCGCTACCCCAGTGTGCTTATGGGCGTTATTATGAGCTTGCTTGTTTACTCCATTACAAAAACCGTTACCGGGAATAAGGTAACCGCGTTTATAGCCGCGTTGTTATTGTGCTGGTCAAATTACCAGTTGGAACTGGTGTCCGGCTACTTGCCCACAGACCATAATGATACCGCATTTTGTTTTTATGCACTGCTCAGTTTATGGGCATATATGCGCTACCTGAAAAGCGCTAAATGGAGCGATGTGCTGCTCATAGGCCTGTTTGCCGGCTGTGCCGTGCTCAATAAATGGCTCACGGGTATGCTGGTATTTGCCGTATGGGGCGTTAATATATTACTATCAATAAAGGCGACGGAACGCAGGCGCGAGATGATACATTTCATAGTGGCCGCGCTGGTAAGTGTGGCTGTATTTGTGCCATGGCAGCTCTATATCCTGCATGCTTTTCCTGAAGAAGCGCGGTATGAGTATGCTTACAATGCCCGGCATATAACGGAAGCTATAGAAGACCATAAAGGCAGTATCCTGTTTTATATCGGTAAACTCCCGCTTTATTTCGGCGGAATTTTGTGGGTACTTATTCCGGCCGGGATGTTTTTGCTGATAAAGCAGATCAGGAATAAGTATAGCGATAAGAAAGCAGCAGTGGCTGTATTGTCCGGCTTTTCCATTGTTTTTTTATTCTTCTCGTTAGTGGTAAAAACAAAATGGCCGCCGTTGCTTGTTGTGGTAACACCGTTAGGCTTTGTATTCATAGCTATAGCTATGCAGTGGCTTTTCAGCCTCTTTAAAGCACAAATGGCCGGAGCCAGGGTTGCTGTACTATTCTTGCTCTGTTTACTGATCCTTGATCTTCCGAAAGTCCTTTCGGCGCATCGGCCTGATGATAAAGAGCGGCTGGATAAAGCATACAATGCAGCAGTATATAAATCCATCAAGGGCAGCATTCCGGCCAATATTTCTTTGGTGCTCAATGTGGACTCTTTTGAGGATACGGATGCGATGTTCTATAACGACGGGCTGAACATCTATTCCTGGTTCCTGAACGACCATTGTATCGACTCGCTGGCGAATCAGGGAGTTCGTATTGCCGTGTTCAAATCGCATAGTGTATATACAGTGCCGCCAAAGATCGTATCGTACCCTGGGGTGTTTATTATTGATAAGGAGCTGAGGTAAAGAAGTCGAGGTTTTAAAAACGCAGGTACATCTTTGATGAAAGAAGAATACATTTTTCATCCCGATATATCAACCAAAACTTATCGCGATACCCTTTCTCTATTGCCAAATTGCCAAATTGAATACTTACAGGATAAAAAATGTGCCTTAATGGCACTACATTTAGCATGGTTTAGATTTTGATAGCTTATACTTATACAAAAAACACAAAACAATTTATGGATCAGAACGAATTTCGCAAGTACGCCATAAAACATCATGGCATCAGCAGTTTAACTGTGGACAGTTATACTTCGTCAATGAATAAAACACCAATGGCGCTTACGCCCTACATTATAGAAGAGCGCCCGATGAATGTGGCTTCTATGGATGTATTCTCGCGCCTGATGATGGACCGCATCATCTTCCTTGGCGAGGGGATCAACGATTATGTGGCTAACATTGTTACCGCACAGTTGCTTTTCCTGGAAAGCACAGACCGCACCCGTGACATACAGATGTACCTGAACAGCCCTGGCGGCAGTGTGTATGCAGGCCTTGGCATTTATGATACAATGCAGATCATCAACCCTGATGTGTCCACCATTTGTACGGGTATTGCCGCTTCTATGGCCGCGGTGCTGATGTGCGCTGGCAGCAAAGGCAAAAGAACTGCCTTGAAACACAGCCGCGTTATGATACACCAGCCACTAGGCGGTGCTGAAGGACAGGCAAGTGACATCGAGATCAC
Organism: uncultured Bacteroidota bacterium; assembly: GCA_903881585.1. Lineage (GTDB taxonomy): Bacteria > Bacteroidota > Bacteroidia > Chitinophagales > Chitinophagaceae > Nemorincola. Next base: position 4,876 of record CAIRTW010000324.1, on the reverse strand, counting down.
TGCACGTGAGATCGGGAAGTTGAAGAAAGAGCTGTACGAGATCATATCACTGCATAGTGGACAAAAGCTGAGCAAGGTTGAGAAAGACAGTGACCGCGATTACTGGATGACTGCCACTGAAGCTAAGGAATATGGTATGGTGGATGAAGTGCTGGAACGCAACCCACGCAAGGCAGGTACTCCGCCAGAGGCGAAGTAATGTGGAAATTTGAAAATAAATAAATGTGCAAATGCTCGCACAAAGCAATGCCCTCATTTTTCAAAAATGAGGGCATTTGCATATTTGCACATTTATTTATTTGCATGTTATTACGCTGGCTCTTCTTCTTTCTCTTTTTCTATGCGGCCCCTTCTTAGCGGGTTGGCGGTATTTTCTGCATATTCTTTTCTTTGGTTCAGGAGGTCCAGGCATTGGAAGACTGCCTCGTGGAATGATGTAGCATCGGCGATGTTTTTACCGGCAATATCGAATGCGGTGCCGTGGTCGGGTGAAGTGCGGATGATGGGGAGGCCAGCGGTATAGTTTACGCCATCGCCCTGTGCCAGCGTTTTGAAGCCTACCAGGCCCTGGTCGTGGTACATTGCAAGTACAGCATCAAACTGCGTATAGCTACCATGCCCGAAAAACGAATCTGCACTGTATGGGCCGAACACGAGTTGGCCTCCCTGGCGCAGCTGATCTACTACGGGTTTTATTATGGTTTGCTCTTCATTGCCTATCTGCCCTTCATCGCCTGCGTGGGGGTTGAGGCCCAGCACCGCTATCCGCGGCTTGTCTATACCGAAGTCTTTGATCAGTGTTTCGCGAAGTATCGCAAGCTTTGACTGGAGCAATTCTTTAGTGATCGACGCAGCTACTTTTGAAATAGGTATATGCTCTGTAGCCAGTGCCACACGAATGTTTTTGCTGTATAAGATCATCAGCACATCCTTTGCCCCAAACTTTTCTTTGAAGTAAGGTGTGTGCCCGGTGTATGGAAAGTCGGGGATATTGGTATTGCTCTTGTGAATGGGAGCGGTAACTATAGCATCCAGCTGGCCGTCTTTGAGGCATTGAGTAGCCACCATCAGTGAGCGAATGGCATACTTGCCGCCGGCATCCGTGAGTATGCCTGGCTGTATCGGCACTTCCTCGTCCCAGCAGTTGAAAATGTTCACCTGCTTAGGGTTGAGTTTGGTGAGGTCCTTTGTGCTGGAAAAGTTAAAAGCATGCTCGGTTACAATCCGCCGGTAATAATTGATCACCTTGTTGGACGCGAAGATCACCGGGGTACAGAGCTCCAGCATACGGTTGTCTGAAAATGTCTTGATGATCACTTCCGTGCCTATGCCGTTAATGTCGCCTGTGGTAATGCCTATTACTGGTTTGTCGTGGTTTGGTTGCATTTTCTATTAGTATAAAGTCAAAAGTATAAAGTAGAAAGACGGGAGCTTTATGCTTTGCCGTAGTGGGTTAAAAAATCGAGGAGCATGCGCATGCCATATGCTGTTCCGCCTATGGGCAGGTAACCCTTTTTCGATGTAGCGAAAGAGACGCCGGCAATATCGAAGTGCATCCACGGATAGTCAATAAAATGCTCCAGGAACTTTCCTGCAGTGATGGCGCCACCAGATGCGCCACCTACGTTCTTAATATCCGCAATATCCGATTTTATTTGCTCTCCATATTCATCCCACAAGGGATATTCTACCAGTCGCTCGTACTGACGGTTGCCGCTTTCACGGAAGGCTTTTTTAGTCTCTTCATCTGCAGTGCCCATGCAGACTATGCCATGCTCACCCACGGCAGCTGATGCTGCGCCGGTGAGTGTTGCGAAATCCACCACCAGCTCTGGCTTGTAGCGTTTTGCCCATTCCAGAGCGTCGCCCAGTATCATACGGCCTTCGGCATCTGTGTTCAGCACTTCTACCGTTTTTCCGCTCATCATAGTTATTACATCTCCCGGCACGTAAGCTTCCTGGCCGGGGCGGTTATCGGTAGCCGGTACCAGTGCTATAACGTGTAGTGGAAGTTGCATTTTTGCGATAGCATACATGGCGCCGCTTACCAGCGCTGCACCGCCCATGTCGCTTTTCATGCGGTCCATAGAGTTCAGCGTTGGCTTCAGTGAAAGGCCGCCTGTGTCATATACAACACCCTTGCCTACCAGAACGATAGGCTTTTTGTTCAGCGCTTTTTTAGGCACATACTCCATTATAGTGAAAGTAGGTGGCTGTATGCTGCCGCGGTTCACACTAAGGAGGCCGCCCATTTTTTCTTTTTCTATCCGGGCCTTATTAAATATGGTCACTTTGAAACCGCTTTCCTTGCCCATTGCGGCAATTTCTTTAGACAACTGGTCGGCAGAAAGGAAACTCAGGGGCTCATTTACCAGTGTGCGGGTTTTGTATATAGCATCGATGGTTGTGCCTAGCTGGGCTACTTCTTTTACTGTAACGGAGGTTTTGGTGAAGTAAACATTTACCAGCGTATGTGCCATTTTTTTTGCCTCTGTCTTATACTTGAGGAACTGGTAGTTTGCCAGTGCCATTCCTTCGGCAACGAGTATGGCAGCATTAGGAACAGCCGAAAGGTTGGCTAAGGTTACCTCAGTCAATTTATGTTTATTGCTGAGGCCACATAGCTCGGCACCACCTTTGCGGCATGCGTCGAACGTTTGCGCTTCTGTTTTTTTGGTTTTGAGCAGGTATATAAAAACAAAGCTGCCCGGCCGGTTGATCGTGACAACAGTATGCTCCGCAACGAACGATGTGGTGATAAACGCAAGTTCATCTTTGGTAAGGCCGGCAACATTGCTGAGCTTTTTTTCGTCGTCGGTTATATATACTTCGTTCTTACCGGTAAGTTTTTGTTGTATTTTAAATTCCATGCTATGCAGTTGTTTCAATGGGCGAAGGTAAGCTAATAATGAAAGTCTGAACCTTGATTTTCCGGATTAAAGGATTTTTTGATTTGTTTTGGCAGCAAAGGATTTTAATAACTGCTAACTTTGCGTGCAATGGCTCATAAATCAACGTCAAAATCAAAACCTCCAGTGCAGGGAGATTCTTATGGGCAACTCAAGAAGAGCCTGGGGCAGCATTTTCTGCATGATGAAAATGTGTGCCGCAAGATAGTAGAGCATGTGACCCATACCCCCGGCATGAGAGTGCTGGAGGTAGGGCCGGGTGGCGGAGCGCTGACTAAGTACCTGCTGCAATGGGAGGATGCTGAGTATAAGGCAATAGAGATAGACCATGAAAAAGTGGCCTACCTCAAAAAAACATATCCTCAGCTGCAAGACAAGATCATCATGCAGGATATACTACAGGCTGATGCGCCTTTTGATACGGATTTTACGGTCGTGGGCAATTTCCCCTATAATATTTCTTCGCCCATCCTGTTCAAGGTGCTGGACTGGGAGCCGCAGGTGAATGAAGTGATCGGTATGTTTCAGAAAGAGGTGGCGCTACGGGTGGCATCCGGGCCGGGTTCTAAAGTGTATGGTATATTGAGTGTGCTGATGCAGGCTTTCTATGAAGTTACTTACCTTTTTGATGTAAACCAGCAGTGTTTCACTCCTCCGCCTAAAGTGATGAGCGGGGTTCTGAGGTTCAGGAATTTGCATAACCCCCACGGGATCGGCGATAAACGAAGGTTTATTAATATTGTAAAGGCAGGGTTTAACCAGCGGCGCAAAACCCTGAGGAATGCGCTGAAAAGTACGCTGCCAACAGAGGCCCTCTCTGATCCGCTAATGGACAAAAGGGCGGAACAGTTGTCTGTTGAGGACTTTGTGGGGTTGTATAAAAAATACGGAACTCAAAATAATAGCAATGCCTGAGCAGGGGAAAGTGTTAATAGCAGCGCCGGTTCACGCTGTGCTTTTGGATGGCCTTAAAGCCACTGGATATGAATGTGTTATGCGCGAAAACATTTCGCAGGACATAGCGTACGGACTTATAGCAGATTGCGTTGGCGTGATCACATCTACCCGGCTGCAACTGGACAAAGGTTTGCTGGATGCCGCGCCATGGCTGAAATGGATAGGACGTATGGGGTCTGGGATGGAAGTGATAGACATTGAGTATGCGAATAAAAAAGAAATTGCCTGTTTCAGCAGTCCGGAAGGTAACAGCAATGCGGTAGGGGAGCATGCACTGGGTATGCTGCTGACGCTTATGCGGCGGATAACCTGGAGCCATAATGAGATAGGGCAGGGCATTTGGCACAGGGAGGAGAACAGGGGGACAGAACTGGAAGGCAAAACCGTAGGAATTATAGGATATGGCCATGCGGGAAGCTCGTTTGCCAAAAAACTACAGGGATTTGATGTACGTATCCTGGCCTACGATAAATACCGGCCGGATGCCATACCATCAAACATCATAAAATGCGACGATCTGCGTCCAATATTTGAACAGGCGGACATTGTGAGCTTTCATGTGCCGCTGGCTACGGATACAATGCATTATTTTAACGCAGATTTTATTGAGAAAATGCGTAAGCCCTTTATTTTGATCAATTCATCACGCGGTACCGTGGTGGATACTGCGGCAGTTTACAATGCAATAAATGATGGAAAAATAGCAGGCGCTTGCCTGGATGTATTTGAGCAGGAGCCATTATCCAAAATGGAGACGGGCTTGCAACAAATGATAGCTGAGATGATTGCATCGCCTAAAGTTGTGACGACGCCGCACATAGCAGGCTATACTTTCGAAGCCCTGTATAAAATGAGTAAGGTCTTACTTGATAAAATAGCGCAGCATTTTTGAGCCCCCCAATACGTTTTCTTAGCTTTTCCGGGCTGGCGCATATGATATTTATAACAACCGTTTATTTATTGTTGCCCGCTGTGTTAAATTTTTTTTTGAAAATACCCAAGATTCTGCT
>CAIRTW010000323.1 GCA_903881585.1 uncultured Bacteroidota bacterium | reverse complement strand
TGTAAACCCTTTTGACTGTGCAAATTCAGTATCCGTATGCAATGGATTTCTGTCTTGCGATATTGCAATGAAACCCTCGTAAACGCCGGGAGTCACCGTAAAAGCATGGGTGTAAGTAGTGCCTGTTGTCATTTGAACCCCGGCGGATGTTAAGGAAACCAATTTTCAATAGAATACGCTATTAGCAATTGGCTTTATGGAGAGTTATTTTGCATTTACACGTTTCTCAATTGCATCGCACATCTCACCTACATTTTGCCAGCTGCCAATTTCCGCACTGTTGAAGCGTATTTTGAAATGCTTTTCCACGCCCACTACCAGTTGTATATGTGTCAGTGAGTCCCACTCTTCTATATCCTTAGCTGTAGTGGGCCTTTCCAGCTTTATATCTTCATTGTCCAGTATATCTATAAATATGTCGTTTACCTCTTTCAATATTGTTGCCTGGTCCATATGCTGCGATGTTTGATTAGTTTGGTCGGGTGGAAAGTGTGCTGAAAAATTACACCTTTTTTCTGGCAAAAGAAATTCCAGCTTACAAAAAAAGCAAAATGTACACTATGAAACAAGGCACAAGAACCTCAATATCATTAAAAAAAGCCGCCTTGTTTCCAAAGCGGCTTTCTCCTTTTAAACCATTTATTAATTATTCACCTTCACAAACTTCTCTGCCCTCAACAACGAGTTGCTCTCATCGTAGATCATGATCATGTAGAGGCCATCAGCGAGGTTAGATACGTTGATGCTGGTAGCTTGTTTTTGCGCCAATACCACTTTGCCATCAGGGCTCATCACTGTTACGTTTACGACAACAGGCGCTTCGATAGTGAGCACTGATGTTGCCGGGTTCGGATATACGCGTATGCTGATATCACCAGTTGCGTTCTCAACACCAGTTCCGCCACCACCACCACCGGGCACTGTGTAGTTGGCTGAATTTACAAAGCATCCGTTTGCATCAGATACCACTACTTTATACACACCGGGCGTTGGGGCATTAAGTATGCTGCTTGTAGCGCCTGCAATAAGTGAGCCGTTCCTGTACCACTGGTAGGTGGCATAAGAACCTGTGTACAGGTAGTTGCCGGTGCTGTTGTAGTTGACGATAGGATGCGGCGGTGCTATCACAGTTGTACCCGTAATAGTCTCACTGCACGTACCATTGTTGATGGTAACATCAAAGAGGCCGGTTGTATCTGTAATGTAGCTGCCATTGGTAGCACCTGCAATATCAACACCATTCATCGACCACTGATAAGTAAGCGTGGTATCTGCTGTAGTCACAATCAGATTTATCGGAGAACCACCGCAAAGCGTCACATTGCCACCAGGCAATACAGAAACACCTGTTATGGCAGCGCCTACCGTTACGTTATCAAAAGCTGTGTTCATACAGCCAAAGCCATTTGTTACTGTGTAGTAGATCGCGGAACCACCTAGCCCAACACCTGTTACGATACCGGTTGCATCTACGGTAGCAACTGTTGCATCGCTGCTGCTCCATGAGCCGCCAGCGGAAGCATCGGTCAGCACAATGGTAAAGCCTGCACATACAGAGTTGAGCCCGATGATCGGGTCAACATCCGGCAATGGATTTACTGTTTCAACATTTGTTGCCGAAGCTGTGCACCCACCTGCTCCGGTAAGTGTATACGTGATATTCGCCGTACCAGCAGCAATGCCAGTTACTTTTCCAGTTGCAGGGTCAATTGTTGCAATGGTAACATCACCGCTATTCCAAACACCTCCTGTCGAATCATCCAACAGGGTTACAGTACCGTTAACACAAACACTCATAGCACCTGTAATGGCGTCAACCACAGGCATGGCATTTACTGTATCTGGTGTAGTGGCTGCGCCAATACATCCGTTCACGTCGGTAACTGCATAGGCAATGGTCACTACTCCAACAGTCAGACCTGTCACATTCCCTAACGGATCAACCGGGGCGATCGTTGCATCTGTAGTGCTCCATACACCACCGCCGGTAGCATCTGCAAGTGTGCTCACTGCACCCAGGCACTCATTGGTAGTACCTGTTATCGCGGCAACCACAGGCAATGCATTAACTGTAACGGACGCTGTAACATAGCATGTGCTTGGCAATGTATAGGTAATAAATGTATTTCCGCTGCCAATGCCAGTCATTAAACCAGTTGTATCGATCGAGGCAATACTGATATCATTGCTGCTCCACATTCCGCCTGCTGCAGTATCAGTCAATGTTGTTGAAGTACCTGCACAGATGGTTGTCAGGCCGTTGATCGGGCCAGGTGATGGATTGAGTATGATCAATGCGCTGTCTATCATCAGCGCATTACAAGATTCTGAGGCGTTTGAAGCTACTACATAATAAGAGCCTGGTATATTGAATACACCAAAATCAATTGGAGCGCCTGTGCCCAATACCGGCGTTCCGAAAGGCAGCGTATTAATATACAGTTGGTAAGTGGCGCCGCCATCAGATCCGCTCAGTGCTATATCATAACCTGTGCCGCCAGCACAAAGGCTGCCGCCGCCGGTTACGGTATATTCATTAGGCGCCTGATTTATTGTAACCGATAAAGTAGTGCCGCAACCTGTAGCAAAAGTATAAGAGATAGTAGTCACACCACCTGCTATGCCCGCCATATTACCCGTTGCATCTATGGTTGCTATTGTACCATCGTTGCTGCTCCAGGTTCCTCCTGCAGAGGTGTCGGCCAGCATAGCTGATGTTCCGGAACAGATCACTGAATCTCCTGTAATAGCTCCCGGTGTTGGATTTACCACAACGGTAGCGCTGTCGTTCATCAGGGCAATACAACCAGTGGTGGCATTTGTTGCAACTACATAGTACGAACCAGCGAAAGCCAAAGTTCCGAAATCAACTACAGATCCACTAGTGCCCGCAAGAGGAGCGCCATATGGCAGTGTATTAATATAAAGCTGATAGTTCACCCCTGTTTCTGAGTTGCTGAGCTGAATATCAAAACCAGCTGCCCCTGCACACATCGTACCACCGCCTGTTACATCATAAGCTATTGGCAATGGGTTGATAACGATCGTAACAGTATCATTCATTGGGCCGAAACAACCGGTGGTCAGGTTACCTGCCATAACATAATAAGAACCAGCCGCTGACTGTATTCCAAAGTCAAGTCCGGATCCGGTACCATCCTGGGCAGTGCCGACGGGGAAACCATTATAAAACAAAGTATAAAGTACGCCGGTCTCAGAACCATCGAGAGCTACATCCAGGCCGGTGCCGCCAATGCAATATCCACCACCGCCTGTTACATTAAAGCCGGTTGGCAATGGATTGATGCTTACTGTTGCACTTCCGGCCATGTTGTTGGTACAGAGTGTTGCCGTTGTTGTATCTGTAGCCAGAACTGAGTAAACACCTGCACCTGTTTGCAGGCCGAAGTCTATCGCAGAGCCCGTTCCTGCTATAGGCAGGCCTATTGGAGATCCACCATAATACAATTGATAATTTACTCCAGTCGAGGAATTGTCCAGTCCTACATCAGCACCGGTGCCACCAGAGCAATATGCCCCGCCGCCAGTTACGTTATATACTGTGGGCAGAGGGTTGATGATAACAAATTGAATTCCATTCATCAGGCTGGTACAATGAGTAGTTGTGTCTTCGCCATATACTGTATAAACTCCGGTGTTGATCTGTAAGCCAAAATCAAGCGCAGATCCGGTTCCTGCAAGCGCTGCGCCGATCGGCACTCCGCCAATGTATAACTGGTAGCTAATTCCCGGCGCAGAGCCATCAAGGCCAACGTCCACACCTGGAGCGCCATAACAGGCTTCGCCGCCGCCGGTGATATTAAATGTACCCGGTAATGGATTGATCGACACGGTAACATCACCGCTCATATTGTTTGCACAACCTGTAGTAGCATTAATGGCAAATACTGTGTAATCTCCGGCAAGTGTTTCGAGGCCCATATCCAGCGGAGCCACGCCCGTTCCGGCAACCAGCCCGCCAACAGGAAGGCCATCATTAAATAATTGATAGTTAACTCCTGTATCTGAACCGTCCAACGTCACATGAACACCGGTATCGCCCATGCAATAACCACCGCCACCGGTAACATCATAGACATTTGGCAGCGGGAGGATACCGATAACTGCGGTATCCATCATAAAGTTTACGCAGCCCGTAACCGTATTTGTGCCTATCACATTGTAATTACCTGCACCAGTCTGGAATCCAAGGTCCAGTGGCGGAACCCCTGTACCAGCAACTGGTGTGCCCAAGGGCGCACCGTTGTAATACAGTTGATAGCTGATCCCTGTATCTGCACCACTTAAAGTCAAGTCGATACCCGGACCGTCAGTGCAGTAACTGCCGCCCGAAGACAATGTATAAACTGTTGGTAATGGGTTGGTAGCCACCGTAATAGTGCTATTCATATTATTTACACAGTGCGTTGTAGTATCCTGGGCGATCACACTGTAAGCGCCTGCCATCGTCTGTAAACCGAAATCAAGTGCAGCGCCTGTTCCTGGCAATGGGCTTCCGACAGGAGAACCAGCAGCATAAAGCTGGTAGCTCATTCCTGCCACCGAACCGTCCAGCCCTACATCCACGCCGGTACCGCCTTGGCAGTAGCTGCCGCCGCCGGTTACATTGAATACGGCAGGTAATGGGTTAACAGACACCATGGCGCTGCCAAACATATTTTGTGTACAACCAGTTGTTGCATTCGTTGCGGAAACAGTGTATGTGCCGGCTATAGTCTCCAGGCCCATGTCGAGCATTGAGCCGGTACCTGCTACTGGTCCGCCAATTGGCGATGCACCAACGTATAATTGATAATTGATGCCCAGGTCGGAATTGCTCAGCGAAACGTGAACACCAGTGTCACCGGCGCAATAGCTTCCGCCGCCTGCTACAATATAGACTGCAGGTAATGGATTGATGGTGATTGTTGCAGTGCCCAGCATATTGCTGGTGCATAGTGTTGCCGGATTGGTAGCAAGAACAGTATAAGTGCCTTGCCCCGTCTGGAAGCCCAAATCGAGGGTAGCTGCACCTGTGCCTGCAACGGCCGCGCCAACAGCAGCGGCGCCGTAATATAACTGATAATTGATGCCAGACTCAGAACCATTTAACTGAAGGTCGACACCTGCACCGCCCTCGCAATAACTGCCACCCGCGCTGATCGTAAATACCAGCGGAACAGGGTTGCTCGCAACGGAAGCGGTACCAGCCATGTTGTTAGTACATGACGTAGTGTTGTTGGTGGCAAGAACCGAATAGGTACCTACTCCTGTCTGGAAGCCCATGTCGAGCGCAGCTCCTGTACCCGCTACGGGGCTGCCAATTGGTGCAGCGCCGAAATAAAGCTGGTAGCTGATGCCGGTATCTGATCCATTAAGCACAAGGTCTACGCCAGCCGAGCCAACGCAGTAACTGCCGCCAGCGGAAATCGTATACACTGTTGGCAGCGGATTAATTATTACCAGGGCGCTGTCTTTCATTTTGCGGGTACAACCCGTAACAGGGTTGGTTGCAAACACGGTGTAAACACCCGCAGCAGTCTCTACACCCATATTCAGCGGTGCAATAGCCGTGCCTGCAACAGGTGCGCCGACTGCGGTATCTTCATGGTACAACTGATAGTTGATGCCCGTCTCTGAATTGCTTAAAGTAATTTCTACCCCTGCGCCACCTGCACAATAACTGCCGCCACCGCCTACAGAATACCTTGTTGGTTTGGGATTGATTGTGATAGTTGCAGTGCCTGTCATGGCGTTTGTGCACAAGGTTGTTGTGTTGGTAGCAAGCACAGAATAGGTACCTGCCGCAGTCTGCGCTCCGAAATCAATAGTACCGCCAGTGCCTGCTTTCGGGCTTCCGGTTGCTGTAGCGCCATTATAAAGCTGGTAACTCACGCCGGTTTGTGAACCAGCCTGGGTGATATCTATACCGGCGCCTCCCGCGCAATAACTGCCGCCTGCAGATATCGCAAAAGCAGTTGGCAGCGGGTTAACAGAGACGAGAACACTGCCGCTCATATTCTGGCTGCAGCCGGTAACCGTATTGGTAGCAGATACGGTATACGTGCCGGCAATTGTTTGTATGCCCATGTCCAGCGGCGCAATATGCGTACCTGCTATTGGACCTCCGAAAGGAGACGCGCCATTATACAACTGGTAATTTATGCCGAGGTCAGAATTGCTCAATGTAATATCTACTCCCGTTCCGCCTGCGCAATAGCTACCGCCACCACCCACAACATACACTGTTGGCAGCGGGTTCATAGTAACGGTTGCTGTGCCCAGCATATCCGTAGTACAATGCGATGTAGTGTTAGTTGCCACAACCGAATAAGTGGCCGACAGTGTTTCGAAACCCAGATCAAGAGTAGGCGTTCCGGTGCCTGCAACAGGGCTGCCGACAGGCGTTGCCCCGTCATAAACCTGGTAGTCAACACCAATTTCTGAACCATTCAGGGTGAGATCGACTCCGGCTCCGCCTTCGCAGTAGCTGCCACCGGCGCTAATGGTAAATGCCGAAGGAGGTGTATTCACAATAACATCTGCGACACCGGCCATATTATTGGTACAAGTGGTAGCAGCGTTTGTAGCCAATACGGAATATGTTCCTGCACTGGTTTGGATACCGAGATCAAGCGCTGCTCCTGTTCCGGAAATAAGCGCCCCGGTTGCGGTAGCACCATAATATAACTGGTATTGCACACCAGGCTGCGACCCGTCCAATGTAAGATCGATGCCGGGATTACCAGCGCAATAGCTGCCACCTGCTGATATCGTGTAAACTGCAGGCAACAGGTTGACAGAAACTGTGGCGCTGCCGCTCATCTCTTGTGTGCAGCCGGTAGTAGGATTAGTTGCTAATACGGTATAGATACCCGCAACTGTTTGAAAGCCCATATCCAGTGGTGGTGTATTTGTACCGCCAACTACAGCACCCACCGCGGAAGAACCGCGATATAACTGGTAGTTGACGCCAAGGTCTGAATTACTAAGGGTAATGTCCTGTCCTGCGCCACCGGCACAGTAGCTACCGCCGCCAGCTACCGCGTACACATTAGGCGCCGCGTTGACAACGATGGTAGCCGTACCAGTCATAGTATTGGTACATGCTGTAGCAATATTAGTTGCCAGTACAGAATATGTTCCGGCAACGGTTTGCGGTCCAAAGCTGATAGTGGAACCAGTTCCGGTTACCGGGCTGCCCGTTGCAGCCGCACCGTTGTACAGCTGGTAACTAACACCTGCCTGTGAGCCGCTCTGGGTCAGGTTAATTCCGGTGCCACCAGCACAGATAGTGCCGCCAACTGATATTGGATACGCCAGGGGAAGAGCGTTAATGATAACGGTAGCGCTGCCGCTCATGTTGGCAGTACATCCGGTAGTCGCATTTGTTGCAGACACCGTATAAGTTCCTGCAATAGTTTGTAAGCCAAAGTCAAGTGGCGCAATATGAGTACCTGCTGTTGCGCCGCCGAACGGAGCGCTACCTTTGTACAACTGGTAGTTGACGCCAAGATCTGAGTTGCTCAGGGTAATATCCATTCCGGTTCCGCCTGCGCAGTAACCACCTCCGCCATCCACAGTATATACTGTTGGCGCGGGATTAATTGTCACAGTAGCGGTACCCAGCATATTGCTTGTGCAAAGTGTAGTTGGGTTAGTGGCGACAACGGAATAAATACCTTCCAGTGTTTGAAAACCGAGGGTAAGTGTTGGCGCGCCAGTGCCGGCTACAGGGCTGCCAACCGGGGCCGCACCGTAGTACAATTGATAATTTACGCCCACCTGGGAACCGTTCAGTATCATTGGTATGCCTGCACCGCCTTCGCAGTAACCGCCACCACCGTCGAGTGTAAATACTGTAGGCGGCGGAACCGTAGAGACATTTGCTGTCCCGATCATATTGCTGGTACATGTGCCTATAGACGCAAGCACAGAATAAGTACCGATAGCTGTCTGGAAGCCGAAATTTGTTGTTGATGCGCCCGTACCTGCAACCGGAGCGCCAAGCGCGCTGCCGTCGAAATATAATTGATAGGATGCGCCGACCTGAGAGCCATTCAGCACGAGATCGTCACCAGTACCGCCGATGCAATAGCTGCCACCGCCAGATAATTCATAAACTGTTGGCGCTGGCGTGGTGGACACAGTTGTCGTTCCGCTCATGCCCGCGCTGCAGCCTGTACCGGGGTTTGTAGCAGACACCGAATATACGCCGGGCGCTGTTTCCATGCCCAGAACCAATGGTGCAACCGCAGTGCCGGGAACTATGCCGCCAATAGTACTTGCTCCGACATACAACTGGTAATTGATCCCAATGTCTGAATTACTTAGCGTAACATTTACCCCTGCGCCACCGGCACAATACGCGCCACCGCCGCCTACTGTATAAACATTAGGCAAAGGGTTGGCAGTGACAAAAAGTGTATTTAACATAGGCGCGGTGCAACCACCCGGCACAGTAGTAGCCAGTACGGAATAACTGCCTGCGGGATGTACCCCGAAGTCGATAGTGCCGCTGGTACCGCCAAATACTCCGCCAACCGTAGCAAGCCCGTTGTACAACTGGTAATTGGTACCTGCAACGGATCCGCTCAGTCCAATGTCAACGCCAGGGCCACCCGCGCAATAACTGGTCGCACCTGTTACATTAAACTGTGCGGGGGAAGGAAGTGCGGTAGCAGTAGCGCTGCCTGTCATATTGCTGGTGCAGCCGGTACCGTCTACAGCCTGCACCGTATAGGTGCCTGCTGCATGCAAGCCAAGATCAAATGGTGCTGCGCCGGTGCCTGTAGCAGAAGAAGATAAGGCCCCCCCGTTATATAAATTGTAGGTAACGCCTGACTGCGAGCCTGTGAGCTGAATATCCGCTCCGCCTGCACCGGGGCAATAGTTGCCGCCCCCGGACACTGCAAAAACAGTTGGTCCCGTCTCAGACAAATTGCCAAAATTGGTCCCTGCAGATCCCGTGGTAATGCCGGTAATATTTGTTGCTGTTGATGCGTAAATGTAACCAGCAGCTGATGTTTGCGTTGTCGGTTGTATTTGCAGGCCCGTAATGGTTATCGCATCATGCGCCCCGGTGCCGATTGTGATTATATCAACAGTCAGCGAAGTGGTCGTATAACCTCCGTTTACAACCGTAATAACATTACCACCTGCTGTATAACCAAGTGTCGGCGTTACGGCAGTATTGAACTGCCAGCCGGCAGGGGCTGTGATAACCAGTACGTCAAGCCCTGTTGCAAAATCAGTGTTTACTCCTTCCGACACGGTAATAGTGCCCAGTGCGGTATACGCAGGTAACGTACCATTTGCCGCTGAGTTATGGCAAATGTTAGTTCCGCCTGTTGCCGGAGTAACTGTAACAGCCGCGCGTGCTGCATTGCAAGCAAAAAACAAGAACATTGAGGCGAAAACTACCCTCATTGTTCTTCTGCATTTTGTGTTGATAACGGTCATCGATCGGTGTAAAGAAACATTGCTCATAAGCCTGTTTTTTTCGGGATAATATTTTTTAATTAAATAGCAACATAATCACCCACCTGCTCCGAAAAAGGAGTAGATGATGCAAATACGGAGCCGAAAATAATATATATTTTTTGTAAAAAAGAATAGAAAGGCAACTTTTATTGTAGAAATACCTGCAGCGCTTCGTGAATTAGAGGTGCTGTGTACGCCAATTAAGAAGAAGCCAGTAAAATATTTAAAAAAATAAAAACCAATAATATTTATAAAACTATTGATAAACAACTAGTTAGTCGCACCTCAAAAAGTCGATTTCATTTTTTGAGACAATAAATTACCGTAAACAGCTGTAACGAGATTACAAATGAGTTGCCAACTTCTAATTGCCTC
>CAIRTW010000322.1 GCA_903881585.1 uncultured Bacteroidota bacterium | reverse complement strand
TACCCACTGTAGCTACGAAAGAATTACTACTGTGCCAAGTACCCCCTGGTGTAGCATCGCTTAATGAAGTGGTTGACAACACGCATACCGCTTCTGTACCAGACAAACCGCCAACACCTGAAGCATTTACTGTGATCACATAAGTTGCTGTTATTGAGCCGCAACCATTTGTCACGGTGTAGCTGATCGTTACTGTACCTGCAAGTGCACCGGTTACAACACCGGTAGCAGGTATTACCGTAGCATTTGAATTGCTTGCAGACCATACACCGCCTGCAACCGCATCGGTCAGCGTAATGCTGAGACCAGCAGTTACTGATGATGCACCACCTATTGTGCCTGCAGTAAAGGCATTAACTGTAACAACGGTTGCAGCTCTTGCGCTGCCGCATCCGTTAGTTACTGTGTAAGATATTGTTGAGAAACCACCAACTGCACCAGCAACATTGCCCGAACCATCTACAGTAGCATTACCGTTAGATGAACTCCAAACGCCTCCAGCAATTGCATCCGTGAGCGCTATTGATGATCCTGCGCATACAGATGCACTTCCTGTAATAGCACCTGCAGCTGGTAACGGATTAACCGTTACTACAGTCGTAGCAGCTAATGTGCCACAGCTGTTGGTCATTGTATAAGATATAGTAGCAGTACCCTGTGTTAAGCCGGCTACAACACCATACGTGCTTATCGTGCCTACAGCAGTATTTGCAGAACTCCATGTACCACCCGCTATTGCATTGCTGAGTGCATCTGCAGCGCCAACACATACTGTGCCGGAACCAGATATACTGCCTGCGCTGCCGCCGGCATTCACGGTAACAACAACCAGTGTTGCCATTTGTTGGCTGATTGCCAAACTTACAAATTGATTCCATTCTAATTCAGTAGCTTTTGTTTCTGCCGGGTGTATTCTTCCTCAGTGAGCAGACCATTGTCTAATAAACCCTTCAACTTAATAAGTTCATCAGCTACGCTAGTTGGTGCATTCTTGGTGTTAGCCAACTTATCAAGATTGGTATTAAGCGAGTCAATCACGTTCCTTGAAGTATTCTTTGAAATATATTGGCTGCACATGCTTGCTATCTGCCTGGCAGAACTTTTCGAAAATCCTTTCAGATAAACTGTACCACTACCGCTGGTCTCAATTACTATGTCTGCACCAAACAGTTCCTGTCTCACATCGAGTCCGATGATGTATTGAAAATGGTATTTCTGATAATTGGTAGATAGAAGATACCAGTTTCTCCGTTTATGGTGAATCATTTCGTTGTCTATGGTAATGATGTCTGGTGTGAAAGGATTGTAATCCTTCCTTATAAGGCGAAAAAAATAACTTGATTTAAAAGCTGTCATAAGAATGTTTTTTAAACGTTGATGGAGTTAATTATTCCTTGATTATTTTTTGAACAAACTGGTCATTTATTCTTACCAGATATATCCCCGGATTTAGAGTACCAATATTCATGCTTATCTCTTCTGAGTTACAGTATTCATCAATTAAAACCCTTCCTGTCATATCATTAATCCGTACTCTCTTCAGAATAGGTGCCTTTATAGACAAAGCTTGATGTGCTGGGTTAGGGGCAATAACAATGTCATTATTCGACATTTGGTTTATAACTCCGGTTGTAGAAGGTGAAATGACAATAACTGCTGAGCCACCCATTGTATCGACACAGCCCGTGGTTGAGTTAGTAGCTACAACAATGTATGTACCAGACACCGTGACAGTAAAAGATAAAGTAGAACCTGTCCCCGGTTTTGAACTGCCAATTGTAGCCGTACCTTTGAACAATTGATAACTCACACCTACTTGAGATCCACTTAATCCAATGGTAGTTGAATCATAAAACGAACCTGAGCCACTTAATCAAGGCCACCTAATTTATTATGGTCTAGTGCCTTCACTTGCTCGCCATGACATGAAAAATGGGGAACAACAACATCACCGGGAGCCACATCATTTACCAATTGCTCAAAGGCAGAATTAATGCCCTTCACGGTTGCCGCATCTCAGTCACCATGCGAATATTTTTATCTTCAAAAGCTTCATTCAGCAGCGTCTTTTTTATAAATTCGGCATCACGTCGGCTTGACAATTTCGGCCAGCCACCGGCTGCTGGATAGTCGCCTATCGCTATTATCAGAGCATGCTTAGTAGCGCCAAAGCCACAAATAGGCGTCAATACAAAAAGCAGCAGCAGCTTTATTGCTATTCTTAACATACAATGACTTTTCAAAATCCAACTATAGGTAGCCGACTACAATGTCAATATTGACATCAACTGTATATAATAGTTAATGTTGTAACAGATAAGCGTTGGGTGGCAGGCCTCAGCTAATACAAAAAAGGGCCAGTGTTTCCACCAGCCCTAAATATTCAAGACTAACAATTGTTATTTTTCCACCACAAAAGGGAATACCTTACTTCCTGCCGGAGCCTTTACATTCAGCAAATAAATGCCATTTGCAAGGTTACTGTTCAGCACTATCTGCTCATTAGTAACGCCACCAGCTGCTACACCTTTACCGGTGTACACAACTTGTCCAAGCATATCAGTTATTTCAAGACTTACTGCTTCATCTTTGTTTGAACCTATGATACCGGTTACTGTAAATGTTCCTTTATTAGGATTTGGCAACAATTTTACTTCAAACGGCAGCGCATCTACGATCACTTGCGTGGTCATTGTGGTTACAGTCCCATCACCGTTAACTGCTGTGTGAGTAATCATCACATTGCCTGCACCAATACCGCTTACCATGCCATTGCCATCCACAGTTGCTATAGTATTATCGCTGCTCTCCCAACTTCCGCCAGTTAGCTCATCAGCAACACTGATCATTCCGCCAACTATAGTAGGGGTTGCTCCACCATGGTTCGGTGGCGCAGGAGTATGAACAGTTACGGCCTTGGTGGCGTAAGCCGTGCAGCCACTTCCATATCCAACAGAATATGTGATTGTCACAGTGCCGGATGTACCCACACCGGTTACGGTGCCAGTTGCATCAACGCTGCCCAATACACTACTGCTGCTGCTCCATATACCACCGGGTGTAGCATCGGACAAAGATATTGTTGCACCGTGGCTTACGCTGCTGGCTCCTGAGATCGGCGCAACCGTAACTAGCGGATTCACTGTAACTATGGCATTCGTTGTGCATGTATTATTACCGGTGTATGTAACTATCGCCGTGCCTGCAGAAACGCCATATACCCGCCCGGAAGGGCTGATTGTCGCAGTGCCCACAGGACCTATTGCCCATGTTGTGCCGGCCGTAGCATCCGACAAGAACGTTACTGCCCCAATACCGCATACTTGCAGGTTTCCTAAAACAGGTGTCGGTATTGATTTAACAGTAACTGCAAAGGTTTGATAACATCCCGTCGGGAGCGTGTAAGTAACAGCACTGGTGCCAACCGAAATTCCTATAAGCGTGCTTACAATTGTTCCGGCTATTATAGCAACGCCGGGAGAACTTGTCCACGCCCCGCCGGTTGTAGCGTCGCTCAAATTAATCGAGAAGCCTTCACATACCGATGACGCACCGCCTATACCTGAAGGATTAGGATTTATGGTAACAACCACCGTTGTAGAAACGCCTACCACAGTATAAGATATGGTAACAGTGCCAGTACTGGTAGTTGATGCGGTTACCAGGCCCGATGTGCCAACTCTTGCCATCACAATATTACTGCTGGACCATGAACCAAACGGTGTCGCATCGGTCAGTGCTGTTGTCAGACCATTACATATACTGAGCACACCGGTAATACCTGAAGTGCCCGGGTTTACAGTGATCACTTGCGTTGCCGCAATTGTTCCGCAACTATTTGTCACAGTATAACTGATCGTCACTGTACCTGGTGTTATGCCAGTTAAAATACCTGTAGCGCCCACGGTGGCATTGCCATTAGTTGCAGACCACACACCGCCAGTCGCAGCATCAGATAAAGTGATCTGCAATCCGGCCGTTACGCTTGATGGACCGCTGATCGTACCAGCGTTAAGTACATTAACTGAAACAACCGAGACCACGCTCGCGCTTCCACAGCTATTAGTTGCTGTATAAGATATTGCTGCTGTCCCTGTCGCAACACCTGTTACCGTACCACTGGCAACCGTTGCGACTGTTGGTGCACCACTGCTCCAAACGCCGCCTGGCGCAAGATCTGTAAGCGCGGTTGTTGAACCAGCACAAACGGTATTGATGCCGGTGATGCTGCCAGCAACTGGCAACGGATTAACTGTTACTACAACCGAAGATGCAGCAGTACCGCAGCTATTGGTCATAGCATAAGATATCGTAGCTGTACCCTGTGCGATGCCTTTAACCACACCAAAGGGGTTCACAGTGGCTATGCTGGTAGCTGTTGAGCTCCATACACCGACTGTTACAGCGTCTGTAAGCGCGGTTGTTGAACCTGCGCAAACGGTGCCGGTGCCGGTGATGCTACCGGAAACTGGCAGCGGATTAACCGTTACAACTAAAGAAGATACAGCAGTGCCGCAGCTATTAATAACAGCATAAGATATAGTAGTCATACCCTGCGCGATGCCATTAACCGCACCCAAAGGATTCACAGTTGCGATGCTGGTAGCCGCAGAGCTCCATACACCGCCTGTTGCTGCATCTGTAAGCGCTGTTGTTGAACCTGTACAAACAGTACCAGTCCCGGTGATAATACCGGCAACAGGCAGCGGGTTAACCGTTACAACTAAAGAAGAGGCAACAGTACCGCAGCTATTAGCAACTGTATAAGATACCGTAGTTGTGCCCTGTGCGGTTCCGTTAACCACACCAACAGGATTCACAGTTGCGATGCTGGTAGCTGTAGAGCTCCATACACCACCAGGTGCAGCATCTGTAAGCGCAGTTGCTGAACCTGCACATACAGTACCGGTTCCGGTGATGCTACCGGAAACCGGCACCGGATTAACCGTTACAACTAAAGAAGCCGCAATGGTACCACAACTATTAGTGACAGTATAAGATACAGTAGCTGTACCTGGTGCAATGCCGTTAACCACACCAAAAGGATCCACAGTTGCGATGCTGGTAGCCGTAGCGCTCCACACACCGCCAATTGCAGCATCTGTTAGCGCTGTCGTTGAACCGACACAAACAGTACCGGAGCCCGTGATACTACCGGCAGCTGGGAGCGGATTAACCGTTACAATCAGAGAAGATACCGCAGTACCGCAGCTGTTGGCTACAGTATAAGATATTGTAGCCGTGCCCTGCGCAATGCCTTTGACCATACCAATAGGATTCACAGTGGCGATGCTGGTAGCTGTAGAGCTCCACCCACCACCTGGCGCCGGGTCTGTAAGCGCAGTTGTTGAACCTGCACATACTACACCGGCTCCGGTGATGCTACCGGCAACAGGCATCGAATTAACCGTTACCTGTAAAGAAGACACCGCAGAACCGCAAGCATTGGAGGTAGCGTAAGATATAATAGCCGTACCCGCTGCAATACCATTAACCACACCAAAAGGATTCACTGTTGCAATGCTGATAGCTGCAGAACTCCATGCGCCACCCGTTACAGCATCTGTAAGCGCTGCTGTTGAACCTGCACAAACGGCGGCAGCCCCGGTGATGCTACCGGAAACTGGCAGCGGACTAACTGTTACAACTAAAGAAGATGCAGCAGTACCGCAACTGTTAGTCACAGTATAAGATATTGTAGCTGCACCGTTTGCTATGCCACTAACCGCACCAAAAGGATTCACTGTGGCGATACTGGTAGCGGTAGAACTCCATACACCACCTGGTGCCGCATCTGTGAGCGCTGTTGTTGAACCCGCACAAACAGTTCCGGTTCCGGTGACGCTGCCGGCAACTGGCATTGAATTGACCGTTACCACGACCGAAGAGGCCGCAGAACCACAACCATTGGAGGTAGTATAAGATATTGTGGCCGTACCAGCTGCAATACCACTAACCACACCAAAAGGATCCACAGTGGCGATACCGGTTGCGGTAGAGCTCCATACACCGCCTGACACACCATCTGTAAGCGCTGTTGTTGAACCTGCACAAACGGCACTGGTCCCGGTGACACTGCCGGTTCCCGGCAACGGGCTAACTGTTACAACTAAAGAAGAAGATGCAGAACCGCAGACATTAGTAACAGCATAAGATATTGTAGCTGTACCCGGTGCGATACCACTAACCACACCCAACGGGTTCACCGT
Organism: uncultured Bacteroidota bacterium; assembly: GCA_903881585.1. Lineage (GTDB taxonomy): Bacteria > Bacteroidota > Bacteroidia > Chitinophagales > Chitinophagaceae > Nemorincola. The sequence goes on along the minus strand of CAIRTW010000322.1, from coordinate 9,443 downwards.
CGCGATACTGGTAGCAGTAGAGCTCCATACCCCGCCTGTTGCTGCATCTGTAAGCGCTGTTGTTGAACCAACACAAACGGCGCCGGCACCCGTGATACTACCTGGAACAGGCATCGAATTAACCGTTACCACAACAAAAGACGCAGCAGAACCACAGCTATTAGTGACAGCATAAGATATGGTAACTATCCCTGAGGCAAGACCTCTGACCACGCCAAAAGGATTCACAGTTGCAATCGTCGTAGCTGTGGAGCTCCATATCCCGCCTAACAATACATCGGTAAGAGCAATTGTTGAACCGGCGCATATTGCCCTGGGTCCGGTAACGCCTCCGTCAACAGGCACCGTATTAACCGTTACTACAACAGTAGCTGCTGCGGTACCACAGCTATTAGAGACCGAATAAGATATAGTAGCTGTACCCTGTGCGATGCCATAAACCACACCTAAAGGATCCACAGTGGCTATAGTGCTGGCGGTGGGGGTCCATACGCCACCTGTCACAATATCTGTAAGCGTTGTGGTTGAACCGGCACAGACTGTCCTGGTTCCGGTTATGCTGCCGGAAACAGGCAACGGATTAACTGTTACCACAATAGAAGATGCAGTAGTGCCGCAGAGATTAATGATAGTATAAGAGATTGTAGCCGTACCCAGTGCGATGCCTCTGACCACACCTAAAGGATTAACCGTTGCAATACTTGTAGCGGCAGAGCTCCATACGCCACTTGTCAGAATATCTGTAAGCGCTGTTGTTGAACCTGCACAAACTATTGCAGAACCATTTATCAAACCTGCGCTTCCGGAAATTCCATTTACAGTGATAACAGTTGTCGCAGCGCAGCCGCCAAGCGTGTAAGTAACAGTTGCAGTACCCGCGGCAATACCCGATACCGTGCCTGAAGATACATCCACTGTTCCAACAGCAATATTGCTGCTGCTCCATGTACCGCCAGCCGTAGCATCGCTCAAAGTTATGGAAGCTCCCTGGCAGAATGCAGTGTTGTTTGTAATAGGAGGCGTTGGACCGGATACAGTTACAATTGCTGATGCAGCACAGCCCGAACCCAACGTATAGGTAATATTTGAAGTACCTGCGACGAGGCCCGATACCACGCCGGAGGCTACAATCGTAGCAACGGAGGTGTTGCTGCTGGTCCATGATAATCCCCCGGCAGTGACATCTGACAAAATGGATCCGGAACCGGCGCACACCGCCAGGTTCCCGGATATTGCAGCCGGTAAAGCCTTGATAGTTTCAATGACAGTTTTATAACAGTTGCCGGCCACTGCATAGGTAATAGCTGCTGTACCCACAGTAAGACCGGTAACAAGAGCCGTAGCGCTCCCTGTTGATACTATCGATGCATTTGAGGTGCTGGTCCATGTACCACCCGCTATGAGGTCACTCAACGATATTGTTGACCCGGCACATACCGAGCCCGGCCCAATAACAGATGATGGCAACGCGTTGACAGTGACCAGGTAAGTTGTGAAACAGTTGCCGGCGGTATAAGTAATTCTTGTGGTACCTGCAGCTACGCCAGTCACTACCCCTGTAGAGCCAACCACAGTAGCTACAAATATGTTACTGCTACTCCAGGCACCTCCTGCAGTGGAATCAGTGAGTGCAGTTGTAGCGCCAATGCATACAGATGAGATGCCCGTTATAGCTGACGGTGTAGGATTAACACTAACAACATTAGAAGTGATACAGCCAACTCCGCCAACTGTGTACGTGATACCTGCTGTACCGGGTCCGCTAACACCAAGGACGACCCCGGTAGTACTCCCTACAGTTGCCACTGAAACATTATTGCTGCTCCAGGTGCCCCCCGGCGATGGATCAGTGAATGCGGTCGTGTAGCCCGCGCACACAAACAAAGTCCCGGTTATTGGCTGTGGCAATGCCGTTATTGATATGGCCATTGTTGAATAACAGCCCAAACCTAACTCATAGCTGATAGTTACAACTCCCGGTATCACACCGGCAACTATACCGCTGGCAGAACCAACTGTTGCCGTAGCCGGGGAACTGCTGCTCCAGATACCTCCACCGGCAACAATAGTTACGTTCTCAGAGCCACCAACGCATAAGGTAGTGCTACCTGAAATTGAAGGCGGCGCTGTATTAACAGTGACTACCGCAACAACAGCACAACCTGTCGTTGTTGTATAACTGACCGCAGCGGTTCCTGTTGAGAGCCCGGTAACCATACCGGTCGATCCCACACTTGCAACAGAAGTGCTGCCGCTCCATACTGCACCTGAAAAAGCATCAGTAAGATGTACTGTTGTCCCCACGCATAAAATGATAGTGCCATTGATGGGTAACGGCGTTGCATTAACTGTTACTATCACACTGGCATTGCAGCCTGATGGAATAATATAAGAAACAGTAGCAGTACCGACTCCGACACCAGTGACATTACCAAACTGATCTATCGAAGCATTACCCGTGCTGCTCCAGGTGCCCCCCGGTGTGGTTTCACTAAGGGTTATCCCACCTGCTCCGCAAATTGGTGTACTGCCGGTTATACTGGCAGCATAAGCGTTAACTGTAAGTACAGCGGTGGTCTGGCAACCGGAAACCAATGTATAAGTGACTCCGGCAGTACCGGCCGCGGTACCCGTAACAACTCCGGTAGCTGACCCCAGGATTATATTGCTGCTCGCAGTTGACCACACACCTCCTGGAGATACGTTATGTAATATTACCCCGGATCCAAGGCACATACTCATTGTACCATATATTGCAGTTGCAGGGCTTACGGTAACAGCTGTTGTAGCTATGCAACTTGCCCCTGTGGACGAATAAGTGATCACTGTCGTTCCGGTGCTGATGCCCGTTACAATTCCCGTGCCCGGGTTCACAGTTGCTATGGCCGTATTATTGCTCCTCCATGTCGCCGCTCCGGACGCATCTGTCAGAGCAAATGAAAAACCCGGACACACAGGCGTGCTCCCTGTGATTGCAGATGGTAAAGCTATAACAGTTACTGTTGCAGTTGCAATACAACCGGTACCCAGTGCATACGTTATCCTTGTTGTCCCTAATGACACGCCCGTTACTGATCCGGAAGGATTGATCGTCGCCACTGAGGTAGTACTGCTCGCCCACGATGTGCCTCCCGGTGTTGCATCAGAAAGGAAGGTAACGCCGCCTGTGCATACGGCCATGTTCCCTAATATTGGCCCCGGCAATGGATTAACGTTAATAGTACGGGTTACCAGGCAACCTGTACCCAGGGTGTAAGTGATCGTTGCAGAACCAGCAGAGATGCCGGTAACATTGCCCGATCCGGTAAGTGAAATATTAGTGCTGGTTGTGCTCCACGCGCCGCCAACGGTAGCATCACTAAGCGCGATCGATAAACCTGCGCACACCACCGACGAGCCACTGATCCCTGCTGGTTGAGGATTCACGGTTACCCGTGCCGTAGCTATACAGCCCACTCCTGCCGTTAATGTGATCATTGCTGTTCCGCTCATAACACCGGTCACTATACCTGACGAAACACCCACGGTTGCGATGTATGCACTGCCGCTGGACCATGAGCCCGGGCTGCTGGTAAGTGCCGTAGTATTTCCGGCGCAGACAGCAAGCGTCCCTGTAACAGGCGTTGGCGCGGGATTTATTGAAACTGTCACAGTACGTGAACAACCTGTTGGTATAGTATAGGTAATGGTGCCGGCACCCGCCGACACACCCGTAACAATTCCTGATGAACCGACCGAAATGGTGCCGTCAGCGCTACTCCACGTACCGCCAACGCTTGCCTCGCCCAAGCTACAAGACCCTCCAACGCATATTGTAGCGGCCCCTGTGATAGGAAGAACTGTATTTACTGTTACTGTTGTCGTTACACTGCAACCTGCCGTTCCTGTTGAATAAGTAATCGTAGCTGTTCCTCCGGCAACACCGGTTACTATACCCGACAAAACCCCTACCGTAGCAACAGCAGTTGGGCTGCTGCTCCAGGTACCGCCGCCGGAGGCGTCATTCAATGCGACCGTTGATCCGGCGCACATTACGGTAACACCTGTCACTGCCAATGGCAACGCATTCACGGTTACTGTTTTTGTCGCCGAACAGCCATCTGAGACTGAATAAGAAATAGTACTTGTTCCTTGTGTTACACCAGTAATATTACCTGAACCATCTACATAAACATTACCGTTACTGCTGCTCCAGGCGCCACCGGTCATCGTCTCAGACAACGTGGAGTGAGAACCTACGCACAGCGTCGCTATCCCGGTGATCGCCGCAGGGGTTGGCAATACGGTTACTATAGTAGTCGCAGTGCAGCCAACCGCAGTTGTATAACTTGCCGTCGTTGTGCCGGCACCTACGCCGGTTATGATCCCGGATGATAAACCTGCCGTGGCGATACCATAGTTATATGCACTCCACGTGCCACCGGCAACGGGATCGCTTAAAGTTATGGTTGAGCCCACACATACTGGGGTAGATCCTGTAATGGCAGCTATCGGGTTGACGGTTACGGTAAATATCGCTGCGCATCCGTCAGCTATTGTATACGAGATCGTGGTTGTCCCAAGTGATACAGCATTTACAGTTACATACAACCCTGTTGTATTGGCAACAGTACCAACTGCAAGGTTTGTGCTGCTCCAGATACCTCCGCCATTCACATCATTCAGGATCGCACTCCCGCCAAGGCAGAAATTGGGGAAACCCGCGATACTTGATGGTATTGGATTTACCGTTACTAATTCTGTTCCTACGCAGCCGGTTGGAACTGTATAGCTTATTATCGAATAGCCGTTCCAGATTCCGCCTGAAACCAGACCAGTCAGCGAGTCAACGGTCGCGTGCAAGGTATTGCTGCTGCTCCATACGCCGACGGGCATGTCAGCAGTTAAGGTCACTGAAGAATTCGTGCAAAGAGGAATTGCGCCGGTTACGACCGGAGTTTGGTTTACGGTTATTACAAGTGTGCTGATACAGCCAAGCGCCATGGAATAAGATATCGTCGTTGTGCCGATCGCCACACCAGTTACAATGCCGGAGGTATCTATGATCGAAGCTTTGGAAGGATCGCTGCTGCTCCAGACACCTCCTATAGGCCCATCACTCAATTGCGACGTGGACCACACACACACAGTGTGCGGGCCGGCAATTGGAGTAGGATGGGCGACAACGGTAACGTTTGTCGTATTAATGGCAACACAGCCGGATCCCGGAGCAGTTGTGGTTATCGTATAAACGCCGCTCTGTGCGGTTGTTATACCACTAATGGCAGGGTTTGCGGTTGTAGCGGAATAGCCCACAGGGCCACTCCATAAATAACTGGTTGGCGATGCGCTTCCGGATATTATTGTCGTGAGGTGCATGACACCGCCTTCACATACCGGGCCGTCATTAGTGGCCGCAACACCCATTGTATTAACAACTATATTGGTGGTACCTGTCGCAGAGCATCCTGAACCGGCTGCATAAATGGCTACCGTGTATGTTCCTGTTATGCTGTAGGTTACATTACTAAGCACAACGTTTTGTGTTGCAGGAATGAAGGTGGGGCCACTCCAGGTATAACCTAACGGCGTCATCGTTCCCGACGGGGTTGAAGTTATGTTTAACGTACCACCCACACATACCGGGCCATCGTTAGTTGCTGTGATCCCGATTGTATTCACAACAACATTTGTTGTAGCTGTGGCAAAACAACTTAAACCCGGACGATTTATGGTAACGGTATAAGCACCCGCGGCAGCGGTAGAAGCAATACCGCTTATTGTTGGATTTTGGCTGGTTGAACTGAAGGCAGACGGTCCGCTCCAGTTATAATTCACCAGTGCTGAGGTATCCGATGGTGTCGCAGTAAAGCTAACAGTCCCGCCCACGCATGCCGGGCCATTGTTTGACGCCGAGACTGTGAGTGTACTCACAGTGACCGTTGTTGTATAACTTGATGAGCAGCCCGGGTTAGTTGTGCCGTCTGTTACCGTCAGCGAATAAACAGTTGTAGCGGCAGGCGCAGCGGTTGGGTTTGCAACCGTAGCCGATGCTAAGCTGATGCCACTCCACATATATGTACTTGTGCCTCCTGCGCCGTTTGCGGTCAGGTTTACAATACCTCCCACACATATCGGGCCGTCATTTACCGGCGCGGCAGTTGGCGTTGGGGTGATGGTCACAACCGCTGTTGCGAAACAGCCACCGGGTAAAGTATAAGAAATAATTGATGTACCCGCTGCCATACCGGTTACCACCCCTGACGGAACAATATTTGCAACAGCATTGCTGCCGGCCCATACCCCGCCGCCAACCGCGTCAGACAATGTCATGGAACCTCCCACACACACTATTCCGGCACCATTTATTGGCCCGGGTGATGGATTGACCGTAAAAACCGCGGTTATAAAACAGTTTGAACTTAAGGTATAAGTTATGGTTGCAGTTCCAGCGGCAATACCTGTTACTATACCAGTTGTTGAGCCAACACTTACGTTTGCATTACTGGCGCTCCAGGTCCCTCCCCCAATAGAATCCGTTAACGTTGTACTTGATCCAACGCACACCGTCGAGGTGCCATTTATCACACTTGGCACCGGATCAACAGAGATCACTATCGTTGCCAAGCAACCAGTTGGTAGTGCATAGGTTATCGTAGAAGTAGTACCCGTTATAATACCCGTGACAATTCCGGTTGATCCTATTACAACGTTACTGTTACTCGCGCTCCAGCTTCCTCCGGCATCACTATCCGTAAGTGAATTGGTCAATCCCTGGCACACCGGATTAGTACCGCTAATTGGTGCTGGCAATGGGTTAACGGTTACAACAGAGGTCATGATACAGCCCGAACCTAAGGTATAAGATACAGTGGTAGTGCCGGCCGTAATACCTGTTATAATACCCGTTGAGCCAACAGTGGCATTACCATTGCTGCCGCTCCAGGTCCCTAAGGCTGTAGCATCGGTTAGTGCCGAACTTTGCCCGGTACAGATAGCTACGGCCCCGATTATCGGAGTTGGAGAGACAGTTATTGTTGTGTTGACTGTCTTGCTGCAACCGGTGCTATCAGTGACACTCACGAAATAGGTTGTCGTGACAGATGGTGTTGCCCCCGGGCTAGGACAAGCTGTGCAAGACAACCCTGCTGCGGGTGTCCACGAGTAGAAAAATGGGGCTATGCCTCCGGTAGCTATTGCATTTAGGGTAATTGGAACAGCGTTGCACAGGGATGTATCATTTGTTGCATGAACCGAAAGATTTGAAATTACAATGGTTGTAGTAAGCGTATCGGGGCATCCGTAACCACTATATGGAGTGCAGATAACATGATACGTTTTAGTACTTGATGGAGTAACCAGGTTAAAAGTATCAGTGGTGGCTAATGTTGTTGTATAAGCGGAGTCCTTCCACTGATAAGACTGAAAACCGGGAGGGGCAGTAAGTATAGTACTTGCGCCAATTTCACAATGGGGAGCGTTAATTGCAAACAAACCGCAGGTCATATCAAAATATCCATATCCCCAGTGCCCGCCCAATGCACAGTCAACAGCTTCGAATTCAACAATAATTGTTTTGCCTGCATGCCCCGATAGATTGAGCGAAGCTGTAGCCCATGTTTTATAATAGACATCAACCGAATCGACCGCAGTTGAAAGCAGAAAACCAGGAAGGGAGCCAGCAACGTAGGAAAAATTACCACATGGCAGCGTAGCACCGGTTAATGAATCAGTGGTCTTTACAAGGAACCTTGGTTGTTCACTGGCAATGTGGCCTGGGTCTTGCATTACTATTGCATACCTGTAAATTAAGGCATAATCATTCGTGCCAGCGGGAACATGAACATAATACCGGGCCTTGTTCGTACAATAATTGTTTGAGTCAAACCCCACCTTCAGTGAATAAGTACGGGTAGGATCGGCAATTGGAAAACCACCGTAAAAATCCGTAGCCGCCCCACTAGTGACAGTAAACCTTTTATTGGTCTGAACCGACGGTGGAAACACCTGCATGGTATCAACCAGGACACCGGGGCCACCTGTTACAACCTTTTTAAAGGTGCCCTCCCAGTATTGCCAGTAACTAAAATTTCCCAATCCGAAATCCATATTAGGCTGGCAGGTAGGTGTCTGACCATAGGAATTTGTAGCTGTGAATGCCAGCGCAATAAATAACAGCGACTTAAATGTAAATGAGTTCTTCATAAACGATGATTTTAGTGTTACTTAATTGGTTGCGCTGCGTACTCTTTCCCTAATACTTTTATTGAATTCCCGTCGGTTCCTACAAGTGTTCTGCTTGTAAATTTGCCTTTTGAATCAAAACCATCAAAAACAATGGTTTGGTTACCGAGAGTATCTATACTTTCAATCCTGCCATCTTTGTAAACTGCCAGTTTCTTTGAGCTGATGTCATAAATCCAGGTCAGAAATTCTGTATGACCTCGCCTGTTTTTTAAGGAAGTAGAAAAATATAACTTGCCCGAGTTTTTATTCTGCAATAAATTTTCAACAACATTCTTTAAATCGTAGTCACCTGCTGGTGAATTCGGAGTAATAATATCTTCGGTTTTTTTTGTCTTTATGTGATAAGCATAAATTGAAGATCCCGACGAGTTACTGCTTCCTTCTGCTTTCCGGACATAATAAACCTCATCACCGTTCACCAATGGCAAGTTGCTACCGGGGTCATTTGAAACAACGGTTTCCAATTTACCATCCAATAAAATAAGTTTGCCATTTTTTGCCGTGACACTGTAATTCGGAGAAGTGCTTCCAGAATGAGCAAGCGACTGAATTGATTGCCTGGATGCGCTTTTATTCTGTTGCTGAGCTACTGATGTTGTATTTAAAATTAGAACAGCAGCTACTAAACACAATGAATATTGGATTGCGCCTGCTCCGTTATGCGAAAAGATTTTGCAGGTCGAAACTGATTTTGTAAAATTTTTCATACGCCTTGTTTTTAAAAGTTTATTTCTCCTTTTCTTTGCTTACAAACTGTCATTAACCTCTTATTGCGTTTTTAATAACATCCTTATCGGTTACTAAGATACTATCTTTTCGTGAACGGCTCGTTAATAATATGCAGCAAGAATAGTACCAGATTTTCATTTTTTGTAAAATTTGTGGCAAATACACAATATTTTGTAGAGTTGGGGTAAATTCATATAATATTGACAATTAAATAAATATGTATGTATAATTAAAATATTTATTTTTAAATAGCACAATACGCGTCGAACTATGTGCTCAAAACTGCAACATCACCCGTATAATCCCGCCTTATATGCACTTCCTGTTCGTTGGCTCGAACGTTTGCCGACAGCTTCTTTCAGATTCGCAGTCGCCCACGACACCCTTGCTCTTGGCTAATACTCCCTACTGTAAAGCGTATTCGGGACTTCCACCCTACAGCCTATATCCATGCCTGACACACATAAAAAAACCGACTTTTTCAAGTC
>CAIRTW010000321.1 GCA_903881585.1 uncultured Bacteroidota bacterium | reverse complement strand
TCATGGCTTTTTGGAACAACAAGAACCGACTTTATTGATTGTCAGAAAAATTTTGTGCAAAACTTACCTCTCAAACCACCATCTGTCTATTTTTCAACATCATTGTGGATTGGCATGGCTATTTTAATGCGTTTGCCCTGTGGTGTATGCCGCTACGATGGCAAAACATTTACCACCTATACAACTGCCCAGGGGCTTGCTCATAACGAGGTGATGGCGATAACGGAAGATCACTCCGGCAATATGTGGTTTGCCACCACCAGTGGCGGTGCAAGCTGCTATGATGGAAAAAAATTCAAAACCTATACCCGGCGCCAGGGACTGGCGAGTAATTACCTGACAACTATTATTACAGATAAAAACGGAAAACTCTGGATAGGGACCGCCGATTCTGGCGTTAGTTGCTACGACCCTGCACATGGTGCTGATACTGGATCAAAGCTCTTTACAAATTATAAGCAGGAGCAGGGACTTGCAAATAACCAGGTCAGCGCCATTGCGGAAGATAAGACAGGGAATATCTGGTTCGGCACCAAAGGCGGTGTAAGCAAGTATGACCCACGGCGGAAAGCCGGCGGCGCGACGCAGATCTTCGCCAACTATACTACGGCAGACGGTCTTCCAAAAAACGAGGTGTCTTGCATTTCGGAAGATAAAACAGGGAAAATATGGTTCGGAACATCCGATGCCGGCGTCTGCCGCTATGATCCGCTAGGAAAGGTAACAGCAGGATCAAAGAGTTTCACCACTTTTACACGAGACAGGGGCCTTGCCGACAACGGGATATCGTGTGCGCTGGCCGACAGGTCGGGGAAACTATGGTTTGGCACTAATAACGGCGTAAGCTGCTATGATCCGCAAAATGACACCGGAAATGATTCGCATCCATTTACAAACTATACTGCCACAGACGGGCTCTCCAATAATACTATCGCAAGCATTGGTGAAGACAACAACGGGTGCATTTGGTTCGGGACCGCTGGAAGCGGCGCATGCCGTTATGACGGCAATGCGTTCACTACCTATTCAAGCGACCAGGGCCTCCCCTCTAATGCAGTGATAGGCATAGTTGAAGACACACGTGGAGACATGTGGTTCAGCACAGATGGCAGCGGTGTGAGCCACTACGAGGCTGATCCGCCAGATGGTGGCGCTGCCCGTTTTACGACCTACTCGTCAGTACAAGGGTTGGGCGGCGATGTTGTGAACGGAATGCTTGTGGACAAAAATGGCAACATCTGGTTTGCTACCGGCGGCGGTGGTGTTAGTTGTTATACGGACCACTTGCCTAAAACCGGAACTCCCGGATTTACTACATACACTAAAGCGCAAGGTCTTGCTGCTGATAACCTTTCGAGTATTGCTGAAGATAAGGAAGGTAATCTGTGGTTTGGCACCTATCGCTATGGCGTGAGCCGCTTTGACGGCAAATCTTTCACCAATTACAACACAGAACAAGGGCTTGCCAACAACCGTGTAAATACCATATTAGCAGATAAGGCCGGCAATATCTGGTTCGGCACCAACGGAGGTGGCGTATCCTGCTTAGATGCAGCCGCATCTAAGACCAAAGGCAAGCCGGTTTTTACAAACTTCACCACCACACAGGGGCTTGGCAGCAATTTCGTGTGGAGTATATGCCAGGACAAAAGCGGCAACCTTTGGTTTGGTACTGACGGCGGAGGGGCCAGCCGATATGATGGCAAAACATTTGCTCCATTCAATGCAGCCAGCGCTCTTGGCAGCAACGGTGTTTACAATATCAGGGAAGACAGGAACAGAAATATCTGGTTTGGCACAAATGATGGCTTTATGGTTTTTACGGGCAACAGGCAAATCACGAAAAGCCCCGAAAACGGTGATCCCACGCTATTGCCTGCTGATAACCGCCACAGCAATGTGGAACTAGCAGAGGACTATACACCCGTTTTTGAAAAGTACCATTTTACAAACGGCTATCCCGTAAAGGATATTAATTCAAACGCGATGTGCATTGATAGCAAAGGTATAGTCTGGGCCGGCAGCGGCGACAAACTGATACGGTTTGACTACAATGAAATTCATAAGAACACCCAGCCGCCACATGTATTCCTGGATGCCGTTACCGTGGACGGGGAACCGATCTGCTGGAACGACCTCAATGGAAATAATGACGTTAAAGATTCAATGGCGGCGATCAATGAAGAGGTGAGGGTTTTCGGAAATGTCCTCACCTCATCTCGACGGGACTCAATGGTCCGGAAATTCGCGCATGTACGCTTCGACGACATTGCCCGCTTCTACCCTGTTCCACAAGAGCTTGTGTTACCTTTTGCCCACAACAAAGTAACTTTTGAGTTTGGCGCAAATGAGCTTGCACGACCGTTCATGGTAAGATACCAGTACTTCCTGGAGGGCTATGACAAAGACTGGGAGCCACCGACCAACAAGACAACAGCTACATTCGGGAATATTCACGAGGGCTACTATACATTCCGACTCAAAGCGCAAAGCCCTGATGGCATCTGGAGCGAACCCATCTCTTACACATTCACCGTATCGCCACCGATATACCGGACATGGTGGGCATATTGCCTTTATTTCATGACCGTGGTGTACGTGGCCATTGCGCTGCTTCGCTGGCGCACGGCTTCGCTCAGAAAAGAAAAAGAACACCTCGAAGAAATAGTCATAGAGCGGACGGCCCAAGTGGTGGAGGAAAAGGCAAAAGTTGTAAAACTGGTAGAAGAGCAGGAACAAACCATTGCTGAGCGCACCGCAGAGCTGGCCAACTCAAATAAGAAACTCGTGGAGCTCATACAATATAATGCACACTACATGCGTGAGCCACTGGCCCGCGTGATGGGAGCGATCAGTATCATCGAATTTGTAGACCATGAGGATTTCATAAAAGACATAGTGCCGCAAATGACCCGCGCGGCAAATGACCTTGACAATGCTATAAAAGAAGTGATAAAGGTGGCTGACGAGACTGTGGAGTTAAAGAAATAGCTCGAAACAATCCCATTACAATACCATCTGCTTCATAGTCTCACCCTGGTATGTATTCTTACCCGTAAACATCTTTTCTGTTCCTAGCTCGACAACTTCGACAATCAGTTTAGCATCAATTATTTCATAAAGAATTCGATAATCGCCAACCTTAATCCTGTAGCCACTTCTGCCTTTTAGTTTTATATATCCGAATGGCCGTGGGTTATCCTCAAGTTTATTAATTGCCAGAAAGATAGGCGCAGCTATATTATCAGCAATTTTATCCAATTGTTTTTTGGCTCGCTTGGTCAACGATACGGTGTACTTAGCCATTCTTTGCGTTCCGCTCTTTTAAGTAGTCCGAAAAAAGAATCCTTTCCCCATCATCCTCTTTTTTCGCTTCGTCAAATAAACGGACATCTTCGAGCGCTTCAAGTTCATCCATAATGGTGCTAAACTCACTTTCTGGAAGCATAACCATTTTCTTCCCTGCCGTGTCAGTAATATATTGTGGGTGTATTGTCAACATAAATTTTAGTTTTCTTGCAACTCACCATGTAGCTCAATCAATACATTTATCACTACAAAAATAAGCTAATCAATGCAAACAACATTAAAGATCTGCTGCTGAAAGCATATTCACCAGCGAAGCCCCCCTGAACGAGGTCTCGCTTTTTTCTGCGGGAGAGGGTTTGGGGATTGTTGGGGGGTTACAATACCACCTGCTGCACTATCTCACTCTTAAATGGATAGTCAGTATTGAAGTGCAGCCCCCGGCTCTCCTTTCTAAACTGAGCCCCCTTTACTATCAGGTAACCGATAGTAATAAGGTTGCGAAGCTCACATAACTGTGGCGAGAGCGTAGTAGTCTTGTATAGTTCCTCAGTCTCGTTGTGAATGAGGTCTATGCGGCTCAAAGCGCGGTGCAGGCGCACATCGTTGCGCACTATGCCCACGTAGTCGCTCATTATCTGCTGCAGCTCTTTGAGGCTTTGCGTGATTAGGATCATTTCCTTCGGGTCATTTGTGCCGGAGGCGTTCCAGTCGGGCACATCTTCTTTGAGCTCTATATCGTTTATCCGCGATGCCATATCTTCTGCGCACCTGTGCGCAAAAACCAGCGCTTCCAGCAACGAGTTAGATGCCAACCGGTTGGCCCCGTGCAGGCCGGTGCTCGAACATTCGCCGCAGGCATATAGGTTGATCACTGATGATCGCCCCCGCTCGTCTGTCTTTATACCGCCGCAACAATAGTGAGCTGCCGGCGCTACTGGTATCATCTGCACCATCACATCTATGCCTATGCTCTTGCACTTTGCATAGATATTGGGAAAGTGGGCAAGGAATTTTTCTTTGTCCATGACCCGGCAATCCAGATAGACATGCTCGGTACCTGTGCGCTTCATCTCGCTGTCTATGGCGCGGGCTACCACATCGCGTGGTGCCAGGTCGGCCCGGGGGTCGTAGCCGGGCATGAAGGCCACGCCATCCTTGTTGCGCAGTATGCCGCCATCGCCGCGCACCGCCTCTGTGATGAGGAACGAAGGGCTAATGCCGGCCTCATACAACGCAGTAGGGTGAAACTGAATGAACTCCATGTTCTCTATGCGCCCTTTGGCGCGGTAGGCCATGGCTATACCGTCGCCGGTAGCTATACGTGGGTTGGTGGTGGTGCGATACACCTGCCCTACCCCACCCGAGGCCATGAGCGTGCAGCGGGCCAGTATTTTTTCTATATTATTATTCTCCAGGTTCAGCGCATATACACCATAGCAGGTGATATCCGGCGTGGACTTGGTGACCAGGTAGCCCAGGTGGTGCTGGGTTATGATATCCACCACAAACCAGTGGTTGTGTATTTCTATATTCGGGTATCGCTTCACTTCTTCCAGCAGCGCGCGCTCTATCTCAAAGCCCGTTACGTCTTTATAATGCAGTATCCGGTTTTCTGAGTGTCCACCTTCCTTGCCGCGCATATAGTCGCCACCTGTGTCTTTGTCAAACTTTGCTCCCCACTCTATTATCTCGTTTACGCGCTCAGGGCCTTCTGTCACTACAACATCGACTATATGCTCATTACAAAGGCCATCTCCGGCCACCAGTGTATCTTGTATATGCTTCTGAAAGCTGTCGCGCTCCAGGTCGTTTACCACAGCTATGCCACCCTGGGCGTACTTCGTGTTGGTTTCATCCGTATTGGCCTTGGTAAGTATGATTATGGTTTTTTCGGGGAACCTGCGGGCAGTTTTCACTGCGAAGGTGAGCCCCGCTATACCCGATCCTATAATGAGAAAATCTGTCTTCAGCATATGGGGAACAAAGGTAGGGGCTAGACCTCAGATTAGCTGTGGTTAACAGATATGCAGGCTATATTGTGCCCCACGCTGCGCAGGGCAGGTGAGTTCGCCCCTACTCCTTCACAAACTTCCGCACCGCCGTACCATTATCACCCCTGAAGGTAATGTAGTACAAGCCCGAAGGCAGCACACTAACATTCACTTTTGTTTCTGTTCCGGTTAAAGGCTGCTGTATTAATTGCTGGCCTATGCTGTTGGTGATGGTGAATGCATTGTATGCGTTTTGTGTCATTTTTATGGTTAGCTCATCTGTGGTGGGGTTGGGGAAAATTTGAATTGCAGGGTTATTTACCATTGCCTTTACTCCGGTAGTAGTAGCAGTACCATTAGCAATCACGAACGGGTTTGAAGACACATAATACCCACCGGCCGTTGTGCGGGCACTTGGAGAACATGGGCTGGTCATGACGGAATTGATCTGATATACCAATGACCCGGCAGGTGGTGTCATGTCGGTGTATGATATCACGGTATTGGCAACTGATGCAATATTTACAAATGGAGCGCCACCTACACTACGCATTATTTTCTGCGTGGTAACAGGAGCACCTACGTAGGTATTCCAGTTGAGGTTAATGGTACCACCAACACCGAGGCTAGCCGTTAAATGCACAGTAGTAGCAACGGTGCTTGAGTCCAGCGGGCTCTCAATGCCGCAGGAATCAAGGGCGGTAAGCTGGTAGCTATAACTTTGTACCAATGGGTAAGAACCAGTATCAAGATAGGTGCTATATACATTGGACGCCTGACTGTCAATTTCAACAAATACACTTGAAGAGTTTTCGCGGTAGATATTGAACTGCTCAATATTGTTTGGTGTAAACTGGTTCCATATCACAAGGTTTTTGCCAGTGGCAGAGTCGATCGTTACTGCACATATTTGTGGTATCTGCATCCCTTTGACATGAACTGTTGTTGCAATGGCACAGCCGCCCAGGTCGTAACTAACCGTAGCTGTGCCTGCGGAATGACCTGACACAACGCCACCGGTAGTAATGGATGCAACTGCCGAAGGGTTGCAACTCCATGCCCCGCCGGTTGTGGCATCGCTAAGTGTTGTTGTAGAGCCGGTGCATACGATAGTATTCCCTGTGATAGTGGATGGCATTGTTGCATTAACCGTAACAATAAAAGTGGAAACTATGGGACCAGGAATTACATAAGAAATAGTGGCCGTTCCTGCAGAAACGCCAGCTACTATACCAGTACCTGCGCCTACGCTGGCCACGCCAGGAGCCGTAGAGCTCCATGTGCCGCCAGCGGCATCATCCGTCAATGCGATGTCTGAGCCAACGCATACCGAAGACGGACCGGCAATGGAATTACCGGTAAATGCGCTATCGAGTCCAGGTATCCCGTTAAAAACATAAGCATAAGAAAACACAGCACTATCTCCCGCAGCGATGTTACCCAAATTGAATACCAGGCCGATTCCGTAATCTCCAATAACAGGAACACCAACTGTGTACTGGCTGCCAGCTGGAGATGTACCAATGTATGTGGCACCGAGATCTGTGCAAGAAAAATCAATCGGCCAGCTTGCATCAACAAAAGCCTTGGCCCTGCTGTCTTTTGTGCCAAGTCCCATGTACGCAAACGTGTCAACCATCCCTATCGCGGAGATCAGTACCCGGTGATCCACATCATTTTGATATGTTACCACATTGTGGGTTGAAAACGAACCACCATGTGCCTCATCATTATCCGGATCACAGCCCCTGAAATAATAAATATTGCTTAGTGTACTTGCACCTGTGTTGGTCAGAACGACTTTCATGACCACCCACGAGGCATTGGTATCTATGCTTGTCTGCATATTTACAGCAAGCTGGCCACCGGCGGTTGTGCCAGCCCAGGTCACAACGGCCTTACCACCTGTGTTGGAATAAGCTACTGTATTTCCGGTTAATGAGCCGGGTCCGGTGATAGCGCCATTACTCGAGAAGGCCCAATTGAGACCAGAAGGGCTACCTACCTGTATGCCCCAACCTTCGTATGGCGAGCCTGGATAAGTATAATCCCCCATTGATGCCGGCGTCCCTACGGTCCATCCATCATGCCCCCAGTCATATACCTCACCCAAACCGGAGCCAGCAGGGAATGGATGATAGGTGGATGGTGTTGAGCTTGCGCCGAATGCACCATAGGACGTCATGCCAATTTCGAGGTAGCGTCCCTGCACAAACGAATTCGAGCCGATTATTTGCGCAAATAGAGTGTTATTTTCAATGATGAGGCAGGCTACA
The DNA here is from genome assembly GCA_903881585.1 of uncultured Bacteroidota bacterium. Classification (GTDB taxonomy): domain Bacteria; phylum Bacteroidota; class Bacteroidia; order Chitinophagales; family Chitinophagaceae; genus Nemorincola. The sequence goes on along the minus strand of CAIRTW010000321.1, from coordinate 244 downwards.
AAAATGAGGGGGGTAGAAAATATTTTTCTCGAGTTTGACACCTTTTGAGCATAACTAATTGATTATCAAGAACGCGTTCCCCTACGGGCTCTCTACAAATAAGATTTAGATATATTTTTCTAATTGACTCTTCGGGATGATGGGTAAGAGTTGTCTTAACCCCATTTTCTGTTGTAAAGCCACTTCCTTTTCTTGAGGTTTAGAGCGGATGTAGACTTGTTGTTGGTTGTGCTGCAACAGACTT
>CAIRTW010000320.1 GCA_903881585.1 uncultured Bacteroidota bacterium | reverse complement strand
CGCAAGATACAGGATTTTGGCTGTTTAAACGTTCTTGCACGTTTGTTTAATTTCAGCTATCTTTTCTGAAAATTATTTGCATGAAACGATTTCTCGTAATAATGGCTGGCACACTGTTTATTTTTAGCTCGTGTAAACAGAAAAACAATGAAAGTGAAGAGCATCTCATCAAAGGCAACGACTATGTACTGAATGACGACCTGGACAATGCCCGGAAAGAATATGATATGGCATTGAAAATTGACACCGCAAACTGGCGTGCAAGCTATGAACTGGGCGGTGTTTATGAGCTCGAGGGCGACTTCACCAATGCAATGTATTATTTCAACCGCGCCATTCAGTTGAATCCTAAATTCACACTGGGGTACTACAACAGGGCAAATCTTGAAGAGACGATAGGTAATGACAAGGCGAGCATGGCAGACCTGAAAGTCGCCGTTGACAGCCGGAAAAATTTCTTTCTTGCGCTCATCGCAGTTGGCCGTAAAGAGTATGCGGCGGGCCATATCAAAGAAGCTATAAGCGCGCTGGATGAAGCCATACAGGTGAGGCAGGACTTTTACCTTCCGTATAGCATGAGAGGTTCATGCAGGTTTAAATTGGGCGACCTGGCTGGCGCGATCAAAGATTTCAGTATGGAGATCCAGGTCTTACCGGGTCATGCTATGGGCTATGTAAACCGTGGGGTAGCTTATGGTGAGATCAAGGATTACCGCTCGGCCATTTGTGATTTTGATACCGCTATTAAACTGGATCCCAACTGGTCGCAACCATATATTTACAGGGGACAGTTTTTATCCAACCTGAAAAGTAAAGACAGCGCCTGCGCAGATTTCAGGATGGCAGCGACTTTGCATAACCCGCAAGCAGAAGACTACATAAAGAAATATTGCGGAAAATAGTTTCAGTAGAGTTGGCAGTTCACAATTTACAGTTTCGGGAAGGCCACGTAGATCAACTGTAAACTGCCAACTGTAAACTGAGCTAATTCACCAGCGCCCATGTAAATCCAAACCTTATCAGCGCATCAGGAGCCGCATATACAGGTGTATAATTAGCCCCTGTGCCGCCATAATATTTCTGCTCCGATGTTAAAAAATTTGTAACCGGGGTACCCGTAAAAAGTATCGTGTTCCTCACGAAGAATTCCTGTAGCTGATCACCCATCACGAATGCGCGAAAACGCTTGATACGGAAATTCACAAACACAGATGCAACAGGCGAATTCCCCACATAGGTGGTGTTTTGGTAAAAGAACCGGTTCAGCAATGCATCGTAACCAGCCGGGTGGTATGCGGTATTGTAGCGCACTTCTATCCCTGCAGATATTTTCAACGAATGTTTGAACATTGCCTGCTCATAACTCAGCTGGTGCCGGCCCATAAGCGCCGGCACATTCACAGGTGCGTTCGCCGTAGTCTGCTGATAGACCAATTCATTGTCAAGCACGAAGCCCGCCAACCTGAATACCTTTCTTACCCAGCCCTGGCTGAGCGTAAAGGGTATCGTGTATTGTGCGGGTTTTTCACTGTCATTTATATAGATATAGTTGCCGATCACATAGCTCCGCACACCACCCGAAAGGCGCAGTTTAGAAATGGCAAGCGTGGCATATAGCTGCGACACGCTTTCGTTATTGAACGAGAAAAACTGTTTGGTAAACTGGTTCTCGTAGTTCGTATAGCTATAAGGTGCACTATTCAACTGCTCTCTGAAGCCTGCAACGAAGCTGCTACTCTTAAACTCCTTGCCCACGAGCAGATTGAGCAGAAAGTTGCCGGCATCCTGACCGGTGAAAAAGAACTTACCGTTTGCGCCATATTCCCACTCGCCTGGTTTTAGTGCGTCCTTTTTCAGCTCACCTTCCAGGTAGTTGCTGAGTATTCTGCTCTGGTCCCGGCCCAGAGAATAAACTACTTTTGGCAGGCTGTCGAGTATTTGATTGGAAACAGGCAGCGAGGTAAACTGGTCGTACCTGCTGCCTATGCCCGCGCTGAACTTCAATTCGTGCCCCTCTTTTCCCACAAAACCATTGAGTAGGAACTTATTGTCTATCCAGAACCATTTTTGTTGGGTAACCACCGAATCGGTACCAACAGTGTAAAAGCCACTGCCATTGTTCACAAAGGTCTGCGCAAACAAAGTGGTGTACCTCAGTGAGTCCGGCGACAGATCTTTATACGTGTGCTTTTCGGTGCTCACCTCCATTTTGTGGGTAATGCTAAAACGCGGTATCAACCGGTAACTGTATTGGGTTGAATCAGAGTTGTAAGTAGTATCCGTTCTTCCCCAGGTATAGCTATGCTGTAAAAGAACAGTGAAATCGCGCTGCACATTAGATACCGTTGATCTTGTCTGGCTGTAGTTGTCATTCTCATAAGCAGCGTCCACAATTTTCCGGTCCAGGAAGCCCGCACTGTCCAGTTGTGCAGGTATAACAACCCCGCCGTTCTCGTCATGCTGCTCATTATTATACACCATACCAGCATACAGCGTATAGTGCTTATTGAGGCTCTTATAGTTTGTGCTAAAGAAGGCATTGTCATGGTTGTTGCGCTCGGTTTTATAAAAACCTGGAGAGGTGGTTTTGTGATATTCCGCCGCAAAGTTCCAGTTGGGCTTTATGTTTTGCGTATGCATAATGCCCGCCGTCTGTTCCAGCTTGGAGCCCAGGAGGTAATTGAAAACGGAATAAGGCCGGGTGGTACTATAAAAAGGCAGGCTGTCCACATTGAACCGATATACATCAAATACATGATAGCCCAGCGATGGGCCAAGCCGGTCTTCGGGTGTGAACATGAGATTATATACCGGGCTGCCAAGATTGCCCAGGTCATTATACCAAGGTTGTGTATAAGACAACCGTTGAAATCCATGCAAAGAAGTGTCGGGATAATATTCCCTTGCCGAATTCAGCTTTTCATAGGAGATCTTTGCATCCTCATCTTTCCACTTTGCTGTGTTCGTTTTATTGGCATTGGTATCTCTTTGCGGAGCGTTGGCAATAGTGTTAAGCTGGCTCGGGTTCCCACCCGACAGGCTGGACTGGGCAAACACCCCCTTTCCGCAAAACAGCAGACAAAGCAGCAACAGGCAAACGCCGTTTTTTTTCTGAAAGATATATATCAAAGTCTGGCCCAAAAAATATTGGGGCAAAGTTAATGGTGTTAAGTATAAAATCTGTTAAAATGGGAATTGTGATAAAAGTGAATTCTATTTCATTCCCCTTCACTTTTAGAATCTGCCAGTAAGTTATTCCTGGCTATTTCAACAGCTTTGTGAAGTTTTTCCTGCAGGTACTCGCGGGAAGGTAATAGCGTCAGGTATTCAGCAACCCTGATATTGCTTTTATGCAGTTGCAGCAATTCTACGTGTTCGTCATTTTTGCCTGTACACAGGACTAGGCCAACCGGGGTATTTTCTCCTTCCACTTGTTCATATTTTTCAAGGTAACGCAGGTATAGTTCCATATTCCCTTTATGGGCAGCTTCAAATTCGCCAATTTTGAGGTCAATCGCTACGAAACATTTAAGCTTGCGGTGATAAAAAAGTAAATCTATCCGGTAATCCCTGTTGTCAATAGTAATTCGTTTTTGCCTGGCGAGGAATGCAAAATCGCTTCCCATTTCAATAATGAACCGTTGCATTTCGGCAAGTATTGCTGATTCGAGGTCTTTTTCGGGGTAGCTATCTGCCAGCCCAAGGAAGTGAAGTAAATAAGGATCCCGGAAAATAAGGTCGGGCGATAACTGATTATCCTCTCGTAATTTTTTCAGATCGTGCTTAATTGTTTCTTCCGGCTTTTTTGAGATAGCTGTACGTTCATATAGCATAGAATTAATACGCTCCTGTAACTGCCTTACACTCCAATGCTCCATCTTGCATATTTCTGTGTAAAATGCTCTTTTAAGAGAGTCGTCTATAAAAACAAGCAACCTTATATGTTAATAACTTAATTGCGTACACAGTGTGTCCACAATTTGCTTATCAGAAAAAACTAATGCGAAACGAAGGCATTTTCTAAGTTGGGCGATGCTCCAACCCTTACCATATTGTGAAGTTAGGGCAACAGAAAGTGAATGAAGCACTTCTTTACCATATTCTGCACGCTTTCCGTGCAATACTTCATCATTGATTCTTTTGCCTACCTTCCAATAGAGCATGCTCATTTCGGCATTTACTGTAACTGCAACCCTTTGGCGTGCTTCATCGATCAGCAGTTTTACATCAGAAAGGAGACTGCTTATAGGATGTAGTTTATCATTCATAATACGCAATGTAAAAACAATTTATTGCAATGTGAATTCTGCTCGCTGGGTACAGAATTTGATACCCATAAAATAATTGTAAACCTGGTATATATTACATTCGCTTCACCAACTCCTCTACCAGCGCTGCCATTTTTGGCGCAGCAGCATTGGCAGCTTCCAGCACTTCTTCATGGGTTATGATTATCGGCACATCGGTTATTCCAAGGTCGGTTATTACGCTCATGGCAAAGACCCGCATACCTGCATGGCGGGCCACGATCACCTCGGCTACAGTACTCATGCCCACTGCATCACCGCCCATAGCATGCAGCATCCGGTATTCAGCTGGCGTCTCAAAAGTTGGCCCCTGCAGGCCTATATAGACCCCAACCCTGGGGCTGAGGCCCTGCTCATCGGCAATTTCCCTGGCAAGGGCTATAAGATCGTGGTCATAAGCCTGGCTCATATCCGGGAAGCGGGTGCCCAGCCGTTCGTCATTTGGCCCACGCAGTGGATGTTCAGGGCATATATTTATGTGATCTTTTATGATCATCAGGTCGCCTATATTGAAAGTGGCATTCGTGCCGCCTGCAGCATTCGACAGGATAACCGTCTCAACGCCCAGGGCTTTCATTACCCGTATAGGGAACGTCACCTCTTCCATACTATATCCTTCGTAGTAATGAAACCGGCCGGCCATCAGCATCACAGAGCATTTGCCTATTTTTCCAAATATCATTTGCCCCGAGTGGCCCTCAACTGTTGACACCGGGAAATTGGGAATATCCGCATAGGCTATAGAAGTTTCTTTTTCAATAATATCCACCAGCCCGCCAAGGCCGCTGCCCAATATGATACCCACCTTAGGTTTTGTAGTTGTCTTTTGCTGAATGAAAGAAGCCGTAACCTTTATCTTGTCGTATAAAGTCATTATGAAAATTTGAAGTTATGGCCACACAAAGAAGGCCAATGCCTCAAAGATAATGAGGATAGCTATACCGAATGTTAGGATTGATGATAAAATAAAGTACACCATATTGCGAAGTTATTTTTCTTTTTTGCGAGGCGAAAAATCTGCGAATAGCAAGCTATTTAAAGACTTTTGTAACGAAGCAAAAGTGGAAAAGAACGAGTAAGATGGTGTACTTTATTTTGTCATCATTCCTTATCTAAAAATTGTGGATTATTAGCCTTCCGACGTAGGCAATACATTATACGCCAGGGCATGCTCATAGCCGGGGTTCATCACTTCATTCACATACACCTTTTGCTTTGACGGCGTCGCCATTGCCGGCGCAGGATTAGGGATACTTATACCAGACAGGCCCAGCATATGGCGCTGCTCTATGGTCTCGTGGGCGGCTTTACGCTCCAGGTGCTGGCCTATGATCGTTTTTATGTCTTTTCCAGCCACGTGCAGTATGTCGTTCTTCAGCCTTATCTCACGCGCCATGCGGCCAATAATGAATATCAGCACCACACTCACGGCCGTTATTCCATACACAGCAAGTATAAAATAGATCATGTCCATATTACCTACCCGGTTGCGTATCTGCGGATTGTAAAACAGATCTCCCATCAGGCTGAACGGGTAGATCATGTGCATAAAGCCAATAAAGGCAAGACCGCCCAAACTAACTATATAACAACTGATCTCGGAGATAATTAAGGTGCCGCTGCTTAGAAGCCTTTGGGCCGCCGGTTTTCTGAGGGAAGTTGCGAGTGGGTCCAGGAGTTCGATCTGGTCATTGATCATTATCCTTTCGTCCCTGAACTCCTGCAACAAGTCATCTTTAAGGGTGGTTAATGCCATTCGTAAAGATTGTTTTGCTACAAATATAATGTTACCATAAAGTTATCTGTACTAAAGTATCCACAGGGTGTTAATAACATGAATAGGGATTGGGGGTGAGTCATATACTTTTGTTCGGGATATTGATTTCGTATGTCTACAGAAAACGTTAAGATAAAGGTGCGTAACCGTACCGTAGAAATTAAATGGGTATCGCAATATTGCGACCATATTCTCGATAATTTCATGTACAAAAACAAAGATCATGATTTGAGATTCTTACAGATTTCAAAACTCTTAAAAACTTGTAATATCTTTATACAGCATGAGGGTAGAACATGGTACGGTCATGGCATGATAAATGGGATTAGATATAAGGTTGTTTTCATTTTAACTCCTAAATTTGCAGTAATAAAAACATGTTATCGTTATGGTTACCAGGAAAATTGAAAAAACAGATAAGTATGCAGACTTCAGATATAAAATCGTAACACCGGAAGAGTTACGCGAGGCTAAATGGCTTATAGAGGAAGGCGATTTTAAGGATATGGAAGATTACATTGACGCTATGACTCGAATGGAAATTAAGATCATGAAACTGGCAGATGCGGAAAAAAAGAAACGCGCCGATGTTCGGAAAAAGAGGCGCATTGAAGCGGTGAATAGAAATAAGGCTGCTTAAACCGTAAGCCATTTTTTATTTTACTTCATCAGTTGATTTACTTTCTCCCCTCTCAGATTGCTTTTTTGCCTCTTCCACATCCATTTTCACATGTTCGGGAAGGTTATCCCAGAAATCTCCTTCCTGCTCGATTTCCAGTATCTCCGGCACAATCCTCAGCGATTTATCGTCAGCTTTGTCTATATATTTTTTCACCTGTTTCCCCCAATACTTCCGTTGTAGTCATAAACTGGCTTTGTACAAATTTACTACAATTTATCAGGCAGGTAAAACCTCAAAATGACATAACCCGGCTACACAAATCCGGTACATACCACCCAAATCAGTACCTTTGCACACTTTTAAAATTAGCCGTGAGCGAACTACAGACTTACGACTTATGACTCACGACTTCCGACTAAAAATGAAATACGACAAAGAAATATCGCTCCGCCGCACCTTCGCCATCATCTCCCACCCGGATGCCGGTAAGACCACGCTTACTGAAAAGCTGCTGCTGTTTGGCGGCGCAATACAAGTGGCAGGCGCCGTGAAGAGCAACAAGATAAAGAAACACGCTACCAGCGACTTTATGGAGATAGAGCGCCAGAGGGGTATCTCTGTAGCTACTTCCGTAATGAGCTTTGAGTACAACAAAACCCTCATCAACCTGCTGGACACTCCCGGTCACAAGGACTTTGCTGAGGATACCTACCGCACGCTTACAGCCGTGGATAGTGTTATCCTGGTGATAGACAGCGTGAACGGGGTGGAAGAGCAGACCCGCAAGCTGGTAGAGGTATGCCGGATGCGTGATACCCCGGTGATCGTGTTTGTAAACAAACTGGACCGAGATGGTAAATTCCCTTTCGACCTCATGGACGAAATTGAAAAGGAACTGAAGATATCCTTGCATCCACTATCATGGCCGATAAATATGGGCAAGGAATTCAAGGGTGTTTACAACCTGCACGACAGCAGCCTGAACCTGTTTACTGCCAGTCAAAAATCTACCGAAGAAAATACCGTCCCCATTGAAGACCTCAGCGATAAGCTGCTGGACGAAAAGATAGGACAACGTGATGCCGACCAGTTGCGTGAAGATGTTGAGCTGCTTCAGGGCGTATATGGTGCGCTTGATACCAACAAATACCTCGAGGGTAAAATAGCCCCGGTATTCTTTGGTAGCGCCGTAAATAATTTTGGTGTAAAAGAGCTGCTGGATACTTTCATCCGTATTGCCCCCATGCCCCAGGGCCGCGATACCGATAAGCGTTATGTAGCACCCAACGAAGATAAATTCACCGGCTTCATTTTCAAGATACACGCCAACCTTGATCCTCGTCACCGCGACCGTATCGCCTTCCTGCGCGTATGCTCCGGCCGGTTTGCCCGCAATACCTACTACAAGCATACCCGCCTCGAAAAAGATGTTCGTTTCAGCAATCCATATTCGTTCATGGCCCGCGAAAAAGACATCATCGAAGAGGCATATCCCGGCGATGTAGTTGGCCTCTTTGATACCGGCACTTTCAAAATAGGAGATACGCTTACGGAGGGTGAGATCCTTCAGTTCACAGGCATACCAACTTTCTCACCGGAGATATTTAAGGAACTGGTGAACAAGGACCCAATGAAGACCAAGCAAATGGAGAAAGGCGTGCGCCAGCTTACCGATGAGGGCGTAGCACAGCTATTTACCCAGCACGGTGGCAATCGCAAGATAATAGGTTGCGTAGGTGAGCTGCAATTTGAGGTGATACAATACCGCCTGCTGCAGGAGTATGGCGCGTCCTGTTCATTCGTACCATTGTCGTTCTACAAGGCCTGCTGGATAACAGGAGATAAGAAAGCCATTGAAGATTTTGCCCGTTTCAAGCAAAGCAACATCATGGAAGATAAAGACGGCAACCTGGTATACCTGGCGCAAAGCGAATGGTTCCTGAATACGGAAAGGCAGAACAACCCCAAGATCGAATTCCATTTTACTTCGGAGTTTAAGACGGCAATGGCCAAGTAAAACTATTTTACTTTTTTAAAATTCACCCCATAGTTGCCCTGTTTGCATTTCGCTAACAGGTCACTCTACATTTATGTAATATCTTTAGCATGGAAACGTCTCTAAAATATGCTGTACAATAATGAAGATGCTATTGATGTACTTGTGAACGCTTTTTTAAAGGTTGGTGAGCGGGTGGTAGAAGTCTCCCGCGATCAGGTGATGACCCGTATATGGGACAGGGAAGGTTCAGCACTCAGTGCTTTCAGAAGCCACTACGAAGGCAAAAAAATATCTGAAATACGAAACGACAGCACCATTGCCAAGTGCAGGGAACTCATCGAAGAGGCTTTTGCTACAGGCCGCAGCAGCTATACAGAGTATGTTTCCTATAATAATGATGTTGCAGCGATCCTTACTTTATCATTAAGAATATTAGCTTGCCATCCTGATAAGGACTATGTTTTTCTTGTTATAGAGAATATAAGTAAAGGGAAAGAGCATATCCTTATAGAAGATAAATGGAAAATGGCGCTCGATGCATCTGAGCAAGGTGTATGGGATGCCAACATGGAAGAGAAAACCATTTTCTTTTCAGATAACTGGGAGCGGTTGTTTGGTTATAGCGCCAAAGAGATAACCACTTTTGCAGACTGGTCATCAAAAATCCATCCTGATGATCTGGCGCCGGCGCAGGAAAAAATGCAGGAATACCTGGCAGGCAAGACGTCCGGTTATTCTGCCGACATGCGGTATCAATGCAAAGACGGTTCCTATAAATGGATACTGAGCAGGGGTGTTGTAGTAGAGAAAAAAGCTGATGGCTCGCCTTTTCGCTTCATAGGCACTCATGCGGATATTACAAGCATTAAATTAGCCGAAGATGAGTTAAGGCAGACAAAGGAAATGTTTGCCAATTCTTTTAATTACTCAGGCTCAGGCAAAGCCCTCATTGCGCCGGGCGGCAGATGGCTGGAAGTGAACAGCATCATCTGTGAGCTCACCGGTTACACCAAAGAAGAATTGCAGGACCTGCATTATAACGACATCACATATCCCGACGACATAGGCAACGACATACCACTCATACAAAAACTCCTCGCTAAACAAATATCATCCTACACCATTGAGAAAAGATATGTATCAAAGAACAGGAGAGTAATAGCAACCGTCATTATTGTTTCGTTGGTATGGGATAAAGATGGCAACCCTAAATATTTTGTCTGCGATGTTATAGACCGCACGGCACAGCAGCAGATAAGAGAAGAGCTGAAACGTAAGAACCAGGAACTGGAAACAGCATCTGCCAACCTGCTCACCCGCTTCAACCAGCTGGAAGAGCTGAACCATATGATCGCCCACAACCTGCGCGGGCCAGCTAGGAACATATCATTCCTTTCCGAGCGGGGCGGTGTGTTTCCGGATGAAGAGGCACTGAAAATGATCAATGAGGCGAGCAATTCACTTCTGGTCAATCTGGATATGATGGTGGACATTGCCCGCATAAAACTGGATAAAGATATCCCGGTTGACACCTGCAACCTGGCGGAAATAGTGGCCAGGATCACCAGCCAGTTGCAAGGCGATATTTACCAGAAAAATATTAAGGTCAGTCAAAAATTTGCCAGCCCCACAATCAGTTACCCGGCTATATACCTAGAAAGCATATTGTACAACCTTATCAGTAATGCCATAAAGTACCGCAGGGAAGATATAGAACCAACTATTGAGATCAACACCCGGACAATCAATGGCAGAACACAGCTCTCTGTAAAGGACAATGGCCTCGGCATCGATCTTAATAAGTATAGCGATAAAATATTTAAGCTCAACCAGGTTTTCCACCAGGGGCATGACAGCAAGGGCGTAGGGCTGTTCATCACTAAAACACAAATAGAATCACTGGGCGGCACAATAGAGGTAAAAAGCCAGCCCAACGAAGGGTGTGAGTTTATTGTCACCTTTTAGATGCATCTGCCCACGACAGTTATAAAAACAAAGGCTGCCTCCGGGGCAGCCTTTGTTTTTATAAAGATCAGTATTAAACAGTTGGCGTGATAAGCACTTCCGGCACCAGCGGATCTTCATCCGCAGCTATTGGGTCCTCGTAAGGGCGCTTGCCCAGCAGCCTTTCCATATCATCCTTGAACAGCACTTCTTTTTTCAGCAATTCCTCGGCTATCATTTTCACCGCATCTGTCTTGTCCACCAGCATCTTTTTCACTCTTACATAAGCTACCTCCACAAGTTTTCTCACCTCGTCATCTATCATCTTCCCGGTTTCTTCAGAGAAAGGTTTTGAGAAGCTGTTCTCATTCTGCGCATCGTAGAAAGATATGTTACCGATCACCGGGTTCATACCATACATAGATACCATCGCATAAGCCAGACGGGTCACATGCTGCAGGTCGCTAAGGGCACCTGTAGATATTTTACCGAAGATCAGTTCCTCCACTGCCCTGCCACCCAGAGACATGCACATATCGTCCAGCAGGTGGTCTGTGGTGCGGATATATACTTCCTTGGGCAGGTATTGGGCATAGCCAAGCGCAGCTACTCCACGTGGCACAATGGTAACCTTCACCAGCGGATGCGCATGTTCCAGGAACCATCCCGAAACCGCATGGCCAGCTTCATGATAAGCTATGATGCGCTTTTCTTCCGGCAGTATGATCTTGTTTTTCTTTTCAAGGCCGCCTATCACGCGGTCTATGGCGTCATTAAAGTCGCTCATATCCACTTCGGTCTTGCCTTTACGGGCGGCTATCAGCGCAGCCTCGTTACAAATATTAGCTATATCGGCGCCTGCAAAACCCGGGGTCTGCAATGCCAGCTTCTTAATATTCAGGTCCTTCGACTTCTTGATGGGCTTCAGGTGCACATCAAATATCTTCTCTCTGCCCTTCACATCCGGTATATCTATTGATATCTGGCGGTCGAAACGGCCCGGGCGAAGCAATGCAATATCCAGTACATCAGGCCTGTTGGTAGCGGCAAGCACTATAATGCCGCTGTCGCCGCTGAAACCATCCATTTCCACAAGCAGCTGGTTCAGCGTATTCTCACGCTCATCATTGCTCATTACCACATTCTTTCCGCGCGCACGGCCTATCGCGTCTATCTCATCGATAAATACAATACATGGAGCTTTTTCCCGAGCTTGCTTGAAAACATCACGCACACGGCTGGCGCCCACCCCAACGAACAGCTCTACAAAGTCAGAGCCCGACATGGAAAAGAACGGCACCTGCGCCTCGCCAGCCATAGCCTTTGCAAGCAGCGTTTTACCAGTACCTGGAGGACCTACCAATAATGCACCCTTGGGTATCTTACCGCCAAGCGCTGTATATTTTTTAGGGTTCTTAAGGAAATCCACAATTTCCATCACTTCCACCTTAGCTTCATCAAGACCGGCAACATCGTTGAACGTAATATTTACACGTGTTCCCTTTTCAAAAAGCTGCGCCTTCGATTTACCAATATTGAAAATACCACCGCCGCCCGGGCCACCGCCGCCGGCACCTATCTTGCGGAAGATGAGGAACCACATAGCCACAAGCAAGATCACAGGTATGAGGAACGATTTGAGTATTTGCACATAATCGCCCTGCGAGTCATAACTAACAGGCGGGCGGTTCTCTACGGCTATACTCTTTTCGGCCTCGTCAAGGTCCTTGCCAAACCGGTCCACGGTACCTATCTTAAAATTAAAGGAAGGCCCCTTGTCATTGGGGTTGGCTATCGATGGGAATTTGCTACCTGGCTGTGGAGCGGGAACTGCCCCGGGCTTCAGATAGACATCCACATGCTCGTTATTGATAACTACCAGTTTTGCTACCTGCCCCTTATTCAGGAACTCAGTAAAATCCTGGAAGCTATGCTCCGCCGTGACGCCATTGAAATTGCCGCCATATATCTGCGCACCTACTATTGCAAGCAATATAAGGCCGTATATCCAGTAGATATTGAATTTAGGCCCCTTCCTCGGGGAATTCGGGTTATCATTCACCGGTGGTAACACGGGTTTCTGTTTATTATCTTCCATTTTCTCTTTTGATCGTTATTTATTAAGTCTAAAGCAGCAAGTAGAAAGTATAAAGTTTGCGATCACTCCTTACTGCCATTTATTGATCTAACCTTGCCGTAATCTCCAATCCAAATTCCTAATTCCCAACCACTAATTCCTCTTCCTGAGCTAAGTCGAAAGGCCCAGGATCAATATTCCGTCCTCGGCGCATCTTCCCAAAGGCTCTCCAGGTTGTAAAACATCCTTTGCTCATGCTGAAAGATGTGTACCACAATATTTACATAGTCCACCAGTGTCCAGGTGTCTCCATGCTCTATATGGTATGGCCTTTCGTCACATTCGGTTTCCACCATTTGTTCTATGCTCTGGGCTATTGCCTTTATCTGGATATTCGACCGGGCTTCACACAGAATAAAATAATCCGCTACCGCTTCATCGATCTTTTTCAGGTCCAGCGAAACAATCCCGTCACCTTTCTTTTCCTGGATTGCGTTAATTATAGTTTTAAATAGCTTGCTATTTTTGGTAAGACGCGCAGGTGCTTTTTTTCTTTCCTGCAGGGCAGTTATGACTTTCTCCAAATCTTATATCTTATTTTTGTTTCGTGATACCTTTCTGAATTATCAAAATTATAAATCTTTTCTCACTTAACCTCATGCTTTCTCATTCCGCAACCACATGCTTTCTGATTCGCCTATAATAGAACTTGATAGTATAGATAGCACCAATAACTATGCCATGCAGCTTATAGATGCCAATAAAGCACAGCAAGGCATGACAATTGTGGCTCAAAGCCAGGCCGCAGGCAAGGGCCAGCGCGGCAAAGTATGGACAGATACTCCCGGCCAAAGCTTGCTTATGAGCATTATCGCGGTTCCGGGGCGGGCTATACAGGAGCAATTCGTATTTAACGCCTCCGTAGCGGCTGCGATTGCCAATGTTTTACAAAATTTGCATAAAGACTGGCAAATACATGTGAAATGGCCCAATGACATCATTATCAATGACAAAAAGGCAGGGGGCATCCTCATTGAGAACGTGCTGCGCGGCAACAAGTGGGCATATTGCGTTATAGGATTGGGCCTGAACGTAAAACAGCTGCATTTTCCAGATACGCTCCCCTTCGCCACATCGTTAAAGATCGCCTCTGGAAATGATGTTAATATGGTGCAGCTTCGTGGCGAGATCCGCGAAAGTATCCTGCTTTGCACGGTATGCCCCCCACCCGCCGACAAAATAATGGCCCGATACAATGAACTGTTATACAAAAGAGACCAAAAACAATCCTTCAGCGACGCCACCGGCAAATGGGATGCAACACTGGTAGCCGTGCACACAGACGGGACACTTGAAGTACAGCTGCCGGATGGAACCATTGCTTTTTACCATCACGGAATGGTAACCTGGGAATGGCAATAAATGCGCTGCCATTAGCAGGAGAAACAACAAATCAAATTAGTCAAAAGTAAATGGCCGGCATATTTATGAAAATATACCGGCCATTTTACAAAACGGCCATTCTGAAAATATCATTACTGCGCCACAACAATCCTGGCTGCTTTCCTGCTATTGCCCGTTGTTACATTCAGCAAGTAAACACCAGTCGGCACAGAAACCTCAAGCTCAAACGATTGGTTTGTTACCCCATCGCCTTCGGTTATCTTCCGTCCAAGCAAGTCAATAAGCGTATAATGTAATGGTTGGTTTGTAGCTGACGAAAAGTTGACAACAAACGCGTCCTTGCCCGGATTAGGATATACGGCGAGATCCCCTGTAGCTATTTGCTTCGGCTCAATCACAGAAAGTGGCCCCACACCCGCAAACTTGCGCACACGGTCGTTTTTGCGGTCGGTGACATAAATATAACCGCTCGCGTCTTTTGTAAGGCCCACGGGCATATTTACCTGCGCAGTACCTACCGGACCGTCACCATTAAAGCCCGGCACGCCTGTGCCTACCAGGGAGTTGATACCGCCGGAAGGATGTACGATGCGTATGCGTGCATTACCACCATCGGAGATATGAACATTGCCCGTATCGTCTACAGCCACGCCCATTGGTGCGGTTAGCTCCGCAGTTAAAGCCGATGCACCATCACCGCTAAAGCCACGGGTACCGGTACCGGCAAATGCACTGATACCGCCTGAAGGGTGTACAACCCGAACACGCGCATCGCCTGAGTCTGCGACATATAAGTTACCGGCAACATCCAGCGCCAATCCCATAGGATAAACCAGTTCTGCTGCTGTGGCGGTCCCGCCATCTCCGGTCGAGCCCGCAGTACCGTTTCCGGCATAAGCATCAATACCTCCGGTAGGATGCACAATACGGATCCTGTGATTGCCGGCATCAGAAAAATATACGTTTCCTGCTGTGTCAACAATTATTCCGTTAGGATCATTGATCTGTGCACTGAGGGCACTGCCCCCATCGCCACCCGAGCCGGGAGACAATGGCGTGCCTGCAAAAGTGGCTATTCCACCAGATGGGTGCACTATGCGAAGAGCAGAATTCCCGGCATCTGCTATATAAACATTTCCTGCGGCATCGGTTGCCACCCCTTTAGGATGATTGAGCTTTGCTGCAGTTGCCGGTCCGCCGTCCCCGGCGTATCCGGGGCCAGCCAGCGCATCACCAGCAAAAGTTGTGATGGCGCCCGAGGGGGTTACTATGCGCACACAATTATTTCCATAATCAGCTATGTACAAATTGCCCGCTGCGTCATAGGCACTGGCCATTGGCGAGTCAAGTTCTGCTTGCAGAGCAGGACCTCCGTCTCCGCAAAACAAACTGTCATCATGTCCTGCAACAGTCGATATAGTTCCGTCTGTCTGTATCCTGCGCACCACTTTGGAAAGACGATCACAGAAAAAAACGTTTCCTGCCGAATCAGACGTGATACCGTCCGGCTGATTAAACGTAGCAGCCGTCGCAGGTCCACCATCACCACTATAGCCAGCTATGCCGGCGGTGCCGCCGAACGCATAGATCGTGCCCGATATTATATTCACCCGCCTGATCACATTTTCGGCTACGTCTGTAAAATACAGATTCCCTGTATGGTCAATAGCAATGCCGCGTGCTATATTTATCTGTGCCGTGCTCGCTGGCCCATTGTCGCCGGTGTTACCGGGGGTACCCATTCCTACCAAAGTATTAATGATGCCTGTTGTTGTGTTCACCTTCCTGATCCTGTGGTTGGGCCCATCGCATATGTACAAGGTTCCATGTGCATCTACCACAATATGGGTCGGACTATCCAATTTGGCAGTTGTTGCAGCAACACCATCAAAATCATAACCTGGTGTTCCGGTGCCCGCAATAGTCGATATTATCCCTGCTGTATTTACTTTCCTCACTACACTGGCGTAAAAGTCTGATATGTATATGTTCCCGTTGGTGTCAACTGCTACCCCAACCGGGAATTTCAACGTGGCCGCTGTCGCGGCAAAGCCATCGCCCGTATAACCCGAACTACCCGTACCGGCTATGGTTGTGATAACACCAGTTGGATCTATCTTTCTTACCACATGGTTTCCCGCATCGGCTACATACGTATTTCCCGCTGTGTCTTTTAATATGCCCTGCGGTATGGTTAATTCTGCGCTGGTTGCAGGCCCATGATCACCGGCATATCCGCCGCCGCCTGTCCCTGCACCAAACCCATTGCCCGCATAGTTGCCCACGATCGCCGATGGATTGATCGTCCGGACTACATTGTTGTTTGCATCACATACATACAAGGTGCTGTTCGGCGGATAAAAGAATATCCCCGTGGGCCCGTTAAAAGCCGCCGTACTTGCAGGACCGCCATTTCCTCCAAATGAATTCTGTCCGTTTCCGGCAACGGTAATCAGGTTTTGCGCCAAAGCAGGGATTGAAAAACAAATAACTGCGGCGATCTGTATTAGTTGAGCCAGCTTCTTCATAAAATACAATTTATATCGTGTGCGATTATATAACGGTTAATTTCTTCCTTTATTTCTTATCATCAACAAAGTACATTTTCATATTTCCCTTTTTTTTAGCTTCTATCTCCCCTCGGTACTCGCAGTTGAACACGTCACGGACCAGGTCATAAGTCGTCTGGGAAATATTGATCTTGCCGGCTACACTGTTCTGCTCCATGCGGGCTGCTGTATTTACCGTATCACCCCATATATCATACGCGAATTTCTTTACGCCCACAATGCCCGCCACCACACTGCCACTATGAATACCGAGCCGGACCTCAAACGCCTTTTCCCCGATTTTTTCTTTGCGCTCCAGCATGAAATCCCTTATTTCCAATGCAGCGTTCACCATGCTCACCGCATGCTGGCCACTGGCAACCGGCAGACCAGAAACCGCCATGTAGGCGTCACCAGCGGTCTTTATTTTTTCAATACCATACTTGCCGCTTATGTCATCAAAAGCTTTAAAACAAGTGTGCAGCTCCGCGATCAGTTCGGCCGGGCTCATTTTTTCTGCGTGTATCGTAAAGTCAACAAAATCGGTAAAGATCACCGTTACCGGGTCAAAATATCTTGCTTCTGATTTGCCGGTGGCCTTCAACTCTTCCGCCACTTTCGCCGGCAGGATGTTGAGCAATAATTCATCTGATCTCTGCTTTTCAGCCGTCACCTTCCGGTTGTTCCAGATCACGATCCCAATAATCGTTATCAGCACACAAAACCCACCAAAAATAACCAAGGTCTCATTACGTTTTCTTAATGACTCCAGCCTGGCCAGTTTGGTTGCCAGCTCCGTTTCCCGCTGTTTCTCCAGTCCAGCCAGCTTTGTCTTATTTTTATCCGAGAACACAGAGTCTTTTAAGATAGTATACACTTTCAGGCTGTTCAGCGCCGCATCGCAATTCCCGGCATACACATAGGCTTCGGAAATTTCACGGCTAAACTCTATCAGGTACGTCCGATTACCCATTTCCTTTGCTGTCTTTATACCCTGATCCAGGTATTCTATAGCCTTATTCAGATTTGCAGTTTTTTCAGAAGATGCCATGCTATCAGCTTTGGCCATAGCAAGATAGGTACTGCCAATTTCGCCAAGTTCTGCGGCAACACCATCTTTACTTCCCAGCTCCTGGTATATGCGCATTGAACTGAAACCATACTTTAAAGCCTCAGGGTAGTTGTTCTGGGCAAAAAAGTCTGTACCAATGTTTGAATATATTTCTCCTTTACCGTCTTTGTTGTTTACCTCATCGTCAATTACCAGCGCCTTTTGGTAATATTCCATTGCTTTCCCATAATCTTCCATGCTGCTATATACAATACCGATGTCAGCCAAATTCGCAGCCAGTTGCTTTCTGCCGTCCTCAAGGTTCTTCGCCCGCTTCTTTTGATTGTTTTTCGTGGTGCTGTCCTGCTCTTTTTTATTGGTGTTCTGCTCACTGGTATATTTCAGCAGCAGCTCTTCTTTAGCGGTCAGGTTTTTATTGATGGGCAAGGCCTTAAAATAGTAATCAAGTGCCTTATTGAAATCGTTTTGCCGGTAATAAATAATGCCAATATTCACCGAATTGGTAGCGATCCCAGCCGAATCGTTAAGCTTTTCATTCAGGGTAAGCGCTTTCAGATAATAATCCATTGCCTGGGGATAATCTGATTTTGCATTGTAATTGCTTCCTATGCTGTTATTAGCCCCCGCTATTTCTTTCTCCCACCTTTTTTGTTCTGCCAGTTGCAGTGCCTGGGTACCATATTTGATCCCTTCATCAGGATCGACACTCATGTACTCAAAAGAAAGTTTTTCAAGTAATTTCACCTTATCTGTATCTCCCTTTTTTTTGGGCAACTCTTTTAGCAATGAGTCAATAAGGGCCTGTCCCTGCTTTTGGGCAAAAACAGGAAGTGCAAAAAACGATATTGCGGAAAAACAGATCATAACCACCCTAATCACCCGCATGACAAACTATTTGATAGCAAAATAGGAAAAGTTTTGCGGGTTTTAGTCTTTAGACGTTTGTCCCGCGCAAAACCTTCGCGTGCGTTTCAACAAATACCCTTCACTTACCCCATAAATCGCTTTACTTACCCCACAATTTGCCTAATTTTATCCGTAACAAAACGCCCGTTATGGACTTCGGAAAAATAGAAGAAAAAGACCTTGCACAGGCCGACCTCTCCCTGCCACCAGACGCACCGGAAAATAAAGCCGTGCTGAAGAAGGGCAAGGGCAAAACAAAATTCCACATCGGCTGCGCCAAATGGGGCCGCAAAGACTGGATAGGGAAGCTGTACCCAAAGGGCACAAAAGAAAAGGATTTCCTGCATTATTACGCTACACAGTTCAACAGCATTGAGTTCAATGGCTTCTTTTACAATATCCACTCACGGGAGCAGGTGGAAAAATGGGTAGCGGCTGTACCAAACGACTTCCTGTTTTGCCCTAAGTTCACACAATCCATCACCCACCTGCGCAGGCTCAAGAATGCCAAGGCAGAAGTAGATGCTTTTCTCGATGTGGTCTCGGCATTCGGCAAGCATCTCGGCCCTATATTCCTGATGCCGCACCCGCAAATGGCCGTGAAGCACCTGGCCACCATTGAAGAGTTTCTTGATGATATGCCGAAGGATGTGGACGTATTCCTCGAGCTGCGTCACGAAGAATGGTACGCAGGCAAAGAGGGCTACAACCCCGACCTCTACAAATACCTCCGCAGCCACAAAAGAGGAACAGTGATCACCGATGCTGCCGGCCGCAGAGACTGTGTGCATATGCACCTCTCCACACCCCAATGTTTTATACGCTTCGTGGGCAATGGCCTGCACCCTACTGATTATACCCGGATAGACGAATGGGTGCAGCGCATAAAACAATGGATGGACGAAGGCCTGGAAACCTGTTACTTCTTCATGCACCAGCACGAAGAACTGCATTCACCAGAACTGATAAGATATTTCATTGAGCAGATGAACAAGCATTGCGGCACCAAAATAACGCTGCCTGTGATTCACGGCGAAGGCTCGCTTTTCTAATACCGTTATAGTAACGATCAGATAGTAACGCATGGAGCCAATGCACTCGCGCTTGGCGGTCTTAAAAAAAAGATGAGTAAATTGCGAGCTTTGCGGCTTTGCGAGAAACCCTTTTTGCGAGACACTTTTTCCGAACAAACGCTCACGGCTTCCGTACACCAAGAATAACATCCGATTCCTCCTGCGCGCGTTTAATAACAACCGGGCTGTGCTGCTGTTCCGACTCCTTAAGCAGGCGCAGGTACGCAGGGTTGGCATCGTTGGGCAACTTATAAAACCTTTGTGACTGCAGGAAGGTTATCCTTACAAATGTCTCATTGCTATTGGGAGGGCGTATTGCAGCCACCGTCATTGTATTTTCTACAGGCTTCTTTTTTGCTTTATGCCTTGGAGCTTCAAAAGATGTGAGCGCACCGAACAAAAACAGTAAACCCAGCAAACCTCGTAAGTATGCCGGGCTGATCAAATGTCTGTGGTTATTTTCTTTTACGGACATGATACCAGGTGCCTGTAGCTAACCAATGTTGAATTGGTATCTGAATAAAGCGGGTCTGTATCAAAATAATAACCGCTGCTGCCGGCAGGGCTGTAGGACGATGTCGGCTGTATGTTTATCATAGTCACGTGCGGCACATCGCCACCGGGCACACAGGCTGGGTTCTCCTGTGCATGAAGCCATGTCGACAATAGTACAGGCTGGTCAAACATAGCAGGATCGAACACATAAGCCTTGGGGCCGGCAGGCGTCTTTATCGTCACCAGCGGAGCCACGTGGTACCACCAGTTAATGCAGCAGCCATTCCATTTTTCGGCTTTCACACACAGTTCGTCCACGTTAGCCGCGTCATTTGCGAAGCTGAAAACCTTCTGTGTGCCATAGTGATACTTGCTATTGATGATCATGCACATTTTGTGCGCACGCGCATAGCAGCCATCTTCACAATACTGGAACGTGATGCAATGGTCAAGAGTATATGGGCCAGGCAACTCGCAGCATTGGTGAGCTATGTAGTCGAACATCAGTTGTGCTGTATTGAAGTCGGGGATCACTTTCGTGAGCGTATCGGTTGTAAGGTTAAGAACACCCATATCCGCAGCATGATTAATTACTTCGTCAGTTGCGGTACCGTTTAATTTTATTGCAGCGCCTGCACTGCCAGTTACAGTCTTATTGTGAAAATACTCCTGGTCCTGCGTTGTGGCAAGGCGCACGCTTGAAACCGTAGCATGCCAGGGGTCAAATGTTATCTGCACGGCCTGGTTATTTGCAAATGCATTTTTAAGAACAGCTATCTCTGCAGCCCCGGGAACATTTAAAATTTGTTCGTTCCGGTTAAACATCACCTTTGTTGTTTTACCATCGGCGCTGGTCCGCATATTGGCAATAGTGACCACGCTTGTTATCTCCGCATTTTGCAGCAGCGGGTTTCCTGCGGCCTTTCTCAGGACTTCGTCGGTAGCTGTTGAAGCTGTAACCGTTTTGCTCTTATTACAAGCGGCTATGCTGGCAACCAGGCCAACCACAGCAATAACATAAATAGCGCGAAATTGCATGCTGCTTCTTGCAAAAGTATTTTTCTTCATAACCTTGAATTAGTAATTGACTGAGGCATCCACAAAATACATTCTTTTTTTCATTATCGGCAGGAAATACACGGAAATATTAATATTCCGCATTAATGGAAAATTATTTAATAATAATAGTAACTTTCGGGGTACGTGCAATAACCAAAATCTGATGATGAAACACTTTTTCACCCTTGCCTTCTATGTACTTACTACCAACTTTTTGTTTGCCCAACAGGCGAACAAATTAAATATCAAGCATAAACACAGGCAGGTGTTATCCATGCTTTTGCAACAGCATGAGGAAAACCGCAGCGCTATGAAAACCACGACAGGGGTAACGAGTCAGCGTGTGATAGCGCAAAGTACACACGATAGTACGGGAACTATGGATGATTCTGTGGCACTGAACTATGCGGCTAATATGGGATCAAACTACGACTTCAACACAATGGTGTATCCTTATAACTACCCATATGCGGCCGCTCCTATGTTCAATTATGCCGGAACATTCACAAAACCACAAGTATTGTTTGATACCTGTCTGCACTGGACCCAAGACCCCTTCACGCTGGTTTATGGGCTTTACGAGGCTTCATCTGCCGGCTATGATGCGTCTAAGAACATGGTGGCGTATAAAGACATTTTCACCGACTCTGTAAACAACACAAACGCAGACTATGTTAACTCATTCAATGCCGCGCAGAATATAGACAGCGGGTATTGGTTCCGGCTGAGCGCCGGCATTGCAGACAGTGCTTTTGAGCAATTTTTCTCCTACAATTTAAGTGGCCTGCTCATTAAGGATAGTGTTTACGAATATCATTTGGGTGCATGGCATTTGGTTGCCAAGTCATTGTACGCCTACGATGCCTCAGCCAACCTTACCCAGATAGATTACTTCGCCAACGATACCGATACATCATTTACCCAACCTTTGCAGGAAAAGGAGCAATACCAGAACACCTACGATGCCAGCAACAGGCTGCTGACCGTGCTTACCAATATATACAATGGCACAAGCCTGGGTGGCTATGTAAAAGATACTTTTGCCTACACAGGCACACACTCGTTCCATACCTCATGGAAAGAATACCAGTATGACCCGATCAACGCCTACTGGGCGCCTGTATTCTTCATGTCTAAAACGATAAATTCCGCCGGGCTCCCTGATACTGTGAACATAGATGGCTTTGACAGCATCATGAATGCCTGGGTGCCGCAGACAATGGATGTAATAAACTACAACAGTTTCAACCTCCCCGACTCACTGCATGAGTATGACTACGACTTTATCGCATTCCCATCCACACCAAGCTATAATACTGTGTACTATTATCAGGCCTATCTGAACACTACGGTAACGCAGAACATAGCGCCAGCCATTGCCCTTATAACAGTCTACCCCAACCCTGCAACGAATGCAATAAACATTCTGCAACAAGGGCTGCAACAAAGCATGGCAAGTATTACACTCATAAATGTAAGCGGGCAAGTAGTTAGCCGGCAAATAGCTCATGGGCAAAGTGAAGTGCAAGTATCTATAAAGGATTTATTGCCTGGTATATATTGGCTACTCGTGAGGGATAGTACCGGCGCTGTACTGCACAAACAGGCCATAGTAAAACAGTAGAGCAATTTTAGAAAAATAAAAAAATGGTATGCGCAAACCATATGATGTGATATTGTTACTGGCGATCATAGCAACGGTAATATTTTTTGTGCTGTTTGATACCCCTACCAATCCCGATAAGGCTGAAGAGTTACATGATATTGGCACTTTCGGGTTGGGGTATGTAGTGCTTATTTTTGGCATCATTGCCTGTGCCCGGCTGTATTTTAAAAAGCGATCGTAATACTTTCCCTAAATTTGGATATGCCGCAAGTTTCCCGCACAACAATAAAAAAAGTAGATGCTGCAACCATCATCGATGCCAATGACCTGCTCGCAACAGAGGAGCCTATGGAAATAAGGCTTGAATTTGGACCCGGAAATAAACGAGAGCAAAAAAGTATCTCGGTTACCATGCGCACCCCGGGCAATGATGAAGAACTGGCTACCGGATTTTTATTTACCGAAGCCATCATCCATTCTTCCGCAGACATAGTTTCCATTGCCCGCCCCAAAACAGACAACGAAGGAATTGTAGTTGTTTCTCTTGCCGAAAACGTCACGCTTAATACCACTAACCTCGAACGCAATTTCTACACTACATCAAGCTGCGGCGTATGTGGCAAAGCATCTATAGAAGCCGTGAGGACTGCATGTAACATACCGGATTCTTTCGATGATCTACGGATATCTGCATCGCTTATTTACCCACTGCCTGCCCTATTGCGCAAGCAACAGGAAGTATTTAAAAATACCGGTGGCCTCCACGCCTGCGCACTGTTCTACATCTCTGG
Organism: uncultured Bacteroidota bacterium; assembly: GCA_903881585.1. GTDB lineage: Bacteria > Bacteroidota > Bacteroidia > Chitinophagales > Chitinophagaceae > Nemorincola. The sequence continues at coordinate 23,955 of CAIRTW010000320.1, read as the reverse complement.
CAAATTATTGCTTAGCCGTGAAGATGTGGGCCGGCACAATGCACTAGATAAACTAATAGGAGCGGCACTAATTATGGATCTGTTGCCCCTCGACAATCATATATTGCTGCTAAGCGGTCGGGCGAGTTTTGAGCTGGTGCAGAAAGCCGTAATGGCAGGAATAAAAATAGTAGCCGCTGTAGGCGCACCATCAAGCCTCGCAGCAGAGATGGCGGAGGAATGGGGCATGACGCTGATCGGCTTCCTGCGTGGTGAGCGGTTCAACATTTATTCAGGTGCCGAAAGAGTTGTAATTTAAAGAGTCGTAATTTTGCGTTATGAAGATCAGGATAAAAGGCAACTCGGTCCGTGTACGGCTTACCCGCCCTGAAGTGGACCAGTTTGCCAGAACCGGCTACCTTGAAGAAAAGACAGAATTCGGCAATAACAACTTTACATACGCATTGCAAAGCAAGGAAGGTATTGCCGGCCTCGAAGCAGATTTCGCAAGTGGTAAAATGTCCATGTTCGTGCCTACCGGCATCCCTGCCGACTGGGCTGCAAATGAACGGGTGGGTTATGAAAACAATATGGATATTGGAAATGGCAAACAGTTATACCTTTTGCTGGAAAAAGATTTCAAGTGCATAGACGCTCCCCCACACGAAGACCAGAGCGACAATTTTGAGCATCCGAAACAGGTGTGTTAACCCATTCATTTTCCCGATTCCTGCTGTTCCTTTATCACTAAATAACTACTCCTCCCAATCGTCAAATAATAGACCATAATACATAACACAGGGATGCCCAAAAAACCCGCATAGCTCCATCTAAACACAAATTGAAGAAGAAACACCAAAGCAATGAATGCCGTGGAAATAGGTATGAAATTCCAGGAATAACCGAAGCTGGACAATGTCACGGATTTTGTTTCGTCCTCCGATACAGTAAAAGGAAAACTACCCCCACACCAATCGATCTTCGCCTTTAGCACATAGTCACCTGCAGGCAGTTCCACATCGCGGTTTTGGCCGTTTGCGATCATACCTATTTCGTTATCGTTGATCATTATTTTTATTCCCCTCGCCCTGTTCATCCATTCACCGGAGCGGGTGATGATTAGTTTTGCCATTTGCCTTAAAATACATGGAGATGAAAATACAGTACGTGGTCTAAAGGCTTTTTAATAACCTTGCTGAATGATAAATACGTGCAACCGAAATCTCTGTTTCATTTTCAATTCGGTAGATAATTCTATAGTTGCCTTCCAATATTTCTCTTATCGCTTCATTTTTAAATTCCCGAACTACTTTGCCTACCCGTATATGAGTCTCTAAGACTGTTATGCGATGTAATATCTTATCGACCACTTTAGCTGCGTACGATTCAGAATCATTCGCAATGTAATCAAAAATCGCTTGCAGGTCATTTAGGGCTACAGGAGATAATATTACTTGTGCCATTCCTTTGCTATTCTTTTAACTTCATCAAGAGGTATTTTCTTGCCCTCATCCACTTGCTTTAGCCCTTCTTCAACATGAGCAATGAAAATCAATTTTTCAATCAATTCATCTACATCAAACTCCTGTGGCATTTCTTTAACGGCGGTGGCTGCACTGTCTTTTGTCATAAAATTCAACTTGCGTTAATAAAAATATACTCCTGTAAAGTTAAGCGAAATTTACTTTGCCTCTTTATTGCTGAATACTCCTTTTGCAGAAACTGAAATACCTCCTATCATCATTGGACCGGGCATCACGACTTTTACGATTCCCGCACCTCATTTTAGTGCTCACTGCTACCCTTATACAAAAATATATCTTTATCTTTAGTCTGCTAAAATGGAACCCAAAAATCAGAATACGCCGAACGCCGAAAATCCAGAAGAGTTTCTCGACCTGAAACTGGGACACCTTCAGGGTGCCGCTGCTGGTATGCCGGCGGTGCTTATCAGTGCCAGGCATGTATTCAGCGAGATGAACGTGGGCCGCGGGCTAAAGGCACTGGCCGCACTGAACCAAAAAGACGGATACGATTGTCCGGGCTGCGCATGGCCGGACCCGGACGGGCATCGCTCATCCATAGCTGAGTATTGCGAGAATGGTGCCAAGGCCGTTGCAGAAGAAGCTACAACAAAAAAACTAACAGCCAAATTCTTCGCCAATAACTCTGTTTTCGATCTTGCGAAGCTGAATGATTATGAGATAGGAAAAAAAGGCCGCGTTGCTGAACCAATGTACTTGCCGGAAGGAGCTACCCATTATCAGCCAATTAGCTGGGATGATGCTTTTATGAAAATCGGCGATCATCTGAATAAGCTAAGCTCTCCTGACGAAGGTATATTTTATACTTCTGGAAGAACCAGCAATGAAGCCGCATTCCTCTACCAGCTCTTTGTGCGCGAATACGGTACCAACAACCTGCCCGACTGCTCTAATATGTGTCATGAGTCGAGCGGTGTAGCCCTAAATGAATCAGTAGGAATAGGCAAGGGCTCTGTAAAACTGGAAGACTTTTATGAAGCGGAAGTGATCATAATACTGGGCCAGAATCCCGGCACTAATCACCCACGCATGTTATCTGCTTTGCAGAAAGCAAAGGAGAATGGTGCAACTATTATCTCCGTAAACCCACTCCCCGAAACCGGCCTCATGGGCTTCAAGGACCCACAGACAGTAAAAGGCGCATTGGGCATCAAAGCAAAACTCACCGATATCTTCCTGCAGGTGAAACTCAATGGCGATATGGCCTTATTAAAAGCCATAGAGATGCTGATGCTGGAAGAGGAAGAGAAAAATCCAGGCTCTGTTTTCGATCTCGAATTTATAAAAGAGCATACAGGCGGTTATGATGAATTTATTGCCCAGGCTAAGAAGTATTCGCTGGAAACGCTGGCAGAAGCTGCGGGCATATCTATAGCGCAGATAAAGCAAACAGCCGATGTACTGATAAAGAAAAAGAAGATAATAGCCTGCTGGGCCATGGGGCTTACCCAGCACAAAAATGCGGTGAACACTATAAGAGAAGTTGTGAACCTGCTGCTGCTGAAAGGCAGCATAGGCAAGCCGGGCGCAGGCACTTGCCCGGTTCGCGGCCACAGCAATGTGCAGGGCGACCGCACAATGGGCATCTATGAAAAGCCCTCAAAAAAATTCCTCGACAAACTGGAGCAAACATACGGCTTCGCCCCCCCTCAGCACCACGGTTATGATGTGGTGGAAGCAATACATGCCATGTATGAGGGCAAGGGCAAAGTGTTTATTGCTATGGGCGGCAATTTTCTCTCCGCCACACCTGACACAGAATACACTGCAGAAGCAATGAGAAAGTGCGACCTCACCGTTCACATTTCTACCAAACTGAACCGCAGCCACCTCATTCATGGCAAGGAAGCCCTGATACTCCCCTGCTACGGCCGCAGCGACAAAGACGTGATGAACGGCTCGGATCAATTTGTGACTTGCGAAAATTCCATGGGCGTAGTGCAGATGTCCAAAGGCAGCCTGAAACCAATATCAAAGCAACTGCTAAGCGAACCACAAATAGTATGCAGGCTGGCAAAAGCAACATTTGGCGCCCGGTCAAAAGTAAACTGGAGCCTCTACGAAGAAAGCTACGACTTCATCCGCAACGACATAGAGCTAACCATCCCGGGCTTTGACGATTACAACAAACGGGTGCGGGTATTGGGTGGATTTTACCTTCCAAACGGGGCAAGAGATGGTAAATTCAACACACTCACCGGTAAGGCCAACTTTAATGTTGCCGATGTTACGTTCGTTGACCTCACGCCCGACGAACTGATGATGCAAACCCTGCGCAGTCACGACCAGTTCAACACTACAATATACGGTCTTGATGACCGCTACCGAGGCGTCTATAACGAGCGGCGCGTAATATTCATGAACACAAAAGATATTACGCGCCTCGGTTTCAAAGCCGGCGACGTGGTTGACCTGTTCAACTACCACGGCGGAAAAGAACGCGTTGCCCACAAATTTATCATCATTGAATTCAGCATTCCCGAACAATGTACCGCTACCTACTTCCCGGAAACCAATGTCCTTGTTCCCATAGGCACCACTGCCGATAAAAGCAACACCCCTACTTCAAAAATGATAATAGTGAAACTGAGGAAGCATGTTGGCTAAGTCTATTGGTGCATTGGACTTAGTAGCAACTATAAAAAATAATTATGACAATTCAACCAATCAAACCAACAACTGCACTTTTCATCAAACTCGGACAGGGTGGAGGATGGGAAAAAGATTGTATAGCTACGGGAACTTTACGTGTTGGATTTCATGAATTTTATCACAACGATTTAATTGCGGGAAATTATGCACTGGTACGAAACTATTATAAAACCAGGACTTCCGCTCCTTGGGTAACAATGTATGAAAACCAGATTAAATATTTTTATGAAACGGATGACACTGTTTTATGGATTACTTTTTATAATCAAAAACTTTGGTGGTGCTTTGCAGATAAAATCTTTAAAGGACAGGGTACCGAATTAAAGTTACGCTATGTTAAAGATCAATGGCGGTGTACAGATATTTTAGGCCAAGAGCTACTTGTTGATAATCTCAGCGGGCAACTATTAAAGACGCAAGGTTTTCAAAGTACAATATGCAGAGTCGAGGCCTTTACTTATTTAGTAAATAAAATTAACGGTAAAGAAATTCCTGAGATACGGGATGTCAAAAAAGATATTGAAAACTTAAAAAGCAGCATTTCGAAGATAATTGTTAAACTAGGACCGAAAGATTTCGAAATTTTCGTTGACCTTATTTTCCGACAAACTGGATACCAGAGGACTAATGTAATAGGCGGACCTCAAAAAACTAAAGATATTGAGTTGCTTTCACCAGTAACAAATGAAAGAATACTCGTTCAGGTAAAATGCAGTTCTTCATTCAAGCAATATGAAGATTACGAGACTTATTTCTCAGAGATGAAGGGCTATGATAGATTTTTTTATGTCGTTCATACGTCAGACAAATTACTAGCAGTTCATCGACCAATAAATTCTAAAATAACGATTTGGAAACTTGATGTACTTTCCGATTTAACAATAAATACAGGTTTAACATCCTGGGTAATAAACAAAATTGGTTAATGATTCTATTTAAAAATTAAAGGATTTTGACAATAAATAGTTAACTCAACTGGAAAGTATGTCTACCGAAAACGCAAAAATTAAGGTTCGCAATCGTACCATTGAAATAAAATGGGCTACACAATACTGCGACCACATTCTAACCAATCACATCAATAAGAACAAAGATCATGATTTGACGTTTGCGCAAATCTCACAATTATTAAAAACGTGTAAAAAGTTCATAAACTGGCACTCAAGAACATGGTATGCGCATAATATTTTTAACGGAGTAAAATATAGGGTTGTTTTCATAATAACTCCTAAATTTGCAGTAATAAAAACTTGTTACCGTCATGGCTACAAAGAAGAATAAATATACCGACTACAAGTACGTAATCACTACTCCTGAAGAGTTGCGTGAGGCTAAATGGCTAATTGAAGTTGAGAAAGATTTCAAAGACATGAACGAATATATTGACACACTCACTAAAGCAGAAATAAGGAGAATGAAATACGAAGATTCATTGAAAAAGAAAAAGGCGGCGTAATGTCTCTGTTAACTAAATTTTAATTGCTTGCGTATTTCCGCCCACCTCAAAAGCTCATTTGAATTCTTGTCATAGTAGTCTTTTATCTTGCGACCTTTATCTATTTGCCATTGAGGAATATCAACAGTTTCATCATCAGCCAACACTTCCGCCGCTTCTAATGTCTTAAGATCGCTGATGACATTCACAGCGTAATCTTTTATTATCTTGATATGCAAGGTCTCATTCATACACAATGCATTAGCACTATAAAGTTAATTAAGAAAACTAATAGCAATGCTTCGAGGTCCGCTTACAGGAAAAACATCCTTTCATTCTCAAACGGGTTAATTAAAGTTAAACTTTGCCCGTCATCGCAGCTATGACAATACTTTCGTTTTCAAATGCTGACATTACTCAAAAATTATTTGCCCGTCTTCTGTTTTTTGCTGCCTGTTTTATTCCCATCTTCTTCTGCAAAAGCACAGCAGGCGGTCATTACAGGAATAGTGAAGGATTCAGCAGCAATACCTATACCTGCCGCAACAGTCTCGTTACTCAATAGTAAAGACTCGTCATGGGTAGGATCAGTGCTCACCAACGACTCTGGCGCATTTATCATAAACAATGTTGCTCCAGGCAACTATCTCGTTAGTGTCACAGCCCTAAGTTATGCCCCTGCAATGCAAACGGTAACCGTAGCTATCAATAACAACCCGCCCTTTATCTTCATATTGCAAAGAGAGTCGTCTGCCATAGGCGAGGTAACCGTAACCGGCAGAAAGCCCTTCATAGAAATGAGCACAGGTAAGATAACTGTGAATGTCGATGGCTCGCCATCAGCTATAGGTTTGAACGTACTTGATCTGTTGCGCAGAATGCCCGGCCTTATCGTTGATCAGGCGGGGAATATCTCCATGCAAGGCAAACAGGGTGTTCTCGTGCTTATTGACGACCGGCCTACTTACCTTTCCCCCGAGCAGCTCGCCGATTACCTGAAAACAATACCTGCCGACGAGGTAGGCCAGGTCGAACTGATGACACAACCACCTGCCCGGTATGATGCAACAGGTAATGCCGGCATTGTGAACATAAAAAGAAAACGAATAAGGAAAAGTGGCTGGAACGGTATAGCTACGCTCACCGCCGGGCAGGGAGTTTATCCTTTCGGGCTAGGCAGTGCGCTCGTAAATTTCAAGAAAAACAAACTCAATCTTTCACTCAGCGCAGACGAGCACTTGGCCACAGGCTTTGCCGACTGGCAGGAGTATCAGCGATTGAGCAATCCTCAGACCGGCACACTGGTCAGCACTACAAATATGCATTCCTCCTCTCTTGAGCACTTTAGCATCGCTGGCGCACGCCTCACCGCCGACTATGATATTTCTGCCAAAACCAGTATTGGCGCCAGCGTGCGCGGCGGCTATCACACCAATTCCTTCGCAGACAATGTGTCCTCCACTATCTACGATGTACCCGCAAACGCCACAACCTACAACACAATATACAGTCCGGAGAGCTTTATCAGAAAGGACTTCTATGCAAATACATATTTCTCTTACAAGATCAACAAAGACCGGAGCATTAACTTTAATGCCGACTACATATCCTACTTCAACAGCCCCTACCAAACGATCAACAACACCGATTATGATGCACAAATGCAGCCGCTGCCAAATCCGCTACTGTTGCAAAGTCACCAGCCTACCCTGATAAATGTTTACAGCTTTAAGGGGGATTATACGGATACCCTAAAAGACGGAACAAAGCTGGAGGCAGGTTTTAAAAGCAGTCTTGTAAATACCGATAACAATGCACAATTCAGCATTTACCAGGGCAACGAATGGGTCCCAGACACCCTACGCACAAACCGTTTCGTGTACAAGGAAAATATTAACGCTCTCTACATAGACGCCGATAAAATCATAAACGACAAATGGGAAGCGAAAGCTGGCTTGCGGGCAGAAAATACAAACGCCCAGGGTACGCAACAGGTACACGATCAGCAGTTCACCAAAAGCTGCATCTCTCTGTTTCCGACTGCCTATATTTCTTACAAAAAAGACAACAACAACCAGTTCGAGCTGAACTACGGCAGGCGCATAGACCGCCCCAATTATCAATCGCTCAACCCCTTTATCTTTTACAATTTCCAGTACAACTATTCTGTGGGGAACCCATACCTGCAGCCACAGTTCACCAATAGCATAGAGCTGAAGCACAGCTACAAAAATAGGCTCGTCACTGCACTTGCACTTTCCAACACTACAGGTGAGATCACCGACCTCCTTGTAGCAGACAACAGCACCAATACCGTTCACACCACACAAGGCAATACCGGTATTAACAAAACAGCCAGTATCTACGTCTTATTCAACAAAGACCTTTTCAAATGGTGGTCGCTGAATGCTGCTGCCTCCATTTTCTATATGTATTATACTGGTGTGCTGAACACAACCAATATCACAAATGAGGGCACAGGATACGCAGTAAACATGATCAATCAATTCAATTTTCCCAAAGACTGGAAAGCAGAGTTTGTTGGCTACTACTCCGGACGATATGTTCAATCGTTAATAGCTACCAGCCTCCCATCTGCTTACTTCAGCCTGGGTGCCAGCAAAAAAATATCGAAGGTATCCACAATTAAGCTGGGAATAGAAGATCCGTTATACATCAACCGTACCCGGTTGCAAAACAACCTTCCGGGCCTTTATTCCACAAGCGCTTTCCGCTACAGTACGCGGTCAGTATCGCTTGCTTACACCTACAATTTTGGAAGTAGTACAACTACGAGAGAAACAAATATCCCAGACGAATCGAAGCGTATTAAATAGATTAGATTTTCCGGCGACGAATAGCAGAGTATTCCCGATAACGATCCAAATCCCAAATTCCACTTGCCATAGTGAGCCTTGCCGAACTACCCAATTCCAACCCCTATTTAAACAACTCCTCTTTACTCAGCGGCCGCTGGTCAAATAACCATTTGAATCTGCTCAGCTTCATATTAGGCAGGTCAGCTTTCTCCAGCGGCGTTATTGTGTGCTTGGCATCCTGCGTAAACTTGATGAACGTGATATTTTGGTCTGCGAAGAAGATGCGCATACGTGTGCTGGTAGCCTCATCCACACCTATATAAGCCTTGGTTTTATCCGTGGCATAATAGATGCACTCGGCATTTGGATAGACAGTCATATCCGTTATGGTATTATTCTTAAAGTAGCCCGTCAGTGTCTTGCCCTGCACCTGGTCAAACAGATGCGCCTGCTCCGGCCCCGACCTCGAGACCAGGAAAGCGTTATTCGGCACATACATTTTCCGCAGCTTATTGCTATCCAGGTACAGCAGTATCGTATCTCCCGTTATCTGGCTGTTATGCGCCCACAGTATCGGTATGTCTATCATCCGTATCGTTGAGTCACTGCGGGTGTAGCATACACTGTCACACTTACCCTGCATCGAGTCGGAGAATATCTTCACATGGTTATAACCCACAAAGTACATAGGTGCAGTAGTATCTGCCTCTGCGGTATCTGCCACTTTGATCTTAGGCATTTTTACTTTGTTTTTCCTGCCCTTCTTTCCTGTGTTCGCCACCGGTTGTGGTTGGTTTGCAACCGCATCTGTCGTCACCTTCACCGGTTTTGCATTACTGGTATCGGTCATAAAATCCGGTATCCGGTATTTGTAATCCGGCAGCCGCCAGGCTCGTAATTTGGATTTGGGGATTGGGGATCGGGATTGCTTTGCTACGGCGTGTTTTGCAGCAGAATCTTTTGACCCGCTCACAGAATCTGCATCCCGATAGCTATCGGGACCAACTGCCTGCCGCAGACTGTCAACTGCCAACTGCCGGCTGCCAACGGAATCCCCTGACTTTTGATTTTGGATTTTAGACTTTGGAATTTCCATCTTCACCATCGGCGCCGTATAAAAAGTATCTGCCCGCATATATATGGTATCCTTGCCATTTACCTGTTCCATCACAGGTTTTATCATCGCCCACAATATCCGCTGCTTCTTAAAGTACACAGCATGACCGCATTTAAGAGTCGAGTGGTGGGCAGTATCTATCGATACCACATTGCCTATGGCGTAGCCGTAACCCGTTTGCTTGTTATAGTGCATCGAATCTCCCTCTATGTACTGCCCATCATACCATATGGAAGATGGCCCGGTGAACCGCGCGATCACATTCTTACTGTCATAAGTCCCTTTGCTTGTAGTAAGTATGGACTTACCACTATCACTGATCACCGTCGATTTGGAAAAAAACGTTTCCATCTTCGTCTCTGTGTTATATCCCAGGTCCTGAGAAGTAATGTGATACTTAGGGTCTGTGATCAGCACATCCACTTTGAAACGAGCATCCTTGGTATGCACATTATATACACCAGTCTTGCTTGTTACATAAGTGCTGTCGCTATGCAGTGTGCCCCAATCAAAATATTCACCTGTTTTTGTACCCAGGTCGTAGGTCAGGGCTTCGCAGTTCAATTTGTTTTTGCCATCGGTCAGCGTCACATTGCCCTTCATATAGGCCAGTTTTTTGTCCGATGTGTAGCGCAGGTAATCACTGGTGCCCTGCGTGCCATCCTGCTGCGAGATCCGCACATCACCGAATGCCTCAAAATTTTTGGTCAGGCTGTTCTGGTAAGCGCTGTCGCAATACAAAGTATCCGTACCCTCCAAAAAAGCCACCGAATCTATAAACTTCCGGTACTCCCCCGAATCCGTCTTATTAAAAGTAATAACCCTCGTATTCAGTATCTTAATGGTGATCTTGCTGGTGTCGGTCTGCTGTGCTATCACCGTAAAAGCAGGGAACATAATAAACAACCAAACCATTAACGACTTACCTGTCATCGGCAATGCCAGATTTGACAACTTTTTAAAAGTTGTCAAATCTAATGGCTCGCGATTAAGACAATATATACGCGCCTTTGCGAGAAATAATTTTACGCCTTTGCGGGAAGCAGCTATCAAGGGCAATATTGTTTTGAAAAAATTATTTTTTACTGCCGCTGCCAAATACGGTCACATTTATATAATGGCTTGGGTGCGCCTTTATGTCTTCCATAAGGCCGTTCAGCGAATGTAGCGAGCTATTGAGGTTGTTATATACGTCCTTATTATTGATGAGCATACCCAGCGATCCCTGGTTGTTATTTATTTTATCCATCACCCCATGCAGTTCACCTATCGTCTTTTGCAGGTCGGCCATTGTCTTCTGTATCGGCGCGTTCGATAGCTGGCGGGTTATATTGCTTGCATTGGCCAGTATGTGGGTTATCGTATCGTTGTTCTTGCTCAGGTTCCCTGTTATGCTTTTGGCATTATGTATTACATCGCCTATTTCGCCGCTCTCCTTGCTTAGCGAAGAAGACAATGTTGCCAGGTTATCGGCGGTGGTTTTTATAGACGCTATTGCTGCGCTAAGGGCTTTCTGGTTCTCTTCGCCCACTATTGAGTTCACACCTGCCAGCGCACGGTTAAACTCAGATATAGTTTCTTTCAGCTCTGCCAGTCTTGGCGTCAGTTGGTCGCTTACCTTATCTATTACACCTGCTTCGTTGTGGCTCGCCAGCGTGTCGCCCTTGCCCATCAGTTCCGGCCCCGGCCCCAATTCCAGTTTGATGATCTTTGGCCCAAGCAGGTCAGAAGCCAGCTCTGCAATCGTGCCGCGGGGTATTTCCACGCTTTTACTTATGCTTATCCTTACTAAGACACCCTTATTATCTATCAGTTGCGTACGCGATACCCGGCCCACATTCAGGCCACGCACCTGCACAGGAGCGGAGTTCTGAAGCCCATCTACATCCTTGAAGTAACAGTAATAATCACGCTCATTTGAAAAAACGGCAGCGCCTTTAAGAAAATAAAAACCTACGAAGAGAACTACCAGGGCTGTTGTTGCCAATACCCCGATTTTTATTTCCTTTGCTATACTCATATACCGCTCAAATATCCGCAAAATAACGAAAAGACAGCCATAGATTAGCGTTTTTACCTGTATTATAACATTCTATGTAGGTATAGGCGGTATGTTTCCATGAAATTCTCCTTTTTCGCGCTTGAGACTATTCAATTACACTCTTTTGCTCATTTTAAAAATAGACTGGAATAATTTCAGCATACCTTCATCTTTTAAAAACAAAAAAGCATGATAGCTACAAGAGGTTACGCGGCGCAATCAGCAACGGACGCACTCGGTCCGTTTGATTTCGAAAGAAGAGAGGTTGGTCCACATGATGTACAGTTCGAGATACTTTACTGTGGCGTTTGCCACTCCGATCTGCACCAGGTGAGAAACGAATGGAGTCATACCACATATCCTATAGTACCGGGCCATGAAATCGTTGGCCGTGTCACTAAGGTGGGTAGCGGCGTTACTAAGTTTAAAGAAGGCGATCTTGCCGGTGTAGGTTGCCTTGTTGACTCCTGCCGTGAATGTGACAATTGCAAAAAAGGTCTTGAACAGTTTTGCCGCAATGGCTCCACAGGTACCTACAACGGATCAGACAAAAAATCCGGCGGGGTTACTTATGGTGGCTATTCCAATCAGATAGTTGTCGATGAAAGTTTCGTCTTAAAAGTATCCGATAAACTACCCTTGGAAGCCGTTGCACCACTATTATGCGCCGGCATAACCACTTACTCTCCATTACGACATTGGGGCGTTGGGAAAGGACATAAGGTTGCCGTTGTAGGGCTGGGAGGACTGGGCCATATGGCAGTAAAGTTTGCTGCATCTTTTGGTGCAGAAGTAACAGTACTGAGTACTTCACCCGGAAAAGAGCAGGATGCAAAACAGCTTGGCGCACACCATTTCGCGCTTACCAAAGATGCCGGTCAATTGAAAGCGCTGGCAGGCAAGTTTAATTTCATCATAGTTACAGTATCTGCCGAGCACGATTACAACACCTACCTGGGCATGCTGGATACTGATGGTGTAATGATCTGTGTCGGAGCGCCGCCCACCCCGTCTCAAATCACAGCTTTTAGCCTGTTGGGAAACCGGCGCAGCCTTGCCGGCTCTGCAATTGGCGGCCTTCCCGAAACACAGGAAATGCTGGATTATTGCGCCGCAAATAATATTGTTTCTGATGTTGAGGTAATAAAGATGGCCTATATCAACGAAGCTTATGAGCGCATGTTGAAAGGCGACGTTAAATATCGGTTTGTTATTGATCTTGCCACCCTTTAAAAAGTATAACACGGCAGCTTTAGCAAAAAGCCGCCACTAATGAGTAAGAAACGGCGCACCATAAAAGTGCGCCGTTTCTTATTTTCTTCACCTGCTATGCGATCGCAGGTCACCGAAGTATCTCCATCGCACCGCTATTTGCTTCATTGTTTATCAAATCCATTTGTTAATCACTCGCAAATGATCGAATAACAGATGTTTTATCTGAATCCCGATTTTTAATTTCCATTGTACGAAATTTATTTTTATCTCAAAATACATTAAATCAATCATTTACAGATTTCGATTAAATTTCTTTGAAAAAAATCAGAAAATTATTTTGCTGTTTCGAAAAGGCGATATACATTTGCATTAACAAATCATTAGTAAACGCTTTGCAAATCATTAATAAAATGAAAAAGATACTCCTCCTCGCAGCAGCAGCAATCATTAGCGCAAACGGCGCTTTTGCACAGAAAAAAATTGTAGAGAATGCAGCTAAGGTAGCCGTTCTCGTTCCAGCCAAGGGCGCCAAGGTTTTAACAGACCAGAAAGCCTGCGCTATTACCAACAAATCTTCCGACCGCATTATCACGGTAAGGATAGAAGAGTCCGTAATGGTTAATGACTACCTCCAAAAGAGAATCAAGGTGATCGAGAAGATCGGTCCTAATGAAGAGAAATTTGTAGGGTATGCCGGCTGCGAAGCCAACGTGCTCGGTGAAAAATGCAAGGGCTACAAGATCCTCCTCGCTTACTATGACGATGCCAGGTCTTCAGCGCCGCAAATGAACGCAAAAACCACAGAAGCAGTTGCATCTGTAAAGTAATAGATCGATCTCATCAGGGATATTAAAACCGCTCAGGCTTCCGGGCGGTTTTTTCTTGACAGAAACTTTCCACAAGCGATAAAATTGAACATAAAAAAGCCGCCGCGAAATTGATCCGGGCGGTTTTTTATTTCCTGCTAAAAATTTATTTCTTTTTAGCAACAACTTTCTTCGGAGCTGCCGCTTTTTTCGGAGCTGCTTTCTTAGGTGCCGCCTTCTTAGGCGCTGCTGCTTTTTTAGGAGCCGCCTTCTTTGGAGCTGCTGCTTTCTTTGGAGCTGCTTTCTTTGGAGCTGCTGCCTTCTTAACTGAACTTGCCATAATTGTGAATTTAAGGGGTTAAAAATAAAAAACTGTTGCTTACTGAGTGCTATATCTTTATGAAGTTGTTTTTCTCATTTCGTAACACCATAAAGTTAATATTCTTTTGTATCAAACAAATGATACTGCGTTTTTACAGAGTTTACTTATCCACATGTTTTGCAGAATTTGATAGCTCAATAAAATCTTTGTAGAAAATGAGAGCCGCACACCACCTCCCGTCCTTTCATCAAAGAGGGGCACGCCTGAAAACATAGCGAAGCAGTGTTTTCAGGCCGCGGTGGTTGGCTCACGTCCAACAGGCAACTCGCTCGACCTCACCCTCCAAAGCAGAGGGCTGGGGAGAGGTCATTTAAACTGCAGCACCCGCGCCGGCTGTATCCTGCGAATATACAGCGTAGGCAGCCACATGCAAAGCACACACAGCGCCAGGGTCACAACATCTATCATAGCCACATGCCACCATATTATTTTTATCGGCACAAAGTGCATATAATAAGTGTCCTCCGGCAGCTTCATCAGCCCGAACCGCAGCTGCAGCCAGCACAGCAGCAATGCCAGCGCATTGCCCAGCAGTATTCCTGTGGCCCCTATCAGCCCGGCAATGCTCAGGAAAATGTTCCTTGTCGCCTCAAATGGCATCCCCAGCGCTTTCAGCAGGCCCACCATATTTGCCCGGTCCACCATCAGTATCACCAGTACCGCGCCCATGTTTATTATCGCCACCACAGCCATTATTATCAGCAGTATGGTACCATTCATGCTTTGCAGTTTCAGCCAGTCAAAGATAAATGAGTAATTATCGGTAGTAGTATAAGACTCCAACGGCGGTTTTATAAGGCCGTAGTGAATGAAGTTCGCAACCGTATCGGCATATTTTTCGTTGTCCAGGTCCAGCTGGTAGCCATTTATGCTGTCTGCACCCCAGTTATTTATGCGTTGCAGCAGCCGCATATCGCATACCGCAAAATTCTTGTCCACCTCTTCCATACCGCTGTGGTATAGCCCACATACCTTCACCCGGCGTATGCGCGGCAGCCCTGCCTCAAAAAAATCAAGCTGCAATGTATCCCCTATGCTTGCGTTCAGGCGGTCGGCGGTGGTTTTGGAAATCAATATCTGCTTGGCATAAACAGTATCGCTGTAGTCAATTGCCGCGCCCGATGTAGTGATGCCCCGCAGGAAACGAAAATCTTTGTCCACCCCCTTCAGCGCCAGCCCTTCCATACGCCCCCTGAACTGCACAATAGCCGGCCACTCTGTGAACGCAGATGCCGATGATACATGCGGTATCTGCCTCATTTCGCCCAGCAGTTTCCGGTCATAAAACACCGGCTCTGCATAGTTCAGCGCGTTCGACTTCGTTTCGTCATACGGTATCACATGCACATGCCCCATAAAGCTATACAGCTTCTCCGTCACTGCATAGTTAAAGCCCGTCACCACAGCCATCGCAACTATCATCACCGTTACGCTCAGCGCAGTGGCAGCAATAGCCAGCCGTATTATGAACGACGAGAACGTACCCTTCTGTTTCACCAGGTACCGCCGCGCTATGAAAAATGAAAGATTCAATATGTAGCCTTGTACACCAAAAGTAAAACAAATAGGCCTGAATAAAATTATTGATTCAACCACAATCAGCATTCTTCCCTGGGCTTAGTTGAAGGATTGAGGCTTGGCTATTTTGAAGCTTGCCTTTTAAAACTGAATAGGAAGGAACTCCGACTCGCGGCCGCCTACCAGCAGGCTCGCTTTACGCCTCCTATGTTTGCAAAAATGCTAACACGCGCTTTGCGGCCTTGAAAACAAAATGTGGGAAACTGCGCCTTTGCGAGAGACCTTTTTTTGCGAAACCCCTTCCGGGCGACTTTGCGAGAAACCTTTACGACGCTCTGCGAGAAACTACTCTTCCTCATCCTTCAGCAACTGCATCAGCTGCTGTATCTCATCCGCTTTGTGGTCTTCGCGGCGGTAGCGGTAGCAGAGCGCCAGCTCCTCCATCATTTTGTATATGATGCGCTTCGTGAGCAATGGCGTTAAGTACAGGTCCTTCTCCTGCGCATTGATCTTTTTGAGGTACGTATCCACATCCTGCTGGGTATATACCATCCCGCTTATGGGGTCTATGTAAAACTGTATCTGCTGTATGCCGTTCGGGTCCAGGCTGAAGAAGCTGTGCAGCGTGTCTATATACGCGAAGATGAACTGCCGCGGCACATCCACCGCAAAAATGGGTATGTCCAGCATCTCGCACAGCGCCAGGTATAGTATGCCTATGGTGTAAGCATTGCCCTGCTTGCTCTCCATCACCTGGTTTATGAAGAAATACTTAGGTTCACGATCAGTGAGTTCGTGGCCTGCCAGCTTGTAGTAGTTATAAAGTATGCTGTTGAAAACATTCACCTGCTCCAGCGGCGTCAGGTAATTGTTCAGCTCCAGCCATATATTGCGCCGCATCTGGTCAAACTGTGTGAGTATCGCCGGCACATTCAGGTCCGGAAACTGGAAGCGGGCCACCAGTATAGCCCCACGCAGCAGCTCGGGTTGTTTGCTCCGGCTCCACTCCATAAAGTCCCGCTGCAGGTCGTTGAAATGCACCCGGTGTATCAGCAGCTCTATCCGCTCCTGTACCCCCTCATCACCGGTCACCTCCCACAGTTGCTCCAGGTTCGGAATGATCTCCTTGCCATAGTGCACCAGCTTAGAGGCCACGGTATCATATACCTCGCTATCCGGATCGTCTATCAGCGTCAGCAGTGCAGTTATCTCTTTGTTAGAATGCATTTTTCAAAATTCGGGTTTCAAAAAAAGTATAATACTATTTGAACATTAAAAATCGGCACCACCATATGTACTCGCGCTTTGCCTGCCCGTACCGAGAAGGTACGTTCGGGCGGGCGGCCTTAAAAACAAAATGAGTTCAACTGCGCCTTTGCATCTTTGCGAGAGACTTTTTTGCGCGACTCACGCCCCTTTATCACTACAGCTTACTAAAGATAACCACTTTACACCGCCTGTATTATTTGAAAATTAGGCCAAATCGCGAAAATGACAAACAAATGATATCCACACACTGTGCAAATGAAACAAAAAGATTGTTGTCCGAACTAACTGCTGCTATTTCGCTTCAGTGGCAGCCTGTCCCGCATTTTCTGCGGGATTAGCACCATTCATCTGGGGATTTATATTGAGCTTCCATCGCGAAGGGCACGCAACACGCTCCCCTCTTTCCTTCAAAGAGGGGTGGCCTTCAGGCTTGCCTACCGGCAGGTAGGCCGGGGTGATAAAATCAAAACACACAAAGAGGGCGCCGAAGGTGGAGTGATAAATCAAAAATATTTCCCCACAAAATATAAAACAATAAACCACTATTAGCATATTGATTATCAATTATTTACAATACTATGTTTAAACGAATTTTCTTAATAAATGAAAAAATATTTTTATTTTTTTAACTAAAATGTTATGAAATATCAAAATAATATATAAATTTAGATAAACATTCAAAACACACCTCTATGAAGAAGACAATAATTTCACCGTTTTTATCAATCATTTCCTGTTAATTTCTTTAACACCAAAGGCGGCAAAGTCATCATAGGCCACGATTTGCTTGATAATGCCATTTCTCATGCGCCTGGCAATTATAAGCTTTATGTAGAAGACGGCATCCTCACTGAGCACGTAAAAGTAGCGGTACACACTACGAGCTATTGGTCAGATTTTGTGTTTAATAAGAATTACAAGCTAATGCCGTTAAATAAAGTAGAGGAATATGTAAAAGCAAACAAGCATCTGCCGGGAGTGCCCTCTGCGCAGGAAGTGGTTGACGATGGCGGCATAGACCTTGGAAGTATGGACGCAAAATTGCTGCAAAAGGTAGAAGAGCTAACCCTCTATGTAATACAGCAACAAAAGCAAATTGACGAATTGCAGAAAAAACTGGAAGAAAAAATAAAATGAACTATATGAATAGGAACATTATAAGTGCCTCATTTTTTATACTTTTTGCCTGCATATTTGCCTGCAAAAAACCAGCTGCTACTACTGTTTACCTCAATACAGACTTTAAAAAATATTTTGATTACCAGGTTGGAAGTTACTGGATTATGTATGATTCAGTAAATAATCACACAGATAGTTTGGTGGTAGTGCAATATGTAAATACGCCACCATACTACAATTCGTCAGACGCTAACGAATATGTTTACGTTGTAATGAAGGATTATGTTGAAAATGCAATTGGCGACACTATAGAATGGGTTTTAACTCTAACCGCCCCATATTATTCAGACTTGACTTATCGATCATCATCAATTTCCAACAGAGATCTTCAATTTGTATATAAAATGCCATTCGATAATGACTCAAATGTCTATCATTTTTCGGGCATTACGATCCAAGGATTGACTTATACCAACACATACAAAGTGAGGGTAAATTACCCGAATGATTTCTTCTTTATTAATGCATATGCTGGGTTTCTGGAAATCTTAATCAGCGATCAATTTTTACATAAAGAATTATGGTAACAATACCCACTTACACGCATAGGTGTAAAAATAATAATAAGACCGTATAGATGGGATTTTTTACGGTTTCTTCTTGTCTTTCGACTTGGCATCCTTCACCACGGCTCCAATCAGATCCATGAAGTTACCTTTTACTTCTAAAGGTTTTTCATAAGTGCCGCGCTTCTTAGGCGCGGCCTTTTTTGTTGCTTTCGCCATCTTTCAAAGGTATTGAATTTTCTTTTTTTTTATCCTGAGCGGCAGCTAATATTTTTTTGGCTGAGTGCAATACGGCGCCTTTTAAAATTGATTTAGCACTCACATCGTTTAGATTATCCGGCGGCTTTAAAGGCATCGTTGAGTGTTGTTGTATATGCTCAAAATTACTACAAAAATGCCTTAACCTTTTGGGTTATTATTATCGCTATAGATGCATTGATGAGTATAGCAAGGATTCCGACAACACACTGTTTGGTTATTGAGAAATCGACCGAGTGAAATATAATGCTGAAACTTACGATGGCCAAACCCCAAGACAATATCAGGAGAACCCACTTCATTAATAATGACTCCGTTCCCGATTCGGCATACACAACTGGAATAGTAATGAGTTTACATAGCAGATTGGCAATATTTACGAGTACTAAATATGCAATAATGCACATGATGACAAGCCACAATAATTGCCAGTCGGCTATCCACCCAATTAGTTTATTGAGCCCCCAATTAATCAGATTAAATAACAGCACAATCATTATGATAGCGGAAGCGATACGTAGGACGCCTTTCATTTGCGATATATTTTAGAAACGCTTGTTAATTCAGATAGCAACTACTACCCGTAGGTCCATAAGACGATTTAGTGAGGCTGTCCTGTATTTTGCAAGCGCGCGTTGCAGAGTCCTCGGTAGGAGCCTCTAAGGTGTAATTTTGATAGACCGCTTGTCCGGAACTATTGGCGTGTACACAGTCGCAACTATATTTCTGAAGCGAGGCTGGTTTCTTCGTGCATCCGGAAGAAAGGAGAGCCATTAACCCAATGGCAACAATGGTTGTGTGTTTCATTTTGTGGTGTTTTTGAGCATAAAAAAAGACGTAACCGAAAATCCTTTGCCGCTCTTGGGACACCACATCCCATTCCAGTACAAAAGACACGGTTACGCCTTTTTAGGGCGTATCACGGATCATATCTGTACCGGAAGGCTGCTTTTACTTATTGTGGTGTTTTAGAGCGGCAGCTTACGATGTAATACTATTTTGATTTCTACATAGGCTTTTCCTTTAGAAAGTAAAATTAGCGATTTGCCTGCAAAAGCATTGCATTTTTTATATTTTGTGTCCAATGAGTATTGAGGAATACAAGCGTTTTTGCATATACCGGCTAGAGCATATCCTAACGTGGTTAAGAGGTGGTGATTACGAATGCCACATATTGATGGATATGGCTGGCGTGACCGAAGAAACGTTTAAGGACATTCTGGCTATTGCAACTAAGCGAAACTTGGTTGAATTATATGATAATGAAACCAAAATACGCATCGCTAATCCCGGCAGATTATACCTTCTAAATGAGGCCACCGACATAATGCATGCAGGAGTTGAGCGTAGTCTTCCGATTAGTTTTCGGTGGAGCCCAATCCCCTAATGGCGAGTCATCACATAAACCTCACTGATCCTCAAACCCTTATCTCCAAAAAAAATTACATCATATCCGCCATGCGGCACATCACAGTGCCAAAAACGCACTATCATAAAACTTCAATTTTTTACCCTCCTTTTTCTGCATGACCTTTGTTCCCGCCAAAGCTATTTTCGGCGTCGGTGGGTGTTCCAAAAAAGGGAAACAAAGTACCTTTCCATCTCTGAATAAAAAATCAAAATGCCATCCTGAGCACCGCCGAACGACAGTCAATTTTCAAGACAAGCAAATTACCCACTCAATGCCCCACACGGGGCACACTGGGACATGCACTAATACATAATCAGCTACAGATCAGCAATTTGAAATCACCCAAATGTCCCATATAATCACCAGAAAAATATAATAGAAATGGGGCATTCGCCTCTGGGCAGTCCCGCGTAGTTGCCCTGCGAAACGAAAAACACCCGCTACAAAAGCAGCGGGTGCATATCAAAAGACATTATGAAAAATGAGAGACTGATTATTTCTTCGCCTTAAACTTACCCCTTGCCGATTTCTTCGGTGGGTTGGCCTTGCCCTCTTCTATTATGGCTTTTACCTCTTCTATAGTCAGTGCCTCAGGCTTTTCCGCTTTCTCCTTTGGTATTTTGAAGTTGCGGAGACCCTGCTTTATATATGGGCCATACGGGCCTTTCAGTATGCGTATCTTTTCTTTTTCAAAGACCTTGATCTCGCTTTCTGCTTTGGCCTTTCTTTTTTCTTCTATCAGCGGCGCCACTTCATCCAGCCCCACTGTATAGGGGTCCATCTCCTTCTTCAGCGAGTAGAACAGGGCGGCATGTTGTGCATACGGTCCAAAGCGGCCTATGTTCACGGTCACGTCCTCCCCTTCAAACTGGCCCAGGTTGCGCGGCAGTTTGAAAAGCTCCATCGCTTCTTCCATTGTTATTGTTTCTATGCTCTGGTTGGTGCGCAGCTTCGCAAACTTTGGCTTTTCCGCAGCCTCATCAGTGTCTGAGACACCTATCTGCACCATTGGCCCAAAGCGCCCCAGGCGGGCCACTACTGGCTTGCCGCTCACGGGGTCCACACCCAGCTCACGCTCGCCCTTGGCACGGCTGGCATTTTCTATGGTATGGGCTACAGTCTCATGAAACGGCAGGTAGAAGTCATCGATCATTTTGTTCCACAGCTGCTTGCCCTCTGCTATGCTGTCAAACTGCGCTTCGATCTTCGCGGTGAAGTCGTAGTCCATCACCTTCTCAAAATGCTCACGCAAAAAATCATTCACCACCATTCCCAGGTCTGTAGGGAACAGCTTATTTTTCTCAGCGCCGTAGTTTTCGCTGTCGGTTATCTTTTCTATCGCATCGCTCTTCAGCGTCAATACCTGGAAGTTGCGTTTCACACCTTCTTTCTCCCGCTTCTCTACATAACCCCTTGCCTGTATGGTACTGATAGTAGGCGCATAAGTAGATGGACGGCCAATGCCCAGCTCTTCCAGCTTCTTTACCAGCGAGGCTTCCGTATATCTTGGCGCGGGCCTTGAGAACCGTTCGGTAGCCACCATGCGCTGCATATCAAGCACCTGGCCTGCAACAAGCGGCGGCAACAAACCTGCGTTGTCATCCTCACCATCTTCATCATCATTCCCCTCGCTATACACCTTCAGGAAACCGTCAAAGCGCATTACTTCGCCGGTTGCAGTCAATGGATCGGACTGGGTGGATACGTTTATTTTAGCTATGGTGCGCTCCAATTGGGCATCCGCCATCTGGCACGCCATAGTGCGCTTCCATATCAGCTCATAAAGACGTGTGGTATCTGCATCGCCTGCAGAAGTTGCCATCATATCTGTAGGGCGAATGGCTTCATGCGCCTCTTGCGCCGAGTCGTTCTTGGTCTTAAATATGCGCTGCTGGTGATAGCGCTCACCGTATTGAGCGGTGATCGCTGCACGTGCCCCTTCAATTGCCGTTTCAGACAAGTTCACAGAGTCCGTACGCATATAGGTGATATGTCCGTTCTCATATAGCTTCTGGGCAAGGAGCATGGTCTTCGACACCGAATACCCCAGCTTGCGGCTGGCCTCCTGCTGCAGGGTAGAAGTTGTAAAGGGAGCCGATGGCGATTTCTTACCGGGCTTTACCTGTACATCTTTCACCGTGTAGCTGGCGCCTATGCATTTTGCAAGATAGCTTTCAGCGCCGGCAGCATCACTTACTTTATCGGGGCCCTCGGCCTTAAAAGTTACTTTCTTCTTATTAATATCATCAGCGCTGAAAAACGCCTCTACTTTGAAACTGCTGTTTACCTTAAAACGATTTATGTCACGCTCCCGCTCCACTATCAGCCTCACAGATACCGACTGCACCCTACCAGCCGAGAGATTGTTGCGCATGCTCATTTTGCGCCACAGTACAGGCGACAATTCAAAGCCTACTATACGGTCCAGTATGCGGCGGGCCTGCTGGGCGTTAACCAGGTCCATATTCACAAAGCGTGGATTAGCCACTGCCGCCTGTATAGCGGGCTTGGTGATCTCATGAAACACAATGCGCTTGGTTGTGTACGGATCCAGTCCCAGCACCTCGCACAAATGCCATGATATAGCCTCTCCTTCACGGTCCTCATCCGTCGCCAGCCATACATCATCCGACTTTTTTGCGATCGCCTTCAGTTCCTTCACCACCTTCTGCTTATCTTCAGATATTATGTACTTGGGCTTGTACCCGTTCTTAATATCTATGCCCATATCTTCCTTCTCAAGATCACGTATATGCCCATAGCACGACTTCACCTCAAAATCACTGCCCAGTATTTTTTCAATGGTCTTTGCCTTCGCAGGCGATTCCACTATCAACAAATGTTTTGCCATTCCCGTATTTCTGTTTTCACCCGCTTATTTTGTATAAGCGTGTGCAATAATAGAATATTGTTTCCACAAAGAAAAAAGGGCAACAAAAATCGTTACCCTTTTAACTAAAATTTTAATAAAAAACCACATATGACGTAAACTCGCTTAATGCGCTATTACTACACGGCCTGTAATACGGACACCATCTGCACTAACCATGTAAACATACACACCATCAGAAAGATCCGATGTATTGAAATTAGCTTTACCACTGCCGGCACCATACATGCGCTGAGTTGCGACCACTTGCCCTACCATGTTTGTAAGCGTAACAGATACATTGGATGCACCCGGCAAATTGAAGGAAATTTCTACTGCATCTGTAGCGGGGTTTGGGTAAGCAGATACCTCAGTAACATTCTTTACATCTTTCACATTCAGGGCTCTTCGGTCACAGCCGCCACTGGAATCGGAACCGAATGGCTCCCACAACACATGGAACGACATCCATGGCACTTCGAAGCCGTATGGGCCACCAGGCGCAGCGGGATCGAAAAGCGACATAGGGCTATATAAAAGATTGTGGGCACCATATCCGGAAGAACCATAGTCTGGCGGGTTAAGGGATATAATGCCGGTCTGGAAAGATCCTTTGTAACCGGTTGCGTGATTGGAGGGAGGCTGTTGTGGCCAAACTGTTGTTCCACCAGGATCACCGGAAAATAAACGAAAATAGTTAGCATCCGCCGTAGAGGTCCCTAAAGGATAATCCGTCTGGCTCTTGAAATGGACATAGGCCACTACTTTTTGTCCGCCAGCCACCCACAGATTGGAAGTAAGAGGGAAGGTTATTTCGTTGAAGCCGGATGCATCTGTATCATTAACATCTGCAGCGGTGAGGGCGAAGGCATAACGTTGTATAGCGGATGCTGTGTAGGTTGACGAAATAGAATCCCAGCAATCATTTGCAAGGCCCGGATGCACGGCATAGTTG
>CAIRTW010000319.1 GCA_903881585.1 uncultured Bacteroidota bacterium | reverse complement strand
TGTTTACGGTAATTTATTGTTCCAAAAAATGAAAACGACTTTTTGAGGTACGACTAACTATTTCCAGTGCGTCATTTAACAGTAAGGGTAGGTGCATAAACCTGTTTTTAAGGTTGCAAAACGGGGCTGTTTTATGTATGCCGGTCTTATATGGGGCGGGAAATTAAGGCAACGGTTTTAATTCCTTATTAAACGTAAAAACAACGCCCTGCTGGTGCAAGGCGTTGTTTTAAATGGTAGTTGAAAGAATCAATGATTAATGCAGTAATTCTATCTTGTTATTATAGCTCAATGTAGCGGTCTTAATGCTGATTATGTACAGGCCATTGTTGAAGGCAGACAGATCGAGAGCAGAAATGCCGTTGCCTTCGCTGAGTGTTATGGTCGAACTATATACCTGGCGGCCGGTGATGTCGGAAATAACCACATTGGCGTTCTCGGTAGTTTTTTCGTTCCACATAATGTTCAGCCTTCCGCTTGTAGGGTTAGGGAATGCAGTAACTGAAGAAACCGAAGAGATGTTCTTAATTGCCTCAGCGCCTGGGGTTATAGTTTTTGCGATAGTGTGCTGGGTGAATGTACCGCCGCTAAATGTAGCGCTGCCCGATGTCAAAATTATATTTGTATAGGGAGTTGTAATGAAATTGACCGAATCAGGAAACACTGTGTAAGTTCCGGTAGGTAAATTGCTAAAGGTATAGTTACCACTTGCATCAGTGTGAGTCATTTGGGCTACTGTAGCAGTGCTGCCGGATGTGTTAAGAGCAACCATGTGGAGGCCTACAACAGGTATGCTGCCCGAAGTGCCTTTGTTGGCGCCGGTAAGTACGCTGCCGGATATAAAGCCAGGTCCTGATGACGTAGTGCCTGTAAGCATGGTAATATCTTCGTGTATGTCTGATGAACCGCTGATATGTGCGATCACATCGGCATCATGCCAGTAGTAAACGCTGCTGTGATAAGTGGGGATATAGCCGGTAGTAGCGGTTCCGGAATCAGGTATAGCCGCTTTTACCCTGAAAGAGTCTGTAGGAATACCAGTGAACTGATAGTAAACGCTTGTGCCGCTGCAATAGCTAGTCATGCTATCATATGCTTCGAGGTCAGAAGTGGTTGGGTTGTAAGTGATCAGCCATACCTTAACATTGCCATAGTATGGGCTTGCGAAGTTAACGTTTCCAGAGATACCGTCAAGTGCAGTTATTGCAACAGTTGCAGTTGCCGTCATTACAGCACCACAGCTTGTAGCGGTATAGGTAATGGTTGCAGTACCAGTAGAAACGCCAGTCACATTACCAGATGCATCTATAGTAGCTACTGAAGAAGGACTGATAGTCCATGTACCACCAGCTGGAGAAGCGCCAAATGAACCGGTGCTGCCAACAGTAATAGTAGAAGGTCCGGATACAGGGCCTACGCTGCCGGTGGTAACGGTTACGATCTGGGTAGAAGATGCAGAGCCGCATGTGCCGCTAAATGTTAGTGAAATTGTTGTAGTACCAACTGCAAGGCCGGTAACAACACCAGTTGCGCTAACAGTGCCGACAGAAGGAGTGCTGCTGCTCCACGTGCCGCCTGTCCCAACGCTGTCAGTGAGGCTGATATCAGAGCCTAAGCATACTGTCATTAGCCCCGAGATAGGGTGGGTAGTTGTTGAATTTACTGTATCCATTACCTGCGTGCTGCAAGCGCCAACAGTATAATAGATATAAGCATAACCACCGGCAAGTCCGGTTGTTACACCAGTAGCCGGGTCTATGCTTACGACACCCGGATCACTGCTGCTCCAGGTACCGCCTGTTGTTGCATCTATCATTGTTCCACCGCCGCCAACACAAAATAGGGTTGGCCCGCCTGATATATTTGCAGGCGCTGGATCCACAGTATAGGTACCATACGCAACACCGCTGCCAGTAGTATAGGTTATTGTTACTACTCCGGCCGATACACCATAAAGGTAACCGGATGTGCCGCCCGTAATAGAGGCTATTGCAGGATTACTACTTGTCCAGGTGCCACCGGGCGCCAGACTGTCTGCCAGATTAAGATAGGAGCCAATACACAAGCCGCCTGATGAGGGGCTGATAGGGGTGATGGCAAATGATGCGAACGAAATGAACATCGCCAGCATGGAAAGGGTAAAAAGTTTCATAAGTTTTTTGTTTTTTAAAAGTTAAGAATGGTTTATGAATTAATAAATTCAGCGTTTTTTATACGCCTCAGTATATATGACGAGGTAATGAGTAAAAACGTGAGTAAAAAACTGAGTTTTTTTTTGAGTTTCTCTTTGAAATAAAAAAGAGGGTGTCTCAAAAGGGCACCCTCTTATTTTGTTTAAAAACTAAATGTCAGGTGGGTTTTTCCACATTTGGT
>CAIRTW010000318.1 GCA_903881585.1 uncultured Bacteroidota bacterium | reverse complement strand
GCCAGTATCTTCAGTGCGGCTTCATCACCTATGCCGGTGAAGCTATCTATACGGCTGCGGTTGGCCTTGCGGTAGGATGCCTTGAAGATAAACGGTATTGCAAGGCGTTCACATATACGAACTATTTCTTCGGCTGTTTGCATCACCATTGCTTCGCTTTCTACCACGCATGGGCCGGCGATGAGGAAGAAGTTGTTGGCTGGATTTTTGCCACTGAATAATTGCAATTCGTTTAGCATAGTAAGCTTAAAATTAATCTTTCCTGCTAAGAACTGCCTTTTGGCGCATAGTATTTTTCATTTCCTTATTGAGCTTTATATAGTCGGCAAATTGCATGGCGGGGTAGATGCCCTTTTTTTGTTCGTAGCTGGTAATGGTGGTGAGTGTATTATTTTCATAGTGTGTTTGAGACCTGTAAGCAGCGAAAGAATAGTTCAGATCAATATCATTTGGCAAACTTTCGGGAGCGTAATTCTCTTGTAGCTTTATGATAATGGTGTCCAGGACGTGGTAGCTTTGTGTGATCTCAAATGGCTCTTTGCGCTGATCGTATGTCGGGGGCGGTGGTGTAGCAAGCGTGAGTATGTGCGGCATAACAAAGCATCGGTTACCGCTGTGTGTATTACCGCTGGCGCCGGCAAGTGCAATGTCTTCATTAATGACTGGTACACGGGTATAACCTGATGTTATCTTATAACCGGAGACGGCATATGTAGGGATAGAAAACCGGCTGTTGAGGTGATTTTCTATCTTTTATTTTGGCTGGTCCAGCACATTCAGGTGTTCTTCTTCCCAAAATATACCACCGTAAGCACACGTAATATTGCCGGTCAGCTGATCTGCGCTATTTACTGTTATCTGCGCTTTGCGGACAAGCAGGTTATCAGCCGTATTCACATGAGGTGTTTTTACCGGGTAGCCTCCGCCGGGAGTTAGTAAGAGCACATACCGGTTGTCAGTAAATGATGATAAATAGCCCGTAGGGAGATCGCGGCTGGTACACTCCAGCCAGGTGGTGTCGTTCTGCTGAGGCACACAAAGGATAACGTGGTTAAAAGCATTATAAGGGAAGTCGGGCTGCATACTCCCGTTTTCGCCGGCGCCGGCATATGCCAGGGCCTGGTAAGAAACGATGCCTGCTTCTTTAAGAAGCGCTTTCATAAAATTGCTCAGCGCTTTACAATCGCCGTATCCTTTTTCTGCAACAAATCTTGCGTCCAGCGTTTGCCAGCCGCCTATTCCCAGCTTTATATTAAAGTACCGGCTGTTTTTCTTCAGGTAGTCATACAGCAGCTCTATTTTTAGCGATCGGCTGTGGCAAGTATCGGTGAGCCGGTGTACGATCTTTTTTGTTTCATCAGGGAGGCTGTCCCGGTTTGCATTTAAGTCGTAAGCGAATTTGCCCATGTTTTGCCATGTGGACATATCGCCGGTCAGATCCATTAGGCCGAATTTATCAGCCGCCAGTATGAGGGCGGGATAATCATAATTCTCATGGGGCGTGAAGTAGTCAGGCTTATCACTCGCAGGCAGATCAGCAATAGAAAGGGTTAGTTTTGTGGTTTCCCCGTCTCTGACAACCGATGGTTGTGTGCCAACATGAAAAGTGCGGTACCGCAGGCCGAAATCTTTTGGGTATTCCACTTCAAGGTCGGCGGCCTCTACAGCACAATCATAATTTTTCTGCGGCATCCAGCCAGGCAGAGAGAAAGAGTATAGACATTTTCGCTTTACTTCGTAAAGGCAGGTGAAAGGGTAGGTCTTGTTGTGCAGGTCGAATGACTTATAACGATTGTCATCGAAGAAACTTGTGCCGAATGAGCTTACATCCCGAATGGCTTTTTGATCAATTTTGCCAAGCTCTTTGCCATCTTTGTCATACAGCCAGCCATATATGTATTCAATGCTGGACAGTTTATCATAACCTGCGAGAATGGCTGCGTAATCATTGCCTTTTTCATTTAGTATTGTGACAGCGTAGCGCTCAGTGAGATATACTTCATTAATAGAAATAATTTGAATATCCTCATGGTATTCGCGGAGGACTGCGTTGGCATTTGTTAATATTGATGCTGGTATCTTATCAGCTGCAAAATCTTCATTTTTTTTGCCAGCGGCGTTTCCGGCAACTACGAGTTCCGCGAACAGAAAAAGCAGGAAGACTAACCGGATGCTATATTTTCTTTGTCCGTTTAAAAGTGAGCATTTCATTGTTTTCCTTGATCATTTTTTGAAAAAAATCCCGAATTGATCCGTAGCTTTCGTTTGAGAATTGGGTTACGTTTATGCTTAAGGTTGAGTTTAGTGTGAAAATGTGCAGATCGGGAGTGTAATTCATTACCTTTCCATAGGTCATTGCGCCGGCTTCATAGTCTACCAATATCGGTTTCCGGACTGTGTCTGGCTCCATGTTTTGGGGTAAATTGACAGTGAGGCAATATTTATAGTCAGTTTTGTAAGAGAATTCTATTGGCAATATTCTGACGGTTGATTTGAAGGGGTTGTCCCTGAAAGTATTGAAGGCCGTGGCGCTGAGAAAGTAATGATCTGCTTTTTTATCCAGGGTGAAATTGCATACAAGCTTTATGACCAGGTTGGTGTCCGGGTTATCTATGTTATTGATTTTTTTAGTCAGGACGGCGATATCGCCGGGGAGGTCCTGTATATTTTTATCGAGGTAATCCTGTGCTTTTTTTTCGTCTTCAGCCCAGGTTTTCCGCAAATTTTCTGACTGTACCAGCCCCAGTTTTTGTACTAATTCCAGTTTCGCTGATGAGTCTGTAAAATCGTACATCCTCATGGCAGAAATTGTTTTGTCCAGCAGCATATCGGTGGTAAGTTGAATGCCCCGTCCCGTTGGGCCACATACCCAGGCAAACCCGTTATAGCAGTATGGAGGTAAAAATCCGTACACGTTATTTTTGTCTGAGGCATCGAGGCAGATAATACTGGAATCCCTTTTAGTGACCGTGCAAGACATGTAGTTTGCCCGGTCGAGAATGGGCAGATCTTTGAGCAATGGTAAGTTGCTGGTAGTGCTTATGAGGGTAGGGGAGGCACTGATGTGCGCATGCATCAACATTGCTGTAAGCAGCAGGTTGATCGTGAAAATATTTCCTTTTTTACTTTTGAAAATATCGTGGAGATCTACGGATCTAGAGAGCTCATAATCGGGTTTACAATCAAAATGGGACCGCACATAACAATAAATGGACCGGATCATAGCATCTTCTGACGTATCTGCTTCTGAAATAGAATCGACCACCTCATTGAAAAACTTGTTTTTGCTTTCCAGTTGTTTAAAAGATCCGGCCTGCCAAAACTCATTATTTATCATTTCCCAGCTATTCTGGAAATTGCCGTAGCCGGATTGCACCGACATGCCGGTAAACCTGATCTCCATTCGTTCCACGTTCTTGTTAATATTCAGCACATAAGGCTCTTCCTTTATGGCCTCAACATTTTTCCTTAACCAAAGCGATGACCGGGTCTCTTTTCCGGTTGCGATATTGCAAAAGGTGTTTGTACTTTTCATAGCCTCCTGCACACCAGGGAAAGATGCCACTTTTTCATTAACGTGGGAAATGGACTTGAAGTCGAGCAGATTAGGAAAGATCAATTCGTATTCGCTGATGATCTTTGGGTATTTTTCCTGGATATGCCAAACGGGCGGCGAAAAATTAAAGCCGGTAACAACCACATAAGTATATTCTATAACCGAACCTTCTTTTACTGCGGGCATAGTAAAACTAAGTTCACCGGTATTGTTACCGAGGCTTTTATAATGCTTATCATCGTTTTGCAAAGGAGTTACCACGAGCTTATCGCCGTCAAGATTGAACGTAGTACCGGTTAGGTTTATGGTATTGCCGAGGAGTGGATAAAGCACTGTTACATTTGCAAGGTCTGCCGCATCTGACCGCAGTATTTTTATTATTTTATGAACAGTCTTTTTTTGCGAATATTCAACCGTATATTTCTCAAGGAGCACAATGGCGCTTGCTTCTGTGTCTAGCGGGTAAGATATCTTCGCCAGGTTTTCTTTTATAAAACCAGTATCGATCTCCTGGCACGAGGAATTTATGACAAAGCAAAGCGAGAGCAATAGGGTGGAAATAAAACGCCTTGTAAGCAAAAGTGGGATTTTAGTTGGTCCAAAATAAAATAAAAAGTGCTAAATATCAATTCTGTAAAAATAAATTATAAGTCAATATGTGCTAAGGATATTCTTACCTCTTTTGGCACATTGATGGCTTACCGCTTATGATCTTGCTTTCAAAACTACTTTTTTATGTGAGTTGTTTTCAATAAGGTTAGCGAATTTTATATAATTTCCAAACTGCTCTGCCGGGTAAGTACCGCTGCTTAGGGTGAACCTGCAGACAACGGTGAGCTTGCCGTCATGTGCTGTAATGGAAAAATTGTAACTGCCAAAAGGATAGTACACTGCTACCGGCTGAGGAATGAACTCCACATCAGTTTCCTTTGGCAGCGTAACTTCAAAAGTATCGGTGGCGGCATTGGACTCGGGGATATGGAAAGGGTCTTTCCGGTCTTCTTCTTCCTGCCCGGGAATGGAAATGGGCGCTATATTCAGGGTAACGAAACTTCTGTTGCCTGTCTTCGTCAGCAAGCCAGTGGCAGTCAATGTGGCGTTCTCGCGCAGGCATACAACGGGTGCGGTCTCTACTTTTTCGTATTTGTAGTCGTCGAGGGTATAGCTTGCCAGGTGGAATTTGGAGTGAAGGTATTCATCTTTGTCGTGGTCATTTTCGTATTTGAGCATACCATACAGATGGGATGCGCCCTCACCGGTATAGATACTGGCCATCTTAATATCCAGACTGCCGTTGCTGTTGCAGGCAATATAAGCGTGGCGAACAACCAGGTTTACCGTAGTATCGTACCGGGGTGTATGTACCAGTATACCTCCTTCGGGGGTGATCATCAGGGCATTCCGGTCTTGGGTGAAATCGCCCAGGTAGTTTGCCGGAAGGTCGTTGCTCGTGCATTCGAGCCATGTCGTGTCTTTAGCAGAGGGAACGCATAATATGCAGTGATTAAACTGGCTGCAGACAAAATCTGTGCTGAGAACATGCGGGTTTTCATTGCCTGCCATTATCAGCACCGGGTAGGAGCGTATCCCCGCCACGGCCAGCATAGCCATCATATAATTACTGAGCGCCTTGCAGTCGCCATACTGATTTTTGGAAAGAAATTCCGCATCAAGCGTTTGCCAGCCGCCTATGCCATAGGTTACAGATACATAGCGCATAATGTGCTGCATGTAGGCATATAATACCTTTGTCTTTTCGTGATCATCATTGATGCCGGCAACCAATTGCTGCACCTTCGTTTTTACATCTTGCGGAAGCTGGTCCCGCCCCTTATTGAGCTGGAAAATAAACTCGCCGAAATCCTTCCATGAATCGGTGCTTCCCTTGAAATTGTCCAGCATAAAATTATTTACTGCCAGGATAATGACCGGGGTAGTGTATGTACCAGTAAAGCGCATTGGTTCTTTTTTCTCCGCCGGTACATCTTTTATAGCCCACTTATATCTTTTTTCGGTCTCTTGCGAGATAACTGGCTCGCTGTTTATGTTGTATCCTTTATACTTCAGGTTTACATCGCCCTGTACCGTTACCAGCAGGGAGGCAGACTCCACTGCACATTGTTTATTTACCTGCGGCGCCCAATGGGGAAAGTGAAAGCTATGTTTTTGTTTTGTTTCTATCGTGTATTCAACGGTATAGGGGTACTGTCCATAATTAACATGATAGGCTTTGAATTTTGCATCGCTGAATTCACCGGCATGCATAGACGCAGGCAGCTCAATGAAATCGGATTGCTTTATTTTTTTTATTTTATCTCCGTTTGCATCGTACAGGCAACCGCTGATGCTTTCTATTTTATTCAGCGAGGAGAAGTATTCTGCATGGCTGGCCTCATCGCTGCCATTTTCGTTGAGCATTAAGCACGTAATGCTCTTTTACATACACCTCCTGGGGCGAAACTATATCTATATGGGTTTCGTAAGCCCTCATCACCGTATTGGCATGAGCCAGCAAAGCGGCGGGTATATTCTTAGTGGCATAATCGGGGCCGTCTTGTGCAAAAGCCAGGGAATGACAAAGGGAAAAAACAAGCAATATCCTCAGTGCAGTATTCATAGTTACAGTTTTTTTATTACCAGGTTTTTTTGCTGGTCCACAAACATTTTATCGAAAAATTCTTTTAATCCGGGATATTCTTCTTTCGTAAAAACAGCCTTGAACATGTGCACCGTGGAACTTACAAAAAGAGTATTGGTTACCGGGTCATAATTCGCCTTGTCGATGCACTGGGCGTTGTTGTCAAAATTTAATGTAAGTGGCGGCATTATATCTTCGGCATCGTAGCCCGCCGGCAATTTCAGCCTGCAACTGTACGTGACATAGTAGGCGTATGGCAATTCAACATTGTATTTGCGCACCTCATTTTTAAATGGATTCGTTTCGAAATAGCTGTAGTATGGTGCGAAGTATAGCGTGGTCACGTCTTTAGGCCAGTCTACGGTAACATTGATACTCAATAATAGCTGGAGGCCGGGATCGGTAAGGTTTTGCACGGAATAGTTTGCCAGGTGCGCGTGAAATGGAAGCTGCTTTACCAGGGCTGTGCAATACTTTTTTATTTCATCGCTGTCGTTATTCCATATTTGCCTGTACCGCATAGCCGAAAATGGCCCGAAAGAACAGGTTGCGGAAAGAACATAATTATCAATTGAATTGTCGGTAGTCGTAATGGTGAGTCCAAACCGCTCTTTCGCAGCATCGGGGCTAAACGCTATTTCTGCACTTTCTTTATCTACTATCCGGGCATAACCGTTGTAGCAATTCTCCGGCAGCAAGCCAAACGGTGCAAATTTTCCAGAGGCATCGAGGTAATATTTGTGGCCATCGATGCGCGCTTCACAGACGGTATAGTTAAAACGATCAATATCCGGAAAGACATCGGTTGCCTGCCCGTTTTCTTTAGTGCTGAGGATAACCGGGCTACAGTCAATATCCGCAGACCGGAGCATGCAGACAAGCAGCATATTTATTTCTGAAGAGGTTCCTGTCTTGTTTTGCAGTACATCGCCAGGGCCATTTTCTATAAGGAGGTGGTTTTGGCCGTGCGCGGTCACAGAGTCGCGAACGTACTGGTATATTTTTTTCGCCTTTTCCAGCTCATCGTTTTCACCATTTGTGAGCTGCGCGGTTTTTGCACTGACCAGTGGCTGCCGGCCCAAAATGGCTTTGCCGAATTTGGGTGACTTGAGCAGGAAGTCATTTATTTTATCCCATGTATCATACCGCTCAGTTAAGCCGCCGGACGAAATAAAACCTTTTATGAAGAATTGTATCCGCTCCCTGTAATTATTAATGTTGGCTACAAACGGTTCATTAGTAATCGCCGGAATGTTTTTTCTGATCAGGCGTTTGCCTGTAATAATATTTCTTATCAGCTCTGCTTTGGAAACCGCATCGGATGAGATGGTGTCTTCGTTCTCTGCTTCTGTTTTTGTGAACACCGGGGCGTACTGGCTGAGCATCACAATTTCAATGGTATATGGCGCTAACAGTTCGATCTCACTATGTAATTTGGGAATATTCTCTTGTATCTCCCAATTACAAAAGTTGCGGGAAAACTCTTCCTCGATCACGTAGCTATAATCTATTATGGAGCCCTCACGAACGGCAGGCATACTGAATTTCTTTTCTTTCAGATGCTCATAAGATCCTTTGAAGATATTTTCAGCATCCAGCGGCTGTTCTGTAACTTTTCCGCCTTCAAGGTTGTAAGTTGTACCTGAGATCTTTTTTATTTTGGCCGAATGGCTGTGTGAGTAATATAGCGGCAGGT
The DNA here is from genome assembly GCA_903881585.1 of uncultured Bacteroidota bacterium. Lineage (GTDB taxonomy): Bacteria > Bacteroidota > Bacteroidia > Chitinophagales > Chitinophagaceae > Nemorincola. Next base: position 16,816 of record CAIRTW010000318.1, on the reverse strand, counting down.
CTACATTCCCATGTTGAACGCCGCCTTTCTTAAGTATCCTGATCACTTTCCTCACTTTGCATTCAATGACATTAGTCGTTCCGGTAAGATCGTAATCATATTTTTCATAAAGAACAACAGCAACTGCGGACGTATCAATATCGTATTGGGCTATTTTCAGGTTTTGCTCTATGAAACCGGGCTTATCCTTAAAATAATTTTCGGCGGAAGCATGGACCACCGACATGAACAGTAAGAAGAATATGGTTTTTGTATAAAAGCGCATGACGGGCTGAGGTCAGTTTTGTTTTTTTATCACAACAGTATGCTGCTGCTCATCTCCCATTTTCTGGAAAAACGTTCTCGGCATGTCGTATTCTGAAACAGGAAAAAACACACGCTGCGTCTGGAGCCGGGATTGAATGCTGAGTGTATTCGCTTCTTTATCATAAGCGACCAGGTTTTTATATTGGTTATTCTCATCGATCTGTATAACCGCTGATTTCGGCACTTCATCAACTGTATATCCATCGGGCAATTTCAGGTTGATGGAGTAGGTAAGGTTTTCTGTTGCGGGCAGCTCTACGGGGTATTTTCGTTTTGGGTTTTTGAAAGGATCGCTTTCAAACAGCTTTACGGCATAGGGGTTCAGATATACAGGGCCGGCATCGGGCCAGGTAAGGGATACTGTAAAATCGAGTGTAAGCTGCTTTTCAGGATCATTAAGGTTCAGCACTTTGTGCTGCCTGAGCTTTGCATCTAAAGGGAGGTCTTTTATAAGCGAGAGGATGTACTTTTTTATTTCTGTGGTATCCTTATTCCAGTCGGTGCGTTTGTCAATGGATATGGCATCGCTAAAATAGAATTTATAATTGAGCGTATAATCATTAAGTGCATTATTGGTTGTGGTAACCGAATACAGGGCTTTTTCCTTTGACATTTCGGGCTTTAAGACTATTCCGCAGGTATCCTTTTTATTTTTGTCGATAACGCGTGCGTAGCCGTTAAGGCAATAGGGCGGTATCCTTCCAAACGGATTGTATTTTTCGGAAGCATCGAGGTAGTATTTTTCCCCGTTGATGCGGAGCTGGCAGATGGTGTAGTCATACCTTCCAAGATCCGGTTCGAGAGGGTTGGGGCGGGGTTTATCTTTTGTGGCAAGAATCAAGGGGCTGCACGAGAGCCCTGCGTGACGCAATAGCCCGATCAACAAAAAGTTTATCTCGGCCGGGCTGCCGTTCTTTTCTTCAAGTACAGAGGGTATATCTTTATAAGTAAAGATCGATTCGTAATCCGTTGGGGCAATTGAATCCCTCACGAATCTGTAGATCTTTTTTGCGATGGTTAATTCGCTTGTATCTTCTCCTGCCAGGTCTTTTGCCTTTTGTTTGACAGAGGCGTTTGACTCGGGAAATGACCTGTAAAAGTAGTAGCTTTCTACCAGAGCCTCATTTATTTTGTTCCAGGTATCCATAATACCTTGATCGCCCAAAGTGTGAACGCCCGTAAGCCGAATATTCATGTGTTCGCGACAGTCGTTTTCGTTTGACAAGTACGGCTCATCACTAAATGCAGGAATATTTTTCCTGACCCAGTATTGTTTTAACAAGTCTTCTCCGATCACTTCTTTATAGAAGTATGAGTCAGGAAGCAAGCTGTCAATTGTACTCTTTTTGCTATTGTCCAGCTCTTTAAAACGTGAAATAATATTGTCGGTCTTAAATAGCACGCGGTTGCTAATATATATTTCTGTTCTGCTGTACAGTTTGGGTATATCTTCCTGTATTTCCCAACCAGCAATATTGATCGGGTAATTCGGCTCCTCTGTTTCAAAGCTATAATCAATGATAGAGCCTTCACGCACAACAGGCATGCTTATTTTTTTCTCCTTGATAAGATTTGATTTTTCTAATGAGATATTGTCCCCGTCAATTTCCTGTGTTACAAGTTTGCCATCTTCGAGATTGTAAGTAGTGCCATGTACTTTATTTACATGAAAGAAAGTGAACCTGGAAATGCGCAGAGGGATATTTATGTCGGCATAGCCTGTACCGCTTTTCTTTATGATCTTTATTATACGCCTTACCTCATGTCTCATATAGTTTTCGGAAGAGTGCAGGTCATAAGAATTGTATTCGTATAGCACCACTGCGGAGGCGGAACTGTCGATCTCAAATTTTTGCTGTTTCAGGTATTTCAAAAAGAAAGCATCATTGTCTTCAAAAAACTTATCAGCGAGCGAATGAGTAGAGGCAGATATGCAAAAAATAAAAACAGCGGCGCAAAATGCCCGGATACGGCTTTTGGTCATATGATTTGTTTAGCGATTGAAAATCAGCAGATTAATGCGAATGTGCAAATGTAATATTCAAAACGAATTATGTCAATATAATCTGGCCCAGGCGCTATTTATCGTCTGCACTCATTCAATGTCCGGAAAGTATCAATGATCTTTCTGCAGGGATATTTAGCCTATGCACGAGCAGCGAGTTGTACATTTCAAAATCGGCAATAACGGCAATGCCATCCTCCTTAATAATGGACCAATCAGCTAAGAGTTTATACTACCCGCCGATAATAACCTGATTCCCAAGCCATAAAAACCGACAGCCACCGACAATTTCTTACCACCTGCCGATGATTAATATAATATTCAGCTTTCATAGCTTACTTTTGGTGAAAATTAAAATTCTTATGAAAGGAGCACTTATCGCTTTAGGCGTAATTGTATTATTAGTATTAATGCTTGGCGGCTGCGGTGTAAGCAATTACAACGGTATGAACAGCGCAAGCAAGGATGTGGACCAGAAATGGGCTGATGTGCAGAGCAGCTACCAGCGCCGGTCTGATCTTATTCCGAATCTGGTATCAACAGTAAAAGCAGCTGCAAATTTTGAGACCAAGACACTTACCGATGTTATCCAGGCAAGGGCTTCTGCAACGCAGATAAAGATAGACCCCAAAGACCTGACCCCTGAAAAATTACAGCAGTTTCAGGCATCGCAAGGGCAGCTTAGTCAGGCGCTGGGCCGTTTGATGGTCGTTTCTGAGCAGTACCCGCAATTGAAGGCCACGGAGAACTTTCGCGATCTGCAGGTGCAGCTGGAAGGCACAGAAAACAGGATAAAGGTATCGCGCGATGCGTTTAACGCTTCGGTAAAGGATTACAATATCCGGGTATCAAACTTTCCTGCTGTGATTTTTGCTGGTATGTTCCACTTTAAGGAAAAGCCATCATTCCAAGCTGATGCTGATGCCCAGAAAGCACCGAAAATCGGTGACGGGAAATTCTAAAGAATTGTTGTGTCAGTTGGTTTTCGACTTTTGCTTTTTAACTTTTGAATTTTCACCATGTTTTCATTGTTCCCGAAACGGCCGATCCTTGATAAAGATGCGCAGCAGCAGATCGTTGCCAGCATTAAGGAAGCTGAAAGCAAAACGAGCGGCGAGGTGCGCGTGTTCATAGAGCATCATTGCTCTTATATGGATGCCATGCACCGCGCACAGGAGATCTTCGCTAACCTGGAAATGGAAAAGACACAGGCAAGAAACGCAATAATAGTATACGTAGCTATCTCCGACAGGCAGTTTGCCCTGTTCGGAGATATTGCTATTTATGAGAAAGCCGGAGGTGCAGAATTCTGGAAGGGAGCTGCTGCAAAACTGACAGGCCACCTTAGAAAGAACAATGTGACAGAAGGCTTGTGCAACTGTATCCATGAGCTGGGTACTGCATTAGCTGCACATTTTCCATACGATCCTGCGATAAAGAAAAATGAATTGCCTGACGAAATAGTTTTTGGAAAATGATGATCAGAAATAGGAGTTTCCGGAGCCGTGTTATTGGTTTATCATTATTGTTCCTGTTTACAGGATTATGTGCGTTTGCCCAGGTTATTCCGCCTAAGCCAAACCCGCCAAGGCTGGTAAATGACATGGCGCATATGATGACCGCCGGTGAGCAGGACCAGCTGGAGCGCGAGCTGGTGGATTTCAGCAATGAAGCTTCCAATGAAATAATAATAGTAACGATAGACAGCCTGGGTGATAATGATGTTGAGGACTATGCCGTGAAGCTGGGTAAGGCATGGGGTGTGGGCAGGAGCGGTAAGAATAATGGGGTAGTAGTGATCGCCTCCCTTAAAGACCACAAGATAAACATCTCTACAGGCAAGGGCCTGGAGGGTGCGCTCACCGACCTGCAGTGCGGTGAGATCATCAGGAATGAAATGGTGCCTGCGTTTCGGGATGATAAGAATTATTACGAAGGATTTTCTAAGGCAGCCAAAGCAATAATAGCTGCCACGAAGGGTGAGTATAAGGCCGACCCAAAGCATCATAAAGGGGCGCAGCATGTGCCGGTCACGGCAATCATCATTCTCGTCATTGTTGTCTTCTTTATCATAAAGATGTTTGGCCGCGGCGGTGGTGGCGGCGGTAACTATATGAGTGGTGGCGGTTTGGGCAATTTTGCTACTGGTATGTTCCTGGGTAGTTTGCTGGGCGGCGGCCGTGGTGGTGGATTTGGTGGCGGCGGCGATAGCGGTGGTGACAGCGGAGGTGGTGGTTTTGGCGGCTTCGGCGGTGGTGATTTTGGCGGCGGTGGCGCCAGCGGCGACTGGTAGGTGGTAGTGAAAAATTAATTTTCATACAATAACATTCAAAAAATGTTACCGTATTGGTAACATTTTTTGTATTTTTGGCAGGAATGAGGATTATCGCAAGCAATACGTTGAAAGAGTATTGGGTGAAATATCCCGATGCAGAACAACAACTATGGGCGTGGTCTGAAGAGATGGAAGATGGTCAGTGGAATAACCATAATGAATTAAAAAAACTATTTGGGAGCGCTTCAATATTGAATGATAAACGTGTAGTGTTTAATATTCACGGCAATAAATACAGGTTGATTGTTGACATTGAATATCGGTTTAAGATGGTTTTTATTGTGTGGTTTGGCACACATAAACAATACGATTTGATTAACGCAAAAACAATAAGCTATGCTAAGGCCAATAAAAAATAAGGAACAACATGAAGAAGCATTGGCTCGTATTTATACCCTGATGCAAAAAGAATTGAAAGAAGATTCAAAACAAGCAGACGAACTGGAAATACTTGCTATGTTGGTTCATGAATACGAAAAGGTGCATTATCCGATACCAAAACCCAATCCTATAGAAGCGATAAAATTCCGGATTGAACAGATGGGTATGTCTGAGTCTGCGTTGGGTGATATTCTTGGGTTCAGGAGCAGGAAATCAGAAATATTATCGGGCAAAAGAAAATTGAGTTTGCCTATGATACGTAAACTTCATGACCAGTTATCTATTCCCGCGGAAGTGTTGATTCAGTACTATTAAAGGCTTTATATCTCCACCAACATCCCTTCCGGATATACAATACGCTCCAGATAAAGTCCATGCCCGGCTACATTAAAAAAAGCCTTGGTGCAATCGTGTGCTTCTATTATTTTTCTGAAACCCTCCAGCGGATCTTTACCCCGCGCAAAATGGAGTTGAGTACCTACCAGCCCGCGCACCATGCCGCGTAAGAATCGGTTCGCCTCGACTACATAATGCAGTTCCTCGCCTTTCTGCTCCCAGTATGATTGATGTATCGTACAGTTGAATGTTTTAGATTGTGCATTGCGTTTGGAGAATGACTCAAACTGTTCGTACTCTTTTATAATTTCTGCGGTCTTGTTCAGCGATTCACGGCTAAGTGTGAATGGGTAAAAGAGTGCCCTCTTGTGCAGGAAGGGGTCTTTCTTAGCATAGATGCGGTACCGGTATTGCCGGCGTATGGCATCGAACCGGCTGTTGAACTCAGGGTTTGTTGCTGCGAACAGTTTATTGATGGCTACTCCCGCCGGCAAGATGGCATTGCATTTGTATTTCAGGTCCATGTTCAGTTCATCGGCCCAATCGAAGTGGTAATAATTGCAAAGCGCATGTACGCCTTCATCGGTGCGGCTGGCGCCAACCGTTTGTATGGGCGTGCGGAATAAGGTGCTAAGGGCTTTATTCAGCTCCAGCTGCACAGTAGGGGTATCTCCCTGTATCTGCGAACCGTGGAAGCAGGTGCCATCGTACATTACTTCCAATACATAACGCGCCATGACAAGTTGAAAGGTTGAAAAGTTAAAAGGGGCAAAAATAAACTATGGCTGGTTAGAAATGCTGGTTTTTCTCCGTTTGCGATTGTTTCTTTCAAGCCAGCGGCCTACAAGGCCAAAGGTAATGGCAAGTACCAGGAAGAAGATGCCTTTGTTCATAGAATCCCAGAAATACTCGAAGTAGCGTGTATATAGATTAATGAGCAGGAACAGCACACCGAAATCGCGTGCTGCCTCGTCTTTATATTTTATGCCCAGCAGGAAACTGATAACTGATGCGGCTGCAAAGACCACCGAGTAAGCCAGCACATGTATCTGTCTTACCTGCTGCCAGCCTACAAGCGTATTGTAGTTGCCGAAGATGGATATGCCCCAAAGACCGCAGAACGCTAATATAAGGCCGGTTACGTAGGTTATGCGCCAGGTAAATGCTAAGGGCTTCACTGGCCCTTGCAAAAACGCAAATGCCAGTATTATGAGGCCCAGTGCCGTATATCGCATGGGGTAGTTCATTCCCATAAACAGGTTGTCTGTGCTGCGATAGATACTAAACTCTCCAAACCAGCCGATAAATGCGGTAATAGCGCCTATCCACAATGCCTTTGAGCGAAGCACCGTGCTCAATATGCCAAGTATGAGGAATGAAAGCAACAGGAATGTAGTATAGGTTGTGGTAGTGCCCGCCTGCTTGCAGCAATAGATCAATGATGTAAGCACGGACAAGCCGCCGAGCACCATGTAAATTTCGTAAGTAACCGGACTGAGCCGGGCCCGCTTTTTGCCAACATACCAAAACCACAAAACAGATAAAACAGCAGTGATAGCCGCAATGGCCAAGTCATTCCATGAGAAGTAGAGTTTTATTTTTTCGAGCAGTTTTTCATTGAGAAAGATAGCGCCGAATGCAAGCAAAGTGCAGAACAGTGCGATAAAGAAGAAGTACTGGGCTATTTGTTGCCGGTCTCCATGCTTCGGCTCCAGCGTGTCCTTGAGGCTGGCAGCCTGCTCTGGTGTTAGCTTGCCAGTCTGCTGCCATTCTTCGATGGCGTGCTCCAGTATGCTTTGTTCATTTTTATCAACCTCCATAGCGTGGAAAACATCATGAAGTTAATACAAATACATAGATCGCTGGTCATACATTGAACCTTGCATCAATAAAAAAAACCTTCTGCACCGCAAACGATTTAGTGATAGGCTTATCAAGCAAATTTCAATAGTCTGCCGATATGCTCAGGCTGCCCTTATGGCCTTTTATGTTTATGGATTTATCCTGCAGGTATTGGCTGTATTTGTTGTAAACAGTTGCGGGTTGTTTTTCCCCATTTATATAAAGTGTGCCATTCTCTTTCGAGACTTTATAACTTTGTGAACGGTCTATGAGTTTGTCCTGTTCCATTTTGGTGAGCATTGCTTCGTAGTCGGTACTGCCTTCATCATCCCCAGCCTTCGCTGTCGCATTTGCATTACCGGCTTTTGCCCGTACCTCGGCTTGCATTTGCATGCTTTTTATCATTTCTTCTTTATCAAGTTCCAATTCCTTTTTGTTCATTTCCAGTATTTTTTTCAAACCATTAAATTTTTCACTGTCGAACCGCTCGTCCTTCAGTGCTTTTTCTACTTCGGCCAACCCATTTTTTATTTCCGCACTTACTTCGTACCAGTCCACATCATTTATTTTCTCCAGTTCGCTCTCTACCTCGTTGTAAACAATTGCAGCTGAGGCGTGCCGTACAGGGTTAAATACTTTATTCATTACCTCATCAATATTACTACTGTCATCTTTTGAATAGGAATACGAGTAGGAATAGTTTGAGATACTGTTACTTTTCCCGCCTGAATCATCACCGCCTGTGCGAACTTTCGTAAATGTGCGATAGGTTTTTACCATGTTCTTGCTGCTATCATCTGTGATTGAAACATCTACATTATCACCCTCCTCGCTCATATCCTTTATCGGTTTATCAGATTCTTTTACCACTTCAGTTTTTTTGCCGTTGCTGTCTATCGTAACGGACTTGAATTTGTACACACTTTTAGTCTTTGTTGTGGTATCTCCTGCATCACCCTTTGCTTTTTGTGCGAAGGATGGAGTGAACGTAAACAGGGCTATCGAAAAGGTGATAGCAAGAATAGCTACTACTATTATAGTGAGCTGGCCGTAGTTGATGTTGTTCTTTTTCATTTCCATTATTCTTTTTATGCGTTGAAGCAATTGGTTTTTCTGGCCTGTGGCTGCCAGTACGAGTTCGTTGTTGCTGGCCATACGGTTGCTCTCTAATATAGCCAGCGCCCGCGCATATGGTAGTGGGCTGGCAGTGCAGGACACTACCATATCATCGCAGCAGTGTTCCCGCTCCATGCGGATGATGCCGGATATAAGCCATACAAAAGGGTTGAAGAACAGTATAGTCTCGGCAATGGTCTGGAAGATGTTCAGCAGGTAATCGTGGCGTTTTATGTGTGCCAGTTCGTGCATTAGTATGGCCTCCACCTGGTCCGTGGACAGGTGGTTCATTGCGGCCAAAGGCAACAATATGATGGGTTTCAAAGCCCCCAGCATCATAGGTGTATTAATGCGTTTTGAAAAATAAAGCTTCACCGGCCTTGCGATCTCAAATTTGTTTTGCCAGCATTGCAACAGCCTTTGCCATTCTTCACCAGGCACTATTATGCCGGTGGTTTTTAGGGCGTGCAACTGTAATATATTTATTGCAAACCGGCACAGCATAAACGCCAGCCCTGCCGCATACAGCATCAATATCAGCGGGAAGTATTGCTCCATACGTGGCAGGAGGTGGTGTATCGTTGTGTCATGTACAGGTATTGCGGCTGCAGTATTTATGGTAAATGTTTTAGCTAAACCGCCATCAGGCGCGGACTGTGTAATGAATACAGTAACCCCCTTTAGTTTTTGATATTGGGCGCTCCAGGTATCGGCAAACCACAAACATGTCGCGGTGAGCGCCCCAAAAGAGAGGTAGTACTTAGCCCTTGCGCCGGCATTTGGCAATGCCTTCAGCGGCAGGTACAGCGACCCGTATATAAGCGCACCCTGCCAAAGGGAGTATAGCAGCGCCCATGCCAGCGAGTGGGTGAGCAGCGATGTTATGTTGGATAATGTGTTCATAAATTGGGAATTTATGTTGGAGTTAAATGCCTCGGTTATTGGGTTTGATCATAAGTTTTGTTGTCGAAATTAATTTGCCAGCCGTGCTTGGTTATATATATCGTTAATATTCTATCGCCAACATAGTTGCCATATTTTGTATAAGCGGTTTCTTGTTGCTTCACATCATTAATATATAGTGCGCCATTTTCTTTTTTTATTACGTACGTCTTTTTGCTCCTACTTATACCAATCAATTTATCCCTTTGCATATCTTCCAGTATGCTGTCCTCAAGATTGGAAAACGCAATGCCGCTACCATCAAATAAAATGTTTGAATAAAGGTTTTTTACGTGGCTGTTGTTTTTGATCTCGTCCGGAGCGTTCTCGAATTCGATTAACGTTTCCTTCATTTCCCGTTCAGTTGCAGCATTAATTTTCGGAAGTTTGTAAATCCCGTTCTCCCGTTTATGGCCTTCCGTTAGGCTTTTCATGTAATCATTAATGGCAGTATTGTATTGTTGTTTTAATTTTTCCCATTCGGTTCCATGTAATTCGTTGTCAGCATACTTCAGTTCTTTATCCTGGTTCCAGGAATGGTTATTGGCAATAGTATCGGGTGGGTAAAATTCACTCTTTCTCCATTCGTCAGTCACTACCTTCACCTTTGCAGTCCAGAATGAATCCGTCTGGTAATTATAAACCTCCGCTGCTTTAGTGTCTTTATTGCCTTTGGCTTGCTTTGCAGATGCGGGTTGCGGCTGTGAGCCTGGCCCTGGGTCGTTGACAGCGGATTTACTCACGGCAGTATCATTGCTATTGCTTTTTTTCGCTTTCTGAGCGAAGGATCGCGTGGAGGTAAACATCGCCACGGTTACTGTTATTGCCAGTAAGGCGACGATAACTATGGTGAGCTGTGTGTAATTCAGCTTACTTTTTTTGGTTTCCATGATCCTTTTTATCCGGGCCAGTAATTGTTGCTTATGCCCGGTCGCGGCCAGTGCAACGTTATTTGCACCCTGCCGTGCATTTTCGAGCATTGCCAGCGCCTTTGCATAAGGCAGGGGGCTTGCTGTATTGGCCACTACAAGGTCGTCACAGCAATGCTCCCTTTCCCTGCGTATGACGCGCGAGATAAGCCACACAAAGGGATTAAAGAACAGTATCGCTTCGATGATAGTCTGAATAGCATTTAATAGGTAGTCGTGGCGCTTTATATGCGCCAGCTCATGCAGCAGGATGGCCTCTACCTGTTCCACGCTCAGGTGATTTATGGTTGCTATTGGCAGCAGGATCACAGGCCTTACCGCACCCAGCATCATAGGTATGGTAACACGTGCCGACAACAATAATCTTACCGGCCGGGTGATAGTAAACTGCTTTTGCAGCCGGGCCAAAAGGTCGTTCCACTTTACCTCAGGTATGGTAACCCCTTTTGTTTTTAATGCTCTTAACGCTAACAGATCAATGATGAACCTGCACAACATAAAACAAAGGCCCACCGCGTATGCAAGGATCAGGTAGGGAATATAGCTTTCTATCTGCGGCTGTATTTCGCGGACAATGGGTGCCTGTGCAGGTAGCACATGAATGCGTAGATAGTAAGTTGTACCTGGACTGCTGTTAGATGTGTTCGCACGGGCAGTGTAAATTAATAGAGCACCCAGGTTTGAATATTGCGTTACCAGGGTTTGCAAAAACCAGACAAACAGTGCCATAAATGCACTAAATGATAAATAATGTTTTACGCGCGCACCGATATTTGGCAACGCTTTTAGCAAAATATACAAAATGCAATAAATGACCGCTCCCTGCCAAAGAGAATAAAGCAGCGCCCATGCCAGTGAATGGGTGAGCAGTGATGTTGTTATTGAGATGGCGTTCATTGTATTGCTTTTGGTGATTATTGCTTCAATTACATTTGGCAGCTCATTTTTTGGTCCCGACAGCTATCGGGATGGATTTTCTTATTTGTTTTTTGAGTTTTTCTCTTTAGAATTTGTGTCTTCCATTTCATCCAGGTATTTCTTAATCTCGCTCAGCTCTTCGGCATTCGGTTTGTAGTTGCCCAGTGCCTGCATCACCAGTTGAGATGCCGAGCCGTTGAATGCACTGTCTATCAGCCGTTGCACCATTTGGCCCTGTGTTTTTCCTTGCGATATATTGGCGGTATATACATGGCTTTTGTTGCTTGCGTCTCTTTTCAGAAGTCCTTTGTCCAGCATTATCTGCATCAGCTTCAGGGTGGTGGTGTAGCCCGCATCTTTGTTCTGCTCCAGTACCTCGTGTATCTCGCGTACCGTACTTGGCCCTTTTGTCCAGAGTATGTTCAGTATTTCCAGTTCGCTGTCTGTTGGTTTTATGTTCATGTTCTTTCTACGAATTATTTCGTACACAAACGTACGAATTATTTCGTAAGTGCAAAACGATATTGTCACTTTAGATTTTCTTTAACAAAAGAGGGGAAACAAAAAGCCCTCCGGGAAGACCGGAGGGCTTTGTATAATAAGGGGAAAAATGAATTATGCTAAAGCATTAACTCTCTTCACTATGCCGGATTTAACGTTACCAGCCTTGTTCTTGTGGATAATGTTGCGCTTAGCCAGCTTATCTATCATAGATACTACTTTGCTGAGGCCTGCTTCTGCTTCTGACTTGTTAGTTGTAGCCAGCAGCGTGCGGATAGCGTTACGGGTGGTTTTGCCGTAGTAACGGTTACGCTCGCGGCGCTTCTCACTCTGGCGGACATCTTTTTTGGTTGCTTTATGGTTTGCCATTCAATTCTTTTTTTAAGGAATGCAAAGGTAAAAAATAAAATTAAAAATAAAAAATAAAATACTGCGCGTTCAAGGATTAATATTTACCCCCAAACTTAATCCGTTTTTGCAAGCGTGCGTTATACAAAAGGATTAATAATAGTTATTTTATTTATTGTAAGCCCATGCTGCATATCTTCTGAATATAGAATTGAGCTATCGGACTCCATTGCAGCGGCAACTATAATCGAGTCAAATATCTGAAAATCATATTTTCGTGAAAGACTTGCAGCCAGTAACAAGATACTTTGGGAGACAGGGATTATCTCGCATTTGTCAAGCAATTCTGCACACTGAATTAAAATATCGGCTTTAGAGAGATCAAGTAGCCTCCTGGTAACATTTATATATTCAGATATTACCTGCGAAGAAACTTTAGGGTCATTGACTAAAATGTTCTCTGCAATTGCCCTTTTTACTTTTATTCGACTTATCATGTAAATAAATCAAGATATTGGTATCAACCGCAATGGAATCAATCATCATAATTATTTGCTTCGTTCCTGTTAAACTTAAAATCGCTCAAGTCAACAAGCGAATTTTTAGTAATATCCTGAATTTTTTTGAGCCGAAGTGCCTTCTCATTCTCGCTATAAGGTTTGTTATGCGGATCATTAAGCTCAAATGCAATTATTTCCACAGTTTTGCCAAGCATCTCGCCGGGTAATTGCAGTGTAAATTGCCTTTCAGTAGGTGTTACAATTTGTCTTAGCATATCAATATTATGACAATGTAAAAATACAAAAAAAGCGCCAACTTACGGCGCTTTAATAATTAAGATTGAAATGTGCTTTCTATTTTTGCCCGGCAAATATCTCAGCAGATTTCTTGGTCAGGGCCTCTTTCTTTTGCAGAAACTGGTCCAGCTTTTCTTTAGGAATGCGCAGATAGTAGAAGGGGGTGGGGTAGGTATTGTAGGTGAACAATTCGTAGTCCTGGTTCCACCGGGTGAGCTGCTTTTTGTCCATGCCCAGTTGCTCTGCCATATACTCAAGATGTATTGGCTTGGTGATGCGCACAATGGCCATATTTTTCAGCTCGTCGTCGGTGAATTGTTGTTTTTTCACTACGGTTATTCCCGGCGCTGAGGCCGCAGCGGGTGTAGTTGCCGCAACTGCATTAGGAATGGGTGCGGTCGCAATGGGCAGCGGCTTGCCACTGGCGTCATTCAGCGCCGCAGGTTCTTCATCATTACCAAACTTAAAATCCACTGGTATGCTGCCCAGGTTTATGAATTTGTTCAGGTTCTCAAAGATGCTTGCGGTAGCAATAAAAGCAAGCACATGGCCCTGTGTTTCGCGGGGCAGGTATTCTTTTATATCCCAGAAGTTATGGCTGCCAGTGCGCTCTATGGCGCGCTGCACGGGCACCGGGCCGCTATTGTATGCGGCTATTACCAGCAACCAGTCGTTCAGTTGGCTATAAAGCAATTCCAGGTACTTGGTAGCAGCTGTGGTGGACTTGTACAGGTCGCGGCGATCATCGCTGTGACGGGATACTTTTAAACCAAGTCCACGTGCAGTGGTTTCCATGAGCTGCCATGGCCCTACGGCGCCAGCCCGTGATACAGCATTATGATTCAGGGCCGATTCAATGACTGCGAGGTACTTAAGCTCCTTGGGCATGTTCTTCTTCTCCAGCACATCATCGATAACTGAGAAAGAATGGTCGCCGCTGCTCTGGACATTGCCCAGGGTCTTATTATGCAGCTCCAGGTATTTGCGCACAAAGTCATTTACATATTCGTTCTTATCTCCGAAATATGCTTTTTCACCAGCCAGCGGCACATGGTTGTATCCTGCTTTTTTATCTGGCGTGTTACTTGCGATCAGCCTGTGTTCTGTAATTTTTTTGGTCTCTGTTGGTTTGTTGTTTTCTGCCGTTTTAACTTCTTTGACCTTACTCTCGGTGATTTTCGTATCGGCAGGCAGGTTTTTCGTTGCGGGCGGAAGTGATTTCCGTGCCGTTGTATAATCCTTTAAGGCCGTTGGTTTTGGGGTTTCAGCCGGCATGTCCGCCACTATGATCCTGCTGGCAGGGTGTATGATCATGCGTCCAGAGGCTGTAATGATCGTATCCTGCGCATGCAGTTGTGCGGCGCAAAAGGTGAAAATAAAGTTGAACAGAATATTTTTATACTGCATGTAGTATAGTTTATTCTACTGTATGACAAATGCCCTCGGCGGGAAAGTGGAGTACAATAAAAAATGAAAATAAACTAACCAGCTAAAGAGAATTAACCAGCTAAATCAGGGTCTTGATTCGGGATCAGGCGTTGCCTGATGGGGTGCTGTTGGGGGCTTGAATCTTCTCTTTGTCTTTCATTCCAGTCTCGATCTCGTTCTTAATTCCGTCTTTTGCATCATTAAATTCACGAATACCCTTACCTAAACCCTTAGCCAGTTCTGGTATCTTTTTGCCACCAAACAACACAACTATGATCAATAACGTAATGACCAGTTCACCTGCATTAGGCATACCCATTAATAACTGTGGGTGGAGATTTAATATTGACATTGCAAAAACATTTTAAAAAATTAATAAATAAGCTCCGGATAGGTCGGATGCCAAAGATAAGATATAAGGTTTAAAAAGTTGAACTTTTTTCGGCACACCAGTCGATTTTAACAATTATCAGGAGCGGATATTTTTGTATAGGAAGTAAAGCAAAACCGCCTTCGCAACGGTGCGAAGGCGGTTTTTTTCTTAATCAAAATATAAAATTAGGCATGGCAACTAATTTAAAATCAATACTTTGTAAATTTAGTTGTGGTTGTATTGGCATCATTCACCGTCTTTAAGATATAAACACCATCTGGCAAGCTGCTTACCTCTATGGTTGTTTTATTGCCGGTTACATTCTGTTTCATTACAACAGAGCCATTGATATTGAGTATGGATATTTCGCCGCCATCCAGGTTCTCTACTGTTATATGGTCGGTAGCCGGGTTAGGATAAACGTTAACCGGTAATACTGTATTGTTTGGCTTTATTTTCGTTGGGATCGCAATTGTGTTAAGCGTCGTATTCGTAACAACGGCAGGGTTAGAATCGAAGTAAATGTAGCCGGTGTTCTTTATCTGGGTGCCCGGGACCAGTCCTGGATTCAGAACTGCGCTGAACCGCACCTCGCCCTGGCTTGCTGCCTGGTTGGTGCCGCTGTCCGGAAGCATGATATTATTGAAATTGAACTGAACGATACCCGGAGCCAGCCATTGTGGGGACATGGTGTGGCTAGTGCCAATTATCTTAAAGCTATTTGGGTTTATATGGCTGTCAAGTGTATCTATAATAGTTATATTGTAGGCAACATCACTGCCCGTATTCTGGAAATGGATATTGTAGCTAAGGGTGTCCTGCCAGTTATGAATGAACCCTTCAGGGCCGACGCCTTTAGGGCTTACTTGTTTTTCGTTAGGGTCGTAAGAATAAACAACAGGCAGACATATGGTGTAATCATTATTCGCAGTGTTAATATCGGCTGCAAGTATATTGGTATATACCCGGAAGCAGAGTGTATCGCCAACAGATGTTGCACTATCTGTTGTTAAGTACAGATCAGAGAAAAAACTGTTCCAGTACGCGCTGCCAGATAGGTTGTTGAGGCCATGATAATTCCAGATAAGCGTATCACCCCGAACGGTGTCGGCAGGATAGGTGCTTGATGCAGGGTCATATATTACGTGGCTATCAAGCACAAGTGTCAATGTGCCGGCGGCGGTATCGCAACCAGTATTATTAACAAATGGCTGCATGTAAAACGGTGTGTGCAACCTCACAGAAGCCGGTGAAAAGGCGTAGCACTCCACATCGATACTGCTGCTGCAGAGCAGCGGGAAATCTACCCCTGATGCGGGTAAAGTGGTAAGGGTATAAGAACCTGCTGAGCAGGGCGCGTTTGGAAAAATGAAGGCGTAATAAGGAGGAAGTGAAACAGTGAAGTTGGTCATCCAGGATTGCTGAATAGGGTAGGTGTAGGTGCCGCCGGTGCTTCCCAGGTAGTAGGGTACCATTACGGCAGGGCTGGAGACGTAGTCCATAATTTGAAAATCGATTGGTCCCATTTCCACATCCCCACTGTCGAAAATGCAATTAGAATTATTGTCTATATATACATTGCCGGAAACATAGCCATAGTTACATGGGTTGGTAATAAGCATGCTGTCCTGGGTAGTTATGTATTTCATGGTATCAGGTCCGCAAACCACTTTCGTTGTAGGGGGATCGTAATTGAAATAAGTTCCCGCGGACATCATGTCAGCGGAATTTCCAACATTGTAAACGCTCACGGAAAAAGTCCAGGGAGATGCCCCTGTAGTATTCACGCCCTGGTAAGCAAGGGATGCGTCAAAAGTATCAACGATGTTTAAGGTGTCCCCCACAAATGAGGAATCAACAGTAATATTGTATTGGCTTGAAGCAGAAACGGAGCACATGACAGAGTCATGCGTAATGGTGATAGCGTCAACAATAGTAAGATGTCCGGAGGTGTAACTATAGCTATTGGTGTAGGTCTGGGCTTTGAGGCCGGCAAATGAAAGGAGGCACGTAGCCAGCAGCAATATTCTTCTCATAAGGTTCTTTTTTTTGGGGTAAAAAAAGTTGTTCTCTATAAGAGACGCATAATGTATGCAAAACGTGAGGAATCAGGTATACATAGGGTCTGCTGATTAACTACAAAGTATAGTAAATACGGGAGAATTTCGGAAATTAGGGGTAACCAAATGCAAGGAAATATGGCAAAGGCCCTCAAAAACCGTGCATCCAAGCAGAAATATGTCAGTCCATCCCAATTGG
>CAIRTW010000317.1 GCA_903881585.1 uncultured Bacteroidota bacterium | reverse complement strand
GTTTTTAATAAACGAAGCAATAGCTTATAATTTCAAACTCTTTATTTTCATGGATTTACAAGTAGCAATGAAAAAATCATTCCAACAGCCAAAGAGGTGATCAGAGCTATAAATGCGAGACGAAGCTTACGGAATGCAGAAAGTGGCCAATGACCACTTTTCCTGTTCAAAAAACTATATGTTTTAATTAAAATAGGCCAGTGAATGAACGGAATAAGGGCGCACCTCGTGGCATTGTTTTACAGAAGCAAAGCTCTGGAGCAATAATTCCTGCTGGCGCTCAATAAGCATATAGATGTCATTGCTCATTTCATCGGAAAGGTTCAGCGCTGCCCGGTATGCGTGAAGGGCTACTTCTTCATTGTACTTGCAGAAGTTAATTATGGAATGCCGCGTGTTACCGGTAAAAATTACTTTCAGGTCGTGCCATGCGCGATATATCATGCCAGATATGCCCACTCCGGATCTCGGGTTGCCATCGTGCTCATTTATTTTATCAATAAGCTGCTGTTTGAACTCCATGCTCTCCGCGATTATTCTCTTAAATAAATGCTTGAGGTCGGCATCTAAATTGACAGCACGTTCTGCGGCTAACTGATAACAAATAACACGCTCGTTATTTATTTTGATCAGGTCGTTGAGAATGATAGTTGCTTTTTCAGCCTTGATGATCGAGTGTGTCATTTCTGAATATTTATTATGTGAACTTGCGTGGTAACTTGTTTATGTAAAAATTGTGCCGCACCCGCAATTATGTTCTTTCAGCATGGATATTCATTATTTCTATTCATTACCAGTTAGCAGCGTAGGGCTTTTGTATATGATATACAATGCGGACGTAAAGTGCCGGAATTTCATTTTGGTCGATTTAATGTGCCTGGTCCCACATGGGGCGCAAATCGTAGATCGCAAATCCCCAACTATGTGGTTAGGGAATGTAAGTCCCGAAGAAGGGGTTTTAGAAGAACTCCGGAAGAAATTATTGCGAGTTGAGCTGCACGAGGTCTGGTGGGGTGATGTAGTTGCTGGAGTAGCGGTAGCGGATGTTTCCGTTGAGGACAACTTTGAAGCCTTTCATGTTGGTGGGGGCTACGGGGAAGAAGTAGGCGCGGAGCTCTATGGTCTCGAATACAAGGTTCTCGTTGCGGCCACGGAGGCCACCGCCGATGCTGCTGTAGAGTGCAGAGCGGGAGTATGGGGCGTCCTGGGGGGTGATGAGGCTTAGGTCGCCATAAGGGAATGGGGCGAACTGGAAGCCGAGGAATTTGAACTTGAGGTAGAATTCGGTTTCGAGCTGTATGCTGAGGCGCTTGGTGCCATAGGCGGAGTCGGAGAGGAAGCCGCGGAGGCCGTAGTAGTTGTCTATGCGCAGGGGGGCGTAGGTGGTGCGGTTGTAGAGCTGTGTGAAGCTAAGGTTGATGTACTGGCGGATCTTGGTGCTATTGAGGAAGAAGATGCGGCTGAAGGCAGTGGCGCCGATGAGGAAGCTGCCGTCCTGCACTTTGTTTTTGTAGAGGAAGCCACCGCTGCGCAAGAAGAGCTGTATAAAATCGCCCTGGCTGGTGGCGATATAGTCGGATGCGTTGACGCCAGCATAGGGGCGCTTGAGGTTGAGCTGCTCGTGCCAGCCGGTGGTGACGGCGATGTTGTAGCCATAGGGAAGATCCTCGGTGGTGCCGAAGCCGTAGATGTATTGTGTTTTGTAGTAGTCCTGCCGGAAGAAGGTCATCTGTGCGAGCACAGCGCGGGAGCTATTGAAAATAGGATCGAAGCGTGGACCGGTGGGTGTGAGCACCTGAGGGGGCAGCTGTGAAAAGTCGCGCTGGTAGGCACGTATGGCCAGGAAGCGGCGGTCGCGGATGCCGTTGTTTGTTGCGGTTAGTTTTTTGATGCCGATGTTGTATCCAGCCCAGCCATCGAAGAGAAGGTATTGGTAAGGATATACCACACTGTCGGGGGTGTGGTAGAGATTGAACGCCTGGTTGTGGCTGACGGTGAGGCCGCCTGCAAAACGGGAGTAGGGCGATACCAGCTGCCGGGTGAGGGTGAGGTATTCGGTGGATTCTTCTTCGTGGGTGTAGGCGCTTCCGCTCATTACGCTGGCCCCTACGGTAGCATCTATAAATGAATGCAGCACATTGTCTTTGCGGTAGAGGCCGCCATAGCCCCAGTTGGGGTTGCGGTTGTAGTCGTAGAGGCCGCTTATTTCCAGGCGCTGGGCCATGCCGGCGAGGTTGGTCTCGTAAACATTGGCGTTGATATGGTTGAGCCCGTTTGAGGCGCCGCCGCCCGCTATACTGAAAACGTCCTTAGTAAATATGCTCACATCTACAGAGTCGGGGTTGTTGGGGATGTTGTTGACTACAATACGTGCATCGTGTATATACTCCAGCGAGCGGATGAAGCGCTCGTTATCGGCCATCATATAGGCATTGACGGGTGTGCCTTCTTTTATAAACAGGTTGTCGCGGATGACGAACTTGCGGGAGCTTTTGTGGAGGCGGTTGCCGATTCGTGAACCCAGGCTGTTGTCGCGCAGGCTGGTATCGTTGAGGGAG
This sequence comes from uncultured Bacteroidota bacterium, assembly GCA_903881585.1. GTDB lineage: Bacteria > Bacteroidota > Bacteroidia > Chitinophagales > Chitinophagaceae > Nemorincola. Next base: position 39,250 of record CAIRTW010000317.1, on the reverse strand, counting down.
CGGTCGAAGTTGAAGGTGTTGATGTAGATATGGCGTATTATTTTGCCCTGGTAGGGCAGGTAGGGGTCTTCGCTTTTCCCGTTGAGGTAGCTGTCGCCAGGGCCGGCGTCGGGGGTTTTCTTTACAGAGTTTACAGCCTGCTGAAAGAGGTTGTTCACAAATTTATTGTGGGTAAAGTGGAGCTTGGTGAGGTCAACGCTGTCGAAGCGGCTGGGTTTTTGGGCCAAAGCATCCGCTGCCGGCAGCAAACCGGGTAATAACAGCAGGAGCGAGATGACCAGGCCTCGCAAGTGTCTCGCTAAAGGGGTCTCTCGCAAAGGCGCAAACCTGCCTGCCGGCAGGCAGGGGCCCCAGTTCCCGCAATTTGTTTTTAAGGCCGCAAAGCGCGAGTGCATTTGTTTATGCCGATTTAAATATTCAAAGCATTATTCTTTTAGACAAGGATACACAAAACAAGTTTACCCTACAAGAAAGAGTATGTGCAAAAATCGTGCGAGGACCTCACCCCACGAGCTACGTTCCTTCGCTTTCGCGAACTCCTAAAGGAGCGGGTGAAGCAGAATGAGCGATGCAGGCGATTTTTACTGACAATCCGGAGTAAATGCAAAGGCTATTTCACCGACACCACGCCGGCTTTTATGGCATACATGGCGAGGCCGGTGCGGGTGGTGATGTTGAGCTTTTTGAAGAGGCTTTCGCGGTAGCCGTCTATGGTGCGGGGGCTGAGGCACATCTGGTCGGCTATTTCTTTGTAGGTGAGCTCGGTGCTGCAAAAGCCGAGGAATGCCAGTTCACGCTCGCTGATCTCTGTGTTCATTTTGCCGCTGGGGTCATACAGTATGTTCAGCATGCGGCCGGTGACCAGCTCGGAGTGGTAGAAGCCATCTTTGCAAATGCGGGTAATGGCCACGCGGAGGTCTTCCGGGTCTGAGTCTTTCAGCACATATCCGTTTGCGCCATTGCGCAGCATTTTGATGATGTTGAGCTCGGTATCATACATTGATAGGGCCAGTATCTTTATATCGGGCCAGTGCTTTTTTATTTCGGCGGCGGTGTCGTAGCCATTCATTTCGGGCATGTTGATGTCCACGATACAGATGTCAGGCAGAACAGCGGCAGCCTGTAATTTTGAGATCAGCTCTTTCCCGTTTGCGGCCTCTATGGTGACTTCGAGCTCGTCGAACTTGGAAAGTATCTCTGTTACTCCTTTACGGAGTATGGTGTGATCGTCTGCAATGGCTATGTGTATCATGATAAGTAGATTAAGGCAAAAAGTTTCCCGAAAAGTAAAGGTTTCTCGCAAAGCCGCAAAGCTCGCTATTCACTCATATTGATTTTAAGACCGCCAAGCGCGAGTTCATAGGAGACTTTTTCACTTACAGAATCCCAGACCCAATCCATACCCCTATTTCTCAACCTGCTGATCGGCAGACAGGTTCATTAATTCCATCTTACCAATTTCCAATTTTATGCTTGTTCCTTTGTCCTTTTCCGAAGTCACGTTCAATGTTCCGTTCAGCAGGCCCGCGCGCATGTGCATGTTGTTGAGGCCTATGCCGCCGGTTGTTTTTTCGCTGGCCACAAAGCCACTGCCATTGTCGGTTATCGTTACACCCAGCAATGCGGGGCTGTAGCTGAGGTACACATCAATGGCCGTTGGGGCTGCATGTTTCACCGCATTTGCAATACCTTCCTGTATGATACGAAAGATAAGCAATTCTTTTTCGTTGCCCAGGCTGTATTCCTCGCCCTGCACATGCAGAGCACATTTCATCTCTTTGGCAGAGCGTATGTACTCGAGGTCTTTTTCTATGGCGTGGGCGAGGCCGGCATTGCTTACAAAGGCGCTGCTCATGGTGTGGCTGATATTGCGCAGGTCGTTGATGGCTTTGCCCAGGAGCTCGGTGCAGCCGTTGGCCTTGTTCACTACGTCCTCCTCGCGGCTGCTGCTGCGTATGCTGTATAGCTGCATTTTGACCATGCTGAGCAGCTGGCCCACATTGTCATGTATCTCCTCACTGAAGTATTTGAACGACTGCTCCTGGACTTCTAGCCGGGAAAGGAGGAGCTGGTTTTGATAGTTGTTTTCCATTTGCTGTTTTTCGAGGAGGTGCTGGAAACGTTTTTTCTTGTGGACGATAAGGAAAATGACGAGGGTGAATGCTAAGATGGTGAGGGTCAACGACCCCAATATGAACACCATAACTGCATAGTGATCATTCATAATAATTTTCTTTTAGGATAAAAAATAAATACCGAAGCAAACCCTGCATATATAACGTCATTTATTATTCCTTGAGTATTTTGAACTAAATAAAAATGCGGATCATTTTTCACTAATCTAAAACACGCCCAAAAAAACAATGAACTGCTATATAAAATTAAAAGCAGCACTGTGAACCAAAAGCTCGGTTCTCCGATAATTTGAATCTTCAAATCATCTATAAATGCTCTATATAGGAAAATTAGCGACAATATAATCGTAATAAGACTTTTTATTATTAATATGTGGGTGTTAAAAGCTGTTATAGGTTGGCCAAAAAATCTGCAATTTAATATTTCCAATGTGTGAAGGCTAATTGAAATTACGCATATAAAAATAATATCATTTTTTATGCGAAATATTTTAATAAATACCATTAGTATTAAGAAAAAACTACTTATTGAATAAATGTGATAATCAAAGCAGTGCTCAAAGCCATAAAAGCCTAATATTCGAACTAATGACTCGCTTATGAGTGTCAAAATCAAATATACAAGCATGATTTTTGACTCGATATTCAGTAGTTTATATTTTTTAATGCCAAATGCTGCGCCTATAAGCATTGTCACTAAATATATACATAAAATAACAATTTTTGAATCCATATCATTGAATGTATTATGTTTATTTTTGTTGCTGAAATAACGGTAAAATAAACTGGGGCAGGTGGTCAAATGCAGATTGAACGGTATTACATTGTGGACAAGGCATGCTTTCGTTAAATGCAGAATGCGAGAGTGTGAGAAGGTTTACACTACCAATAGATATTCCTCCGGGTTTGTATATATGATTCCCGTCCGCATCCAACCCTACAATAACAAGTGTAAGTTTGTCCACAGTTGACATTATAAAGATCTGGTTGAGCTAAACGGGTGGTCATGACTGTACCTGAACCGTCATGATAATTATCGTAATTCTTGTTAGCATCATCCCAAGTTGCAGGTACTAATATCAGTCTAAGGTTATTTTGAGAATCTAAGGCAAAGTACACATGCAAATAAATGTCAACTGGATTAGACGCCTGGTTTTTACAGCTTGTCAAATAAGTATTTAACACTGTAGATTGTATTAAAAACGAACTGGGGTGTATGGCTTCCTTTTGATAATTATTCACCATTGCAGGAGTTCGTTTGACTTTAAGATAGGAGGTACTAATTGGAACGCCTGGATACAGTGCTACTCCTGGTGTGCATTGTGCTAGCGATGATTGTGAAATGAGTGTAATACAAGCTATAATAAAATTCAATAACAAAATCTTTTTCATAATCGCGTGTGTGTTTTGTGTGTGAGAAAATAAATATACTTCGTTTGGTTGATAAATTATAATCTGTCCGGATTGATAATGTAAAAGTAGCATGCAGTCGGGCTGGTGTGTACCGTATTTTTCCCGTATTTTCTTAATTGTACATGAAACGGTGTTTTTCCCGCTGCATACCGCGTAAAACAACGTTGCTAGAAAGAGATAAAACACCGCCAGAAACCGCTATAATACGGGGCTCAAAGGGCTATTACTGAAGGAAATTTGTGTTAGAATTTAATCAGTTCAAACATAAAAATCCCAAGGTTATGAAAACCCCCGCATCAATCGAAACCTTGAATACAGCCGCGGAAAAGGCTTGTGCCTTCCATGTGTTTTTCTATAGCACAGCGTGGGCGCGTGTCACGAAAGCCATTCATTTCAAAGCATGTATTTTGATCTTATTTTGCATTTTGTGGCCGGGCTACGGCGATACTTATGTTACCTATGCAGTGGGGAGTGCAGCCGTGTACACCACGGGCAGGGCGCTGATGTATAATGGTGCGGCTAAGAAGCGTGAGGTATTTGAATCTGAACCGTCTGCTGAGTGTAGTAAGGCGGGTGGCAGCTGCTCCAGGAGCGAAGGGTCAACAGATGGTTCTTTGTGGAACTGAGGGATCATTGCGAGTATAAGTGCGAGTATAGGTGTGGGACACGTTGAAAGTGCGGCACACCGAGTAGCCAGCTTGGTATCTTTTTTATACTTTCACATTCGTAAGTAACAAGCAGAGGTAATGGACTGCACAAAATTCAATAAAAAATGCGCGAAATGAGTATAGTGCCCGGCGTGAGCCAACCACCCCAGACCGGCACCAGCGCCGGTCGTTCCCTCCTAAAAACAGGAGGGGAGGTGTTACCGACCCACGTTTTCTCTTTCAAAAAAGATGGGAGCCGAACACTTAATTTTATGCTGCGATCACTCATCATTTTTCTTTTTTCTGTTTTGGCAGTAAGTGTGCTTCATGCACAGTCGCCGAAGCGGGAGTTCCGGGCGGCATGGATAGCTTCGGTGAGCAATATAGACTGGCCATCGAAGCCGGGCCTGCCGGCTATAGAGCAGCAGCAGCAGTTCATAGCGCGGCTGGAGCAGCTGAAGGCGCTGGGCTGCAATGCCGTGATCGTGCAGATACGGCCATGTGCCGATGCGCTTTATGATTCTAAAATAGAGCCCTGGAGCAACTACCTCACGGGCAGGCAGGGAGAAGCACCGTTCCCGTATTATGACCCGCTTGTGTTTATGATAAATGAAACACACAAGCGCAATATGGAATTTCATGCGTGGTTCAACCCATACCGTGCGCTTATGGACAGCAAGCAACATGCGCCATCGCCCAAACATATTACGCGCACACATCCGGAATGGATCGTAAACTATGGGGGGCAATCTATTATAGACCCCGGTATTCCGGAAGCGCGTGAATATGTGATCAGTGTGATCATGGACGTAGTAAAGCGATATGACATAGACGGGGTGCACCTAGACGATTATTTTTATCCTTACCGTGTGGCGCATTCTGAATTCGGGGATGGCAAGAGCTATGCCAAGTATGGCCAGGGCGGTAACCGTGACGACTGGCGCAGAAATAATGTGAGCCTGTTCATATCGCTGCTGAATACAAACATCAAGCATGTAAAGCCTTATGTGAAGCTGGGTGTGAGCCCCTTTGGTATCTGGCGCAATGCGGATAAAGACCCGGAAGGATCTAAGACAAAGGGCGGCCAAACGAACTACGATGACCTGTTTGCAGATGTATTGCTGTGGATGCAGAAAGGATGGGTGGACTACCTGCTGCCGCAACTGTACTGGGAGCACACCAGCCATGCCGCGCCATTCTCTGTGCTGATGCCGTGGTGGTACGGGCATTGCTACAAGCGGCATGTGTATTACGGACTTGCTCCATACCGTATGGTGGGCGCTAAGAGCGGCGCCTGGGTGGGTGTGAAGGAACTGATGTGGCAGCTGAGAGACATACGCGGGCAATGCCCGAATTCGGGATATGCTTTTTTCAGCGCGGCGAGTTTTGACAAGGTAAAGGCACCGCTGAAAGACAGTCTGCAGTATGGGTTCAACAAATACCCGGCACTGGTGCCGCCAATGGAGTGGCTGGACAGCATACCGCCGGCACAACCCGTGGTGGACATGGAAATTACGGGTCATACCGCAACACTGAAGTGGAAAGTGGCCAACCCACAAAAGGAGCCTTTGCGCTATGTGGTGTACCGCTTTACCAACGGTGAGCCGGTGAACCTGGAGCGAAACGACCGGATATTGTCCATACAGCAAAGCATGGATTATGTGGACCATGACATAGAAAAATACAAGGCGTGCACGTATGTGGTTACTGCGCTGGACCGGTTGTGGAATGAGAGCAAGCCGAGTGAAAGGGTGAGCGGGAGCCTGAACCAGGGTAGGAAATAGAATTGAACAATACAAAGGTGTGGGAGACATTGCAGTGCAACGTCTCTGCGTATTTTATGCGATCGGTACACATCAATTGAGTGATGTATCAACCTTCATCGTCTCCCCGCTTGCTCCTGCTTTTTGCGTTTCAGTTTGGCTACGAAATCCGGGGTGGCTTTGTAGCCGAGGTTGAGTGCGAGGTCCATGCAATAAACGGCCATGGAGTCTTTGCCCACGGAGTCGTAAGCCACGCTGAGATTATAGGCGGCAGACATCTGTATCTCTTTTGAATTTAGTGTCAGTACCTTACTCCAGTCGGTAATGGCTTTGGGCATTTCGTTTTTGCCAAAGTGCGCTACGCCACGGTAGAAGTAATAACCGGCATTCTCCGGGTTCATCTCTATCAGTACATCGTACTGGTTTATGGCGGCATCATACTTTTGCTGCTGTACAAATTCAAAGCCCTTGGCAGCTACTTTCTGCTGCATATCGGGGCTTAGTTTTGGCATAGCGCCTTTTGCTGCGGCCATGTTCTGCGGCAGCGCTGCAGCAGGAGCCGGCACACCCTGTGTGCGCATCTGTGCTGACTGGTCAAACGCATCGGATGCAGCTTTATAATCGTTCTTCATGGTATAAGCGCGACCTATGTTGTTATAGACTTTTGCATCTGCCGAATGCAGCTTTACCAGTACATTATAATTCTCAAGGGCTTTGTCGGGCATGTTTTTATCCATGTAGTAATTGCCGAGCCATTTGTAAGAGAGCAGTGCGCGGTACGGGTATTTTTCGATAGCGTCTGAAAGGAGGGTTTCGGCATCGTGCCAGGCATAGGTGCGCTGGTAGCACATATACGACAGTATGCCAGAGAGCAAAAGCAGCAGGGTGATCATGGCTGTTTTAAAAGCGGGGGCCTTTTTAATAAGCTCGTAGAGGAAGAAAGCGATCATGAAAAAGAGGCCGAAGTAGGCGACATAAGAGTAACGATCGGCCATGATGGCTGCGCCCACGGATATGAACTGCAGGACAAAGACAATATTGGCAAAGAAAAAACCAATACCAAAGGCAGCTACCCGGAAGTACAAACGATTAGATTTATAAGAGAGATAAAGCAATGCCGCCGGTATGCCAATGGCGAGGAAGGGCGCTGCATAGAATATGCCGGGCAGATAGTCGGTAGTATAGCGGTAGGGATAAGGATAAAATGTGGAGAGGTAGCCTGGGTTAAATAGTTTGGATAAGTACATCACAAAGCCATAGGTGGCATACATGAGGCGCTCGGCGAGAGACAGGGTGCTGAAGGATGCTATGGCGCCTGTTTTGTTTTGTGTGTAGAATGCCATGGACCCGCAAATGAGCGAGAATAAAAAGAACAGGATTTTTTCCGTCGCCAGTTTTTTACTCCATTCCCGCTGCAATAAAACATCAACGCATATCAGCGACAACGGCAGTACAACGGCCATGGGCTTGGACAGGCAGGATGCGATGAAGAGGAAGAATGTAGCCAGGTACCATTTTCGCTGCCCGCTGTCGATATAGCGGAGATAGCATAACAGTGCACAGAGATAAAAAAATGCGTACAGCACATCTTTGCGTTCGGCGATCCATGCTACGGACTCTACGTGCATAGGGTGAATGCCAAACCATAATGCACCGAAAGAAGCCATGAACATTTTCCCGGTTTCGTCCATCTTGAGGCGGTTGCACAGCGCCAGTATGAGCAGGAACACCAGTATCACGTTGATGATGTGAATGATGATGTTGGTGCAATAGTAGGATGTGGGGTTGAGGCCGGAAAAATAATAGTTGACCGCAAGTGATAACATGCACAGCGGGTGGTAATTGTTTTTCGTGATGTCTTCGGTGAAAATGACTTTAAGGTTATGCGGGGTGAACGCCTTGATGTATGGGTCGTTGGTTACGTAAAAGTCATCGTCCCAGTTGGTGAACTGGTTGTGCAGGGTGTAGGAAAAACAAAAAAAGGTGAGCAGGCAAATGCTGCTGATGATCCATACTTTTTTGTCTGAGAAAATTTTCTTCATGGGTTACCGGAATGGCTTTAAAAATAATATTTATTCCAGTATTTTTTTCAGGGCAGCCAGGTACTCCGGATTTTTTGTGAAATGTCCGTGCCCCTGGCCTTTTAAGGTAATGAACTGGTCGCCTGGTTTGCAGTCGGCATGGAGCTTTACAGAAGAACCGTAGTAGATCACTTCATCTGCATCGCCGTGGAAGATAACAACAGGGGCTTTTACCTCCTTTACATACTCGTCTGTATTGAGCGGATATTTGAGCATGAATGTGGGGAGAAACGGATAGGTCTTTTTCATCATGTCGGTCATGCTATAGTAAGGCGCCTGGAGTATGAGCATTTTGGGATGGTTGCGGGCAACGAGCATAGCTGCGGGGCAAGTGCCGATGGAGTAGCCGAGTACAATGATATTGTTTTCGGGATATGAATTACACAGATCGGTATAGGCAGTCTGCACATCATCGAAAAATTGTTTTTCGGAAGTTATTTTGCCTTCACTTTTTCCATAGCCGCGGTAGTCGAGCATAAAAATGCTGTAGCCCAGGTTTGTGTAAACGGATGCAATATCTCCCCAGGTATCCAGCGCGCCGCCGTTGCCGTGGAGGTAGAAAATCAACCCTTTGGAAGAATCTGCTTCAAAGAGCAGACCATCTAAGGTGATTCCGTCAGGCGCTTTTATTTTCCGTTCGGAGAAGTGGCCGGGGAATTTGAATTGATAACCGGCAGCCAGCTTAGCAGGCACAAAAAGGATATCGTCCTGTTTGGCGTAAAAGAAGGAACATACACCTATATATAAGACCGCTACTATACCAGAGGTCCATAGGAGGATCTTTTTGAGGAGCCTCATCAGGAATTAGCAGCAGTCTCCACGAAATACTGATCCAGTTTTTCCTTATCCAGCGGTTTTTCCATAAAACAGGAAACATACTGACTCGACCTTGCACGGAGGTGATCATTAACGTCAGCAGAAGAAGAGATCATAGCAATGATACAATTTCTTTTCACCCTTTCCGGCAGGGAGTTATAGCTTTCCAGAAAACCAAAACCATCCATCACGGGCATCCGTATGTCGAGAAATATCACTTCAGGGAGATCTTCTCCGTTTTCTAAAGATTGCAGGTACTCGAGCGCTGATATGGCAGACTCCATGAGCAATACTTCTTCGGCAAAGAAAGATCTTTTTATGATCCGGTCTGCCACAAAGCGGTCAATGCGTGAGTCGTCGATTACCATTGCCCTTTGATGTCTGAATGAGTTGTTCTCCTGTGTCATAACTATATAGGTATTTTTTCCGCTGCATGAATATATAAAAATACTGCAATAATATTCATTACAGTGCAAGATAATAAAATGCAGTTATAAAAGTATAGGAATGTACATTTTGCGTATGGGTAATTTTTTTTTTGGATCGCGACCTCAAAACAGAATGTTAATAACGTGTGTATTTTTACAATGCCGTAACAAAGGCGCATTGGTATGGCATGTTATTTTCAGTAACTTTGATAAAACCGCATGCATATGTTTGATGACGATTTTAATGACGACGAGTGGGGCCCTCTGGATGAAACCCTGGGCAAGTACGAGGAAGTGAAAAAAGGAACATCAGTAAGTATATTGGATGAAGAGGAGTTTGAGCGTGTCATAGAATATTATTTTCAGAACAGCAACGAAGCGCAGGCATTACTGGCATGCGATATAGCCAGGACGTATTATCCGTTCTCAGGCACTATACTATTACTTAAAGCAGAGATATTTACACAAGCCCAGAAATATGGCCAGGCGCTGAAAACGCTGGATGAGATGGAGCAATATGACAGCAACAACCTGGATGCGGTGCTGCTGCGCTCTGATATTTTACTGGCACAGTTCAAATATGACCAGGCTGCGCTGTGGCTGGAGCAGAAATCGGGGGAATATAACGGGAAAGACAAGGCCGAGATATTGCTGGAACTATCGGATGTGTATGATGAGAGCGAGGAGTTTGATGCGGTATTCGATACGCTGAAGCGCGTGATAAAGATAGACAGGCGCAATGAAGAGGCGCTGCAGAAAATATGTTTCTGGGCAGAGTTTACCGAGCGGCTGGAAGAGAGCATAGCGCTGCATACCCAGCTTACAGACGATGATCCGTATAATGCGCTGGCGTGGTTCAACCTGGGAGCGGCATACCAGGGGCTGAAGCATTACGAGAAGTGTATAGATGCTTATGAATACTGCGTGGCCATTGATGAAAAATTTGAATTTGCGTACCGGAACATGGCAGACGCGTATATGCGCTTGAAATGGTATGGAAAGGCACTGGAAGTGCTGGAGAAGCATATAGAAATAGCCAAGGCTGAGGATGTGATATTTGAGGCTATGGGCTATTGCTGGGAGAAGCAGAAAGATTTTGCGCGTGCACGGCAGTTTTACCGCCAGGCATCGCAGCTGAGCCCACAGGACGATGGTATTTTTTACAAGATAGGCGAGACCTACGCCCGCGAGAAGCAATGGGAGAAAGCCGTGAAATCATATTCGGTGGCACTGCACCTGGACAAGGACAATGCATCTTACTGCATGGCTATAGGCAACTGCCTGATGGAAATGAATGTGAAGAGCGAGGCGCTGGTATGCTACCTGAACGCAGTGCGGCTGAAACCCGGTAACAAAACTACCTGGGTGGCGCTGATACGCGGCCTGTACATGACCGGCTACTATGATGAGGCGCTGACGCAACTGGCCGTGGCACGTGAGCACTGCGGTGAAAAGGGAGATTTTTCTTATTACCAGGCGGCGGTGCTTTTTGAGCTGGGTAAGGCAAAGGAAGCTTTGCTGCAACTGGAGAAAGCACTGAAGCTGTCGCCGGCGAGAGTGAAGATATTTACGGAGCTGAACCCGGAATTTCTGCTGCGCACGCCGGTAGCGGAGCTGATAGGTAAGTATAAGAAGAGCAAGGGATAGAGGAGTTCCTGTGCCCCCCGATCGAAGTGGGCCGGGAGTATGGTGAGCGCATGGTATCAATTTAGTAAAATGAGCGAAATGAGCACAGTGCACGGCGCGAGCCAACCACCCCAGACCGGCGCTAGCGCCGGTCATCCCCTCCTAAAAACAGCCCGCCCGGCTGAGCCGTTCGGACGGGGAGGGGAGGTGTAGCGCGCCCATGTTGCAGCAAATTATATTACCCGAAGAAAATAATGTAGAGACGCAAAGCATTGCGTCTCTACGCAGTTTTAATCATTAGTGTATTTTTATTCCATCATGGCGCATCATATCAAGATCAACCCGTTTCTGAAAACCAATAATGATACCGGTTTCGGGAGCAATGCGAATAGCTATGGCGGCAGGTTTATCAATAAGGATGGCACTTTCAATCTCCGCAGGGAGGGATCTACTTACTTCAACAGGTTTAGTGTCTATCAGCGGATGCTGAACCTGCCCACGTGGAAGTTCATCGTTGTGATCCTTGTTTTTTACTTTGTCCTTAATATTTTATTCTCGGTTTCTTATCTGCTCATAGGCCCAGACCAGTTGCAGGGTATGGTTGCGGCAACACCGTGGGGACGGTTCAAGGAAGTTTTTTATTTCAGCACGCAGACATTTACCACTGTTGGGTATGGGCGGATAAATCCTATGGGGGATGGGGCGAACCTGCTGTCGTCGCTGGAGGCGCTGACCGGTTTCTTGTCGTTTGCCATAGCTACCGGCCTTATCTACGGGCGGTTTGCGAAGCCGAAATCTTACCTGGCGTTCAGTGAAAATGCGCTGATAAGGCCCTACCAGGATAAAACAGCGCTCATGTTCCGGTTTGTGACCTATAAAGACAACCATACACTGACCAATGTGGAGATAAAGGTGAATATAGCACTGCGGACCGAAGAAAACGGAGCGGCTATGTACAATTTTTATGACCTGACGCTGGAGCGATATAAAGTGGACAACCTGCCTATGAACTGGACGGTGGTACACGCTATAGATGAGAACAGCCCGCTGTATGGTTTCACACAGGATGATATTGCGAACGCGGATGTGGAGTTATATGTATTGATAACAGCGTTTGACGAGGTCTATTCCAGTGTAGTGCTGCAGCGCACTTCCTATACCTACCAGGAAATGAAGTTTAATGCGAAGTTTGTGCAGATGTACCGGGAGAGCGAGGACGGCAGGACCACGGTGCTGGAACTGCATAAGCTGAACGAGACCGAGGCTGTGCCGGTGTGAGGTGATCTCCCGCAAACGTTTGTGTTTCCTGTACTTCGCGAGGCAACCACCCCGGCTGAAAAGGACGCTTCGCGGTCCTTTTCAGCGCGCCCCTCCTAAAAACAGGAGGGGAGGTGTTACGTGCGCTTCGCGAGGCAACCACCCCGGCTGAAGCCCTTCGGACTGGGGAGGGGAGGTGTTACGTGCACTTCGCGAGGCAACCACCCCGGCTGAAGCCTTTCGGACAGGGGGAGGGGAGGTGTTGCGTGTGCTTCGCGAGACAACTACCTCATACCGAAGAAGTGTGCTGTGTGCAGGGCATAGGGGGGGGATTAAAGTAGATAAGAACGCTATATATAGTTCATTTTCCATCCTGCATCTCATATTAAAAATTACAAAATTGAAAAGATGCCAGCGTTATTAGCAAAAATGGCATTTTGGCATTATATTTGCGGTAAGGTGATTAACAAGTTATTTTGTTAAAGTAATATACTGTGCAAATTTTGGCGGGTTGAAATATTCTTGTAATATTTCTGGAAGGGTGTTTTTGGGATATTCTTGCTGTTTATTTTGTTTATCAAATAATTGTCTATAAATTTATTTTACTTAGTTATACATACCAAGCTTATGCAGCAGGAAATACTTATTCAAATGAAGGCGGAAACAACGAAAAAAATCAGTGCAAACAAATCACTTAAGCGGTTTGTAAGTTGTTTCGTTTTCTCCGGCCTTATCCTATTTGGCATCAAGGCCGCAGCCCAGCCTGTGGTCTCTTCACTTAGCGCAGTAGTTGGTGTGCCGGGTGCAGCTATGACCATCACTGGCAGTGGCTTCAATGCTACACCTGCGAACAATATTGTTTATTTCGGCGGCATGCAGGCCACAGTGACCGGCGGCAGCGCTACCTCGCTGAGTGTGACGGTGCCACCACGGGGCGTAACGTACTCGCCGTTAACGGTTCTTAACACGGGTACCCAGTTGCAGGGCTGGTCGCCAACGGCGTTCCTGCCTACTTTTACTCCTGTTGGTTATGCAAGCAATGCGATCACTTTTGATACCATGGTGAATTTTCCCGCCGTTTCCGGCGCTTCAGGAATAGCTATCGGGGATATGAACGGTGATGGTTATCCGGATGTGGTTGTGGGCCTGGCAGGAAGCAAAAATGTGGAAGTTTATATAAATAACGGCGCTGCTCCAGGTCCGGCAACCAGTGCTACCAGGTTCAGCTCGGTTGTAGTGATCCCAACAAGCATAAGTGTTTACTTTGTCTCCCTTGCCGATATTGATGGTGATGGAAAACTGGATATTGCTATTGGTGAGCAAGGCCCGGCCAGTACCGTTGCTACTATACACAACGCATCGGCTTCCTGGCCAATTCTTACCCCCACCTTTGGTGCAGTTACATACTGGACATCCGGCACGCTGCCCTATATAGTAAGATTTGGGGACCTTGATGGCGATGGCAGGCCCGAAATGGTTGTGGCTAATAACACGGCCAACAGCGTCACTATCTTCAGAAATACTTCCAGCATCGGCACTATAGCTTTTGGTGGCCCTACGGTTGTTGCCACAGGCTCCAGCCCGGTGGATGTTGCTATCCAGGATATAGACGGCGACGGCAAAAGAGATATGGTAGTTGCTTCTGCCGGAGGAACAGGCCAGGTAGCCGTTTTCCGTAACACAACAGTAACTGCAGGTACATATCTATTTGCAATAAGCAATTACCCAACCCCCGTTTCGGTGCCGGAGTATATAGTAATAGGCGATGTGGATGGTGATGGCAAGGCAGATGTATCTGTAGGAAGCAAGAATGGCGCTACGAACAAGCTGATGGTGTACCTCAACCATTCGGTATCTGGAACGGTATCGATGGGCACTACGGCAGCACCGGCTACTTCATTGCCTAACGGCAGTTTCCCTGCCTATCCCATAGAAGGCATGGTTGGCGCTGATTTTGACGGCGATGGCCTGATGGACATTGCTGCAACCAACTTACCAGATACCATGGTGACGATCTATCATAATGTGTCCACCGTTGGCACCGCAAGTTTCGTGCCTTGCTACATTAAGTCTGGATATTCGCCGTCTTTTACGGCTGCGGGAGACCTGGATGGCGATGGCCTTCCTGATCTCGTGGTTACCAATTACAGCGCATTGTCAAATAGCTGGAGTTTTTTCAGGAATGACCCGCTGACAGCGATCGCGCCTCACCAGATATGTGCAAGCGGAACCGACTCGGTACAGTTCACAGAAGCAACATCTGGCGGCACATGGACCAGCGGCTGCGCCCTGGTAATTGTAGATACTTTTTCAGGCTATGTAAAAGGCAATGGCAGCGGCCTCGGCGGCACCTGTACCATTACTTATAATAAGGCATGCGGCTATATTACCTCTGTGGTAACTGTAAATGCATCACCTACGGGTATCACCGGAGGCCATACGGTATGTATAGGTACGCAAACTACACTCAATGGCATACCTGCTGGCGGTTCGTTTGGTAGCTATAGTGTCACTGTAGCTACCGTAGGCGCGGCCACTGGTGTTGTGACAGGCGTTTCACCTGGCCTTGATACCATAAGCTATTATATAGGCTTGCCCACGTGTAAACTCTTAACTACTGTAAATGTATTCAACCCACCGGCGGCCATAACCGGCTCGCTGAATGTGTGCGTGGGACTTACCACACAGCTAACCGATGCCTCGACCCCGGGAACCTGGAACATGGTCAACGGAAATGCGACGATAACCGGCGGTGGTTTAGTAACCGGGGTGAATGGCAGTACCACAGACTCTGTCTATTTTACCCAAACATCAACTACCTGCAGGTACGGTGCGTTAGTGACGGTGAACCCGCTACCCGGTGTCATAAATGGCACACCCGTTGTCTGCGCGGGGCTGCCAACGCAGCTAACGGATGCCACCGCAGGTGGCACCTGGAGCAGTAGTGATATAACGGTTGCCACCGTAACTCCCGGCCCCGGCCCCAGCGGCGGATTAGTGACCGGTGTAAATACGGTGACGACAACGTCAACTGCGGTCATCACCTATACATTGCCGACGGGTTGTATTACGACCGTAGTGGTTACGGTGAACCCCAACCCGACAGCCATACTTGGCAATCTTAATGTGTGTGTGGGCCTTACCACTACACTTACAGATGCCTCAGGGCCGGGCACATGGACGAGCGCCTCGACAGGAGTTGCGACTATTGGTTCGGCAAGTGGTATTGCCCTGGGAGTGAGCGGCGCAGCCGGCGGATCTACGGATCTGATAACATATAAATTAAACGGTACCGGCTGCCAGACAACGGCGGTGCTTACTGTTTATCCGACTCCTGCAGTTATAACCGGTACACTTACTGTGTGCCAGAATGCAACTACCCAACTGACCGATGCAACCGCAGGCGGTACTTGGAGCAGCAGCAACCCGCTCAATGGCTCGATAAATACAACCGGCCTTGTGACCGGCCTTATTGGAAGCACTACAACTACTATTACTTATACTTCTGCAAATGGTTGTGCTTCGCCAACGGTGGTGGTTACTATCAATCCGCTGCCGGGTGTAATAAATGGATCGGGCAGTGTGTGTGTAGGGTCATCAATTACACTTACTGACGCCCCTGCGGGTGGAACGTGGACGAGCAGTAATCCATTAGCTGGCACAATAGGCTCGGCTTCTGGTGTACTGACTGGTGTTGGCACAGGTGGTTTAACCAATATTACCTATACTATAGCTTCAACCGGCTGCTCTACATCGTCATTACCATTATTTACAGTGACTGTAAATCCTTTGCCGGCTGCAATAACCGGTGGTAACACGGTATGTGTGGGCCAGATGACAGCGCTGACCGATGCAACCGCAGGCGGCACCTGGAGCGCCAGCAATGGTAATGCATCAGTGGATGGCTCGGGTAATGTAACGGGCAATACTGGTTCCACAACGGATGTTATCAGTTATACGCTGCCAACGACTTGTGCTGTTACCCGTATCGTTTCTATTAATCCCCTGCCCACTGTTATCAGTGGTGCATCATCTGTATGTGTTGGCTCCAGCATAACGCTTTCAGATGGCGTACCGGGTGGTACATGGACGCTCACTCCTCCGGGAATTGCAACTATTGTTGCCGGCCCGAGCGCCACTACCACTGTTACCGGTACAGGCGCAGCTGGCGGCACCGTTACTGTTACCTATACAGTAGGTACCGGATGCTTTATTACAACTATTGTTAGTGTGAATCCTGTGCCTGCGGCTATAACCGGCACACCAAGCGTGTGTATCGGGCAGACCACTGCGCTTACGGACCTTACGCCGGGCGGCAACTGGACCAGCAGCGCTGCTGGCAGCGCATCGGTAGTGGGCGGAGTGGTAACCGGTGTTACTTGCCCTACAACTCCTTATATTTCTTATACTTTACCAGGAACAGGTTGCTATGCTGTGATGCAGGTGACCGTGAATTGCTTACCAAACCCTATTTCGGGTACGGCCAGTGTGTGTGGGGGACTGACCACAACGCTTAGCTCTTCACCCGGCACCGGTACATGGAGCATCAGCCCGCTAGGGATCGCTTCTGTTACTGCCGGCCCAAGCGGTACTACCACCGTTACAGGAATTGCAGCAGGTACTGCAATAGTAACTTATACACTGCCTACAGGCTGTATCAATACCATAGTGGTAACGGTGAACGCGAACCCGACAGCAATAAACGGTACATTGACTGTATGCGTGGGACTTACCACACAGCTTACGGATGGCACTGTGGGTGGCACGTGGAGCAGCGGCACAACAGCAGTGGGCACTATTGCCTCAGGTACAGGTGTGCTGTACGGTGTAGGCAGTGGAACTACCATTGTAACTTATGTGCTGAACACAGGCTGTCTTATTACGGCGGTGGCAACGGTTAATCCGAACCCGACGGCGATCTTAGGAACTTTTGCTGTATGCCAGGGCCTTTCTACCACACTGTCTGACCTTACTGGCGGTGGCAGCTGGAGCGCAGGCAATGGTAATGTAACAATAGGCAGCGGCACAGGTGTAGTAACCGGTGTTGTTTGCCCGGCTACAAGCCCAATAACTTATACTTTACCTACTGGCTGTATCAATACGGCTACCGAGACCATAAATTGTAACCCTGCGCCGATCAACGGTACGCTTACGGTATGTATCGGGTCAACTACGCAACTTACTGATGCAACCCTTGGTGGCACGTGGACAAGCAGCAATCCGCTCGTTGGTTCTATTTCTACAACAGGCTTAGTGACCGGCCTTATTGCCGGCACCACCAACATTACTTATACCGGGCCTACCGGCGGCTGTATAGGCCCAGTGGTTACTGTTACAGTAAATGCACTGCCAACGCCAATTTTTGGCACACGTATAGTATGCCAGGGGCAGACAACGCAGCTTACCGATGGCACTGGTGGCGGCGGATGGACCATCAACCCGACAACAACAGCGACAATAGATCCTACTGGCCTGGTGACCGGCGTAAACGGTGGTGCAGCAGGTTCCGGTTCGTATAATACAGCTATTACCACTTACACACTTGGCACCGGCTGTATTGTTACCGCAGTGGTAACTGTGAATCCTCTGCCTGCGCCTATTACCGGCCCTACTCCATTAGCGGTTTGTGTGGGTTCAACCATAACATTGACTTCCAGCCCTGCCGGCGGTACATGGACCAGTACTAACCCGGGTACTGGCTCTGTAAGCACTACAGGTGTTGTAACCGGCATAAATGGCGGTTCTTTCCCTCCCGGGTGGAATCCCACAAATATTATCTATACCGGGCCAAACGGTTGCTCTACTGCAAGCGCAGGCGCCATAGTAACGGTGAATGCTAACCCAACGGCTATACTGGGCGCAAGCGCGGTATGCGTGGGCAGCACCATAACACTTTCTGACGCGGTGGGCGGTGGTTCGTGGAGCAGCAGCGCTCCGGGCAATGGCTCGGTTGACGCAACCGGCGATGTGACCGGTGTGTTTGGCGGCGCTACATTTACTACTACTATTATCACTTATATGTTGCCTACTACTTGTATCATTACCAAGACAGTAACAATAAATCCACTGCCTGCTGCTATCAGCGGTACGCTTACGGTATGTGTAGGCTTAACAACTGCGCTTACTGATACCACCGCAGGTGGTACATGGAGCAGCAGCAATCCATTTATCGGCTCGGTGAGCACATCGGGAGTTGTAACCGGTATAAGCGCAGGTAATACTACTATAACTGATATGCTGTCCACCGGATGTTATGTTACAACGGTAGTAACCGTGAACCCGCTCCCAACTGCTATTCTTGGCAATAACTCGGTTTGTGTAGGATCAACTACATCACTTAGTGATGCAACACCAGGTGGTAACTGGAGTTCGGTCTGTGCAGATATGAGCATATCTGGTACCGGCCTGGTTACCGGCTTAGCGCAGGGAACATGTAATGTAACTTATACATTATTGGGCACTGGCTGCATAGCTACACAAATAGTGACGATAAACCCATTGCCAACCGCAATTCTTGGTAACCTCAGTATATGTGTGGGCTCATCTTCCCTGCTCACTGATGCTACACTTTTTGGTACCTGGACGAGCAACCCTTCCGCCAATGTGAACATTGGTTTTGGCACGGGCCTTGCAACAGGTCTTATAGCTTCTACAAATGCAACAATCACCTATACATTACCTACCGGTTGTATAGCAACAGCAATAGCTACTGTGAACCCGCTCCCAACGGCTATTAATGGTACGTTTGCGGTATGCCAGGGTTTATGCACTACGCTTACAGATGCCACGCCAGGTGGTAGCTGGAGCAGTCAAAACCCTACCGATGCAACCGCAGGGTCAGGAACCGGATTGGTTTGCGGTGTTACGGGATTCTCTACAACAACGATTACTTATACATTGCCCACCACTTGCTTTACGGTGCAACAAATAACTGTAAATGCGTTACCGACAGCTATTAACGGTAATCTGAATGTATGCCAGGGCCTTACCACGCAACTAACTGATGCCACACCAGGCGGTACCTGGAGCAGCAGCCTGCCAGGTAATGGTTCAATTGATCCTTCAACGGGCATAGCAACCGGATTAATAGGTGGCACTACAACTACTATTACTTATACTTTAAGCACCGGCTGTAATGCTTATGCTGTGCTGACCATTAATTCATTGCCGACTTCTATCCTGGGTAACCCAACTGTCTGCAGCGGTTTGACAACACAGTTGTCTGATCTTACTGCCGGCGGCAGTTGGTCGAGCAGCAACCCTTTTGTTGCCAGTGTAGGGCCGGGCACAGGCCTTGTAACGGGAGTAGCGACAGTGCTAAGCACAGCCACTATCACCTATACAATGCCAAGCAGTTGTTATATTACGACTACGGTAACCGTATATCCGTTACCTTCTGCCATCAATGGTGTTTTAACAGTTTGTTCGGGATCAACGACAACCCTTACAGATGCTTCGCCCGGTGGCACATGGTCCAGCAGCGCTCCTCTTGCAGGCAGTATAGATCCGGTAACAGGAGTGGTGACCGGCGGCTTTGCAGGAACAACAACCATAACTTATACATTGGGCACAGGTTGTATCATAACAACAGTGGTGACGGTGAACCCGCTGCCTACTGCTATTCTGGGTAACCTTAGTGTGTGCATAGGCGCGACCACACAACTGAGTGATGCAACATTGGGCGGCTCATGGGCGATCGCTCCCACAAGTATTGCGACCGTTATTGCCGCCACTGGTGCGGTAACCGGCGTGAGTACCGGAGCGGCTATTGTAACTTATACATTGCCAACAACCTGCTCGATCACAGCTACTGTAAATGTTAATCCAAATCCAACACCAATTCTGCCTCCTTCACCGCAAGTATGCGTAGGGTCAACAATAATATTGAGTGATGCCACTGCTGGCGGCTCATGGTCTGGCAGCAATTCATTTATTGGAACAGTAGGGGCCGGTTCAGGGGCGGTAACAGGTATTAACGCGGGTATCTTTATTGATACTTACACCTTGCCTACAACTTGCTACACGTTTACATTAGTGACCGTGAATGCCTTACCTGCAGCTATCAGCGGAACATTATCGGTATGCCAGGGGTTATGTACTACGCTTACTGATGCTACTCCCGGCGGTACATGGACCAGTGGCAACGTTACTGATGCGACTGTAGGCTCAACGAGCGGATTGGTTTGTGGTATAAACGGCGGCCTCGCAGGCACTACAGACCCGATAACTTATACTTTAACCAGCACCGGTTGTTTTGTAACAGCTACCATGAATATAAACCCGATACCGGGTGCGATAAATGGTGTACCAATGGTATGTGTGGGCCTTACTACACAGCTCACTGATGCATCGGCAGGTGTTTCATGGAGCAGCAGTGATCCGACCATAGCATCCATAAACCCAGGCACGGGCCTTGTAACAGGTGTAGCTGCGGGAGTTGTAACAATAACCACCCAATTTGCAACCGGTTGCCAGGCAACTATGACGCTAACGGTAAATCCGAACCCTGCGCCCATAACAGGCACCTTTGTGCTGTGCCAGGGCAGTACGGTATCACTGGCTGATGCTACTCCCGGCGGTACCTGGAGCAGCAGTAACCCTGGTGTTGCGTCTATATCTGCGACAGGATTAGTTACCGGCGCATCTGGTGGCACAACAACAGATACTTATACATTAGCTACGGGTTGTATAGCAACCCAGGTGGTGACGGTAAATCCGCTGCCATCGCCTATAGTAGGCGCTCCGGGTGTATGCGTTGGCTCCAGTACACCCTTAGCAGATATCACAGGCGGTGGTGTATGGAGCAGCAGCAACGTGCTTATTGGTTCTGTAGATGCCACAGGTAATGTGACTGGCGAAAGCGCGGGCATTGTTTATATTTCCTATACATTGCCAGCTGGCTGTTATGTAACTCACGTAATGAACGTGAGCACTACGCCACCCCCTATAACCGGTACTACTTCTATATGTACCGGTAGCACTGTTCTTCTTACCGACCTGCTTGCTGGCGGTACCTGGAGCAGCGGCAATCCTGCAGTGGCGACGATAGATCCGTTTGGTGTGACATCTGGTAATGGTGCTGGCACAGCTACTATTACTTATTTACCACCATCAGGTTGCCTTGGCACTACAGTTGTAACCGTATATGCAACACCTGCCACACCTACCGGCAGCCCTCTGGCTGTATGTGTGGGGCTTAGCATTACGCTTGCTGATGGCACACCAGGTGGTACCTGGACCAGCAGTGCAGTGGGCATAGCTACAGTAACACCTACAACGGGCATAGTAACGGGCGTATCTGGAGGTACGGCAGTGATATCATACACCATGCCTTCGTACTGCTATGCTACCGTAATAGTAACAGTCAACAATAACCCTACGCCAATAAATGGCAGCTCAACTGTATGTCTGTTTAGCACAACAGTGCTGGAAGACGGCAGCGGCGGCACATGGAGTACCCAGCCAGGTACCGGCTCTGTATTACTGGGAGCGACAGGTGCATCAACCGTAAGCGTTACCGGGCAAACAGTTGGTACCTGCACTGTCATCTTTACCTCAGGCAGCGGCTGTTTCACAACGCTGGTAATGACTGTTGAGCCACTTCCTGCAACAATATCCGGAACACTTACCATGTGTGCGGGTGCATCGGTATCACTGTCGGATATATCTCCAGGCGGTACCTGGAGCAGCATCCCAACCAGTGTGGCCACTGTAGGCAGCACCGGTATTGTAACCGGCGTTGCAGCAGGCACAGCAACAATAGCTTATGCTACAGCAGGCGGCTGTGCATCATCGGTAGTTGTTACCGTCAATGCGCTGCCACTGGCAATTACGGGTAATACAGCGGTGTGTAAAGGCTTTACCACCCAGCTTACAGACGCCACAACT
The DNA here is from genome assembly GCA_903881585.1 of uncultured Bacteroidota bacterium. Classification (GTDB taxonomy): domain Bacteria; phylum Bacteroidota; class Bacteroidia; order Chitinophagales; family Chitinophagaceae; genus Nemorincola. The sequence goes on along the minus strand of CAIRTW010000317.1, from coordinate 17,196 downwards.
GGCGGCACCTGGAGCAGCAGCAGTCCGGGTAATGCAAGCGTAGGCAGCACAACGGGCCTTGTAACCGGTGTAACCGGAGGGTCTTCGGCAACGATCACTTATACCTCTGCGGCAGGTTGTATCACCACTATTTTAGTAACCGTGAATCTTGCACCGGCGCCGATCAATGGGAACCTCACTATATGTGTGGGCGGCACAACAACACTGACCGATGCAACCAGCTTTGGGCATTGGGGAAGCACCACGCCATCTGTAGCAACGATAAACCTGTTTACAGGTGTTGTGAATGGTTTAGGTGCAGGTACAACCATAGATACCTTCTCGATCAATGCAACCGGCTGTTATGTAACCGCTGTTGTAACGGTTAATGCTAACCCATCTGCTATACTGGGCAACCTCAATGTATGTATCGGGTCGACTACCCAGTTGTCTGATGCTACAGGCGGCGGCATATGGAGCATCAGCAATGCTGATGCCACAATAGGCTCTGCTGGTTTGGTAACCGGTGTCACAGCAGGTACTGCAACCGTATCTTATACATCAGCCTCCAGCTGCTTCATTACAGCCATAGTTACTGTTGATGCATTGCCAGCGCCAATCACCGGCACACTGGCAGTGTGCGTTGGCCTGACAACAACATTGTCTGACGCTACAGCCGGCGGTACCTGGACGAGCAGCAATACTGCGGTGTCTCCGATCACCCTGTCAACAGGTGTGGCATTCGGTGGGTCTGCAGGTACTGCGACAGATACATATACTATAGCACATGGCTGCTACGTAACAGCAATTGTTACTGTTAATCCAAACCCGACGGCGATACTCGGCAATCTTACTGTTTGTCTTGGCCTTACTACTGCGCTCACTGATGCGGCTACAGGCGGCACATGGGCGAGCAGCGCTCCGTCTATAGCGCCTGTAAGCGGATCAACAGGTGTTGTGACGGGTTCTGCTACGGGCACTGCCACAGAAACTTATACATTACCTACCGGCTGCCTCATAACAGCAGTAGTGACCGTGAACCCGCTGCCGCTGGCCATCAACGGCACTCTGGCGCTTTGCTCGGGCACATCAACTACGCTCACCGACGGAACAACCGGCGGCTTATGGACATCGGGAACGCCTTCAGTGGCTACTATCAACGCTGCATCCGGCCTTTTGACCGGGGTAGCAAGCGGTGGCGGCACAACTACAATTACTTATACATTAGGCACCGGCTGTATAGCTACAGCCGTGGTAACCGTTTATGCCGTACCGGCTCCAATATCGGGCCCGCTGACAGTATGCGTGGGCAGCACTACCAATCTTACAGATGCTTCTTTGGGCGGCCTGTGGTTCAGCAGCATTCCGCCGCTGGCCTCGGTAGTTTCGTCTACCGGCGTTGTATCCGGTTTATCTGTAGGTACTGTAGTGATCACTTATTTATTGCCTTCACCTACAGGGTGCCAGACAACAGCTGTGTTAACTGTGAACCCCGTACCTGCGCCTATAACCGGGCCCATGACGGTATGTTTAGGTTTAACAGCTACTTTGACTGACGCTACCGCGGGAGGTGCATGGAGCGCAACCGGCGCGATATTGTCTGGTGGCAGCGCTTCGGGATTAATATTCGGCAATAGCGTAGGCACAGGTACACTTACCGTTACGCTGCCCGCTACGGGCTGTGCAAGTATTGCGATCATAACCGTTAATCCGTTGCCGGCAACCATTACCGGTAACATGAATGTATGTATCGGTTTAACGACAACATTGAGCGATGCAAGCGCAGGCGGAACATGGAGCTCCAGCCTTCCGGCTGTTGCGACAGTAACCAGTGGCGGCGGCGTAGTAACCGGTGTTACCACAGGAACTGCAACTATTACTTATACGCTTGCTACCGGGTGTATCATGACTACCATTGTTACGGTTAACCCATTGCCAACGGCAATACTTGGCGCTACCAGGGTGTGTGTGACTGCATCAACAACGTTGAGCGACCTCACCGGCGGCGGCACATGGAGCAGCAGTGATAATACCATTGCTATCGTAGGATCTTTGAGCGGCATAGTAACAGGCGTGTTATCTGGCACCGCAACTATTAGTTATACCATACCTACCGGCTGCTATGCAACCCTGATAATGACTGTAGAGAAAGTGCCGGCAGCTATTACCGGAACCCCCGTGGTTTGTGTGGGCCTTACAACAGCACTGAGCGATGCTACACCAGGTGGTACCTGGAGCAGCAGCAGCCCTACGATAGGAACAGTAGGCACTGCAACTGGTATAGTTATGGGCGAAGCAGGCGGCACGACAACTATCACGTATAGTGTGGCTGCAAGCTGCCAGGCTACGGCGATAGTAACGGTGAACCCATTACCGGTGGCCATTTCCGGCTCGCTGAGCTTATGTTCAGGGTTGAGCAGCACACTGAGCGATGGCTCTGGCGGCGGCACATGGAGCAGCAGCAATACTGCCGTGGCAACGATAGGTACATCTACCGGGGTTGTTAACGCTATAGCAATAGGTACTTCTACAATAACTTATACATTGTCCACAGGCTGTATCATAACAGCGGTGGTAACAGTTCATCCTAACCCAGTAGCTATCAGCGGCGCAAACAAGGTTTGTTTCGGCTCATCGATCACACTTAGCGACGTGACACCGGGTGGTGTATGGACCAGCAGCAATTCGGCTATAGCATCTGTGAGCAGCGCAGGTGTTGTAACTGGTTCTGGTGTGGGTACTGCTACGATCTCTTATTCACCAGCAGTGGGTTGCAGCGCGCTGCAAGCGATAACAGTTAACGCGCTTCCAAACGTATTCACTGTATTTGGCGGCGGCACTTATTGCCAGGGCGGCAGCGGCGTTCCTATCGGGCTTAATGGCTCTAATGTAGGGGTTAGCTACCTGCTGTTTGTTGATTCATCGGCATGGGGCTTCCTGGCAGGTACAGGCGATACGCTGCACTTCGGCTCACTTACAATGGCTGGTACCTACTCGGTTCTTGCTACCGGCAGCACAACGGGCTGTTCTATAGGTATGACTAGCACTGCAACAGTGGTCATTACACCTACAGTGAACCCAACGGTGACCTTACATGCGAGCCCTGCGGATACTGTATGTCCGGGTACAACGGTGACCGTTACACCAACACTTGCTCCTTTAAGCACTGGTACTGTAACACCTACCTATGTTTGGTATGTGAACGGTACAGCAGTAAGCACTAGCCCCACCTATGTCTACATACCGGCAAATGGTGATATAGTGAAGGTTGTGGCTACCAGCGGCGCTGTCTGCATATTCCCCATATCAGCAATGGATACCCTGAAAATACACGTGTTGCAAAACGGTACACCGACGATACATATATCTGTAGATCCGGGCGATACCGTCTGCCAGTACGCAACGGCAATGTTTACCGCGACTTCGACGTTCGGCGGAACATCGCCGGTGTACAAATGGGTTGTGAACAATGTAGCAGTGGGAGGCCCGGGGTCTGCGTACAGCTACGTACCAAACTCAGGAGACGTGGTTTACTGCAAGCTCACGAGCAATTATATGTGCGCTAACCCAGACACTGCCCATAGCAACTTAGTGCATATGGATGTAGTGCCTATGATCATACCACACGTAGAGATCATTGCACATCCTGGCCTTACTGTTGTGGAAGATTCAACTGAATTGCTGACAACCGTGGTAACAGGCGCAGGGGCAGATCCTACCTATCAGTGGGAGATAAATGGTATACCTGTATCAGGCGCTACCAACTCATCTTACAGCAGCAACTCGTTCCATAACTACGATTCTGTGACCTGCGTTGTGACCAGCAGCGGCTATTGCCAGGGCATATCCACATTCGACTGGGTTTATATCACCATCGTTCCTACCGGTGTAGGCAGCGTACAGTACGTAGGTGTGAGCAACATAATACTGATACCTAACCCGAACACCGGTGCCTTTAACATAAAGGGCAGCCTGGCTACCACTACCGATGAAGACCTTGCGGTAGAGGTAACAGACATGCTGGGCCAGGTGATCTACAAGAAACAGATCAGATCGGATAATGGTAAAGTGAACCAGCAGATAGACCTGGGCAACAACCTTGCGAATGGTATGTACATACTGAACATCAGCGGCGGAAATGAGAACAAGTCGTTCCACTTCGTGGTTGAGCGTTAAGAGAAATAGAATTGAATAATAAAAGGGCCGGTTTCTCAACCGGCCCTTTCTACGTTATAACGTGATCGAAAGCTGTAGATGCCCTCCCAGTCCAGTTTCAATGATCTTTTGAAGCGTAGAAATCCGGACCTCTTTTATGTTGTTCTCTATTTTCGAGATATAGGATTTGGTTGTGCCCACTTTCTCGGCAAGCTCCGTTTGGGTCAATCCTTTTGCAAGCCTTGCTTCATGTATTAAAGCGCCTATCTTGAAATGCTCATATCCGGCCTCGAGCTCATCACGTTTTTGGGTTCCCGGCTTTCCATAATGCTTGTCTTTGAATTGCTCCAGTGTAGTGAGACTACTTTTTTTCGTTTTCATAATCTTGTTTGATTTTCAATGCTTTTATAATTTCTTTCTTAGGTGTTTTCTGGTCTTTCTTCTGAAAGCCGTTTGCTAGTACTACTAATTGCCCTTTATCAAAAAAGCAAAAGATGCGAAAAATATCACTGGCTAGTTGCACTCTGATTTCATAAAGTCCATCAGTATTTTCAAAGTGCTTCAGGTAAGTTTCAGGAATCACAGGAAGCTCCTCTATCAGATCAAGAGTCCAGATAATTTTATCTTTTACTTTTCCCCGCTGCTCCGCAAAAAACTCTTCAAAGTAGTCTTTGTAGAAAACAATTGTTCTGTATTTGTATTTTCATTCACAAGGCAAAGGTAGTAAAAGTAGCCCTAAAGTGAAACACAAAATGAATTGAAATACAATAAGATAAACCCTCATCAAAAATTCCTTATTTTACACTACAATTACAAACACATGATAAGCATCCGCAACATCGTGAAACAGTATGCAGCGCACCGCGCACTGGATGATGTAAGTATAGAAATAGAAAAGGGGACGGTCTTTGGGCTGCTGGGGCCAAATGGCGCGGGCAAAACATCGCTGATACGCATCATCAACCAGATCACAGCTCCTGACTCAGGGCAGGTGCTGTTTAACGGAGAGCCGTTGAACCAGTTGCATGTGGACCGCATAGGCTACCTGCCGGAAGAGCGCGGCCTGTATAAGAAAATGGAGATAGGCGAGCAGATACTCTACCTCGCCAGGCTGAAGGGCCTGAGCAGGGCAGAGGCAATGAAGCGCGCAAAATACTGGTTTGAAAAACTGGAGATACAAAGCTGGTGGAATAAAAAGATAGAAGAACTGTCGAAAGGGATGCAGCAGAAGGCGCAGTTTGTGGCTACAGTGATCCACGAGCCGGAGCTGCTGATACTCGATGAGCCATTTACCGGCTTCGACCCGGTTAACGCAGAGGTGATAAAGAATGAAATACTGGAGCTGAATAAGAAAGGTGCAACGGTGATATTCTCCACGCACCGCATGGAAAGCGTGGAAGAACTGTGCGACTCTATTGCCCTGCTGAACCTCTCGCACAAAATACTGGACGGCAAGGTGAAGGCTATAAGAAATTCTTATCGCGACGGAACTTATGTGCTGGAGTATGAGGGCGACAAGATACCTATGAACGGGAGCGCACCATTTGCCATATTGCAGGAGACCGGCCACGAAGGCTACCAGCAGGTAAAGTTGAAAATAAATGAGGGCAGCAAAGTAAACGATGTGCTGCACTACATGCTGCCGCAGGCATCCATCAACAAGCTGGAAGAAGTGATACCAACCATGAACGAGATATTTATTCAAAAAGTAGGGAGTGCAAATACCACAAATCAATAAGCCATGAACAAGATATTACTGATCATACAAAGGGAGTATTTTTCCAGGGTAAAGAAGAAGTCATTCCTGGTGCTCACATTCCTGGTGCCCGTTTTGTTTATAAGCATGATAGGGCTTATCGCTTATATCAGCAAGTCTCAAAATGAATTTGGCGACCTTAAAAAGGTGGCGGTCATAGACGAAAGCGGCCGTTTTTTGAATAAGATGAGGAATAGCAGCAACATGACCTTTACGTATGTAAGCAAATCATTTGAAACAACGAAGAAAAGCTTTATTAAAGATGGCTACGACTACCTGTTGTATATACCTTCATCCCTAGCGGGAGTGCAACTGTTGGGCGAAAAGAAGCCAAGCCCGCTTACAAGCGGAAAAATAGAAGATGATCTGAGTAACCTGCTTCGTTCACAACGGCTGGTGGAAGCTGGCATAGATACTGTGGTGCTTGCAAACGCACAGAAACATATCAGTATTTCGCCGCAGCAAGTGAAGGAGAATGGAACAGTGGAAGATGCTCATGTAGTCGCTTCACTGTTTGTTGGCTTCGTATGCGCTTTTCTTATTTACCTCTCTTTGTTTCTGTATGGGGCACAGGTAATGCGTGGCGTTATTGAAGAAAAAGTTAGCCGTATCATAGAGGTGATCATATCATCGGTAAAGCCTTTTCAGCTGATGCTGGGCAAAATATTGGGCATAGGGCTGGTGGGGCTTACGCAGTTTGTTTTGTGGATAGCGCTTACACTCACTTTATCAACAGTTGCCGGCAGTGTGCTTGTGAAAAATGTAAAAGCAAAAACAGAGCAGGTTTCAGCAGCACAGCACATCGCCGCACAGGGTGCCGCAGCTACTGCCCCGGCCGCAGAAGACGGGGACAAAATGGCGAGCGTACTGAAAGAGCTACAGGGTATCCCGGTAGCCAAGACGATCTCCTGCTTCCTGTTTTACTTCCTTTTCGGCTACCTGCTATATAGCTCGTTATTTGCTGCGGTGGGTTCTGCCGTGGACAATGAAACAGAGACCCAGCAATTCATGTTCCCTATTACGCTGCCGCTGATCTTTACTTTTGCGCTGGCACAATCGGTTATTATCAATAACCCGGATAGCACATTGTCCATTTGGCTGTCGATGATACCGTTTACTTCGCCTATAGCTATGATGATCCGCATACCCTTTGGTGGCGTCACCAATCTGCAACTTGCGGCTTCCATGCTGTTTATGGTGCTGGGCTTCTTATTCACCACATGGGTTGCATCGCGTATCTACAGGGTGGGCATACTTATGTATGGCAAGAAGGCCAGCTACAAGGAGCTTGCCAAATGGTTTATGTATAAGGAGTAGAAAGTAGAAAGTCTAAAGTAGAAAGTAGATAGTAATAGCAGATAGCAGATAGTCGGCAGTTGTGGTTGATGATATGCACGGGCAACAAAATGCGAATAAAAACGTTAGCTAAGAGGAAATGAGAAGATACTTGCAGGCGATAGTTGGTATTGTGTTTGTGCTGTTTTTTGCAAATGATTGCAGCGCGCAAATAGAGCTGTCGTCAGGTTTTGATCTTAGCTATCCTGAGCTGCTGAACAGCAATAATGCAAGGATGCTATATGGGCAGGTCAGCTTTGGGGTAAAAGTGGGAGTTGCTTACAAGCCTGCCGAGACACAGTTCTTTCCCATACTCAATGTCTCGTTTGGCAGGACACGGTTGCCAATCAAACAATTCGGAGAGAATGTGGCCGTGCTGAACTTCGACTATATCAATGTAATGCTCAATGAGAATTATATCCTCACTTTCCCGAAGAGCGAGGTCTTTATATATGGCGGAGTGGGGTTTTCGTACCTGATAAATGAAGGTATACAGGTGGCTGGCAGTCAGGGGGAGACCATGCATGCAACCATTGATTCTACTAAAAATATCAATAATGCCTTTCCCGCATTGAACATTGGCTTTGAGTATAACTATGGTGAATCGGCGGGGAAGGACCTGTATATTACCATGGGCCTTAACTTTCAGTATATATTGCTGCTTGCCGGGCAGAACACCTACAACATCAGCATTGCCGCGCCCAGCAATAATTTTTATCACTACCAGTCCAGCCTCACGGGCAATGTGATAACGCCCAGTTTTTACCTGGCCATACACTACAAGATGCACCGGAAAAAGAAGAGCAGTTTTTACCTGTAGCGGATGAGTAGTCGGATGACCAAAATCATCTTTCGCTGTAAATGTATCGTTCCATTTATTACTACCTTTGCACAAATTAAAAACTTGAACTGGCATGCAATTATTCACTAATCCAGCGTTTCTGAAAGTCGTTCAACATTCCGATTCCGATAATTTTTCCGGGCAGCTCAAGGAGGCTTTGATCGCGAATAAAATTGTACACCTGACGGGGATACCTATGGGTACAGACTACAAGTCGTACTATTCTGAGCTGGTTGACAAGATGGGGGAAATAATAAATGTGGATGAGGACATACAAACCGGGAATGCCAATAGCAAGGAGCGGTGGACGGATGTGCGGTACGACAAAAACAATGACTTCACTTTTCGCCATGCCAATACCCGGCAGCCGCTGCATACGGATGCCGCTTATGTGAACTTTGACCTGGATGTGAATTTCTTTTTCTGCATGGAAAATGCAGAGGTAGGCGGGGCTACCACTTTTGTTGATTCGGAAGATGTGATCAAGGTGCTTGAAAAATATGAGCCGGAGCTGTATGAAAAACTCAAAACAGTGGAGGTTGATTTTGGGAAGGGAAATGATCAGCGAAAAAAACGCAAGGTCATAGACACTGATAACCGCGGAATAAAGCTGAACTGGAACTATTTCCGCGTGATGCCGGATAACGAAAAGGACGTGATAGATATGTGCGAGGAGTTTCACAAATTCCTGGAGAACAAGATCGTTGGTGGCGGACTGCTGACAGGAGTTTATCTGAAGCCGGGTGAAGCAGCTTTTTTCCAGGACGACCGGATACTGCATGGCCGCAATTCGTTTTACGGGAGCAGAACACTTATTAAAGGTGGGTTCAACTTTATCTGATGAGCTCCAATCATTTATTGTTTAACGGTAATGAAATAAACCGCATCGGGTTTGGTTGCTGGCAGCTTGCCGGTGACTACGACCTACATGGCCGCCCATCGGGATATGGAACAATTGATAATGCAGAATCGGAGCGGGCTATACACTTTGCTTTAGATAACGGCATCACTTTTTTCGATACTGCAGTGGCATATGGATTTGGCCGGTCGGAGGAGTTATTGGGAGCGGGGCTGAGGTCGTACAGCGGCACCAACAAAGGAAATGCAACGATCTGCACGAAGTATGGCATGGTGCTGGATGGAGACGGAGCGGATGATTTTTCGGCAAAAAATTTTGTAGCCAGTGTAGAGGGTAGCCTGAAACGATTGCAGGTGGACCGGCTGGGAGTAATGCTGCTGCACAACCCACCGGATGACTTTGATTTTTCTACGATGGACCGCGTACCATTTGACCAGCTTGTAAAAAATGGAAAGATACAGGCATATGGTGTAAGCTGCAGGACGCAAAAAGGAGTAGCTAATGTTATTAGTCACGGATTTGGATCAGTAATAGAGGCAGTGTATAATGTGCTGGACCGGCGTTATGAAAAATATTTTTCCGATGCACTTTATAAGGCTACGTACAACTTCATTTGCCGTGTGCCGCTGGCATCCGGCTTTATTAGTCCGCGCACACTCGCGGCAGATCGCGCCTTTGCGGATAATGACATCAGGAATGGTTTCAACAGGGAGCAAGTGGAATGGGTGACAGACTCGGTGAGAAAATTATCCTTCCTGCAGGACCTGCCGGGCGGTATAGCCGTGAGTGCCTTACGTTTCCAGCTGTCTAATCGATACAATACACTTACCATACCGGGCATTAAAAACACCAAGCAAGCCAGCGATGCAGTGATGGCGCTGAACCTGGGCCCGTTGCCGGAGGATGTGATAAATAGTATAGCAGCCGCAGTGCCGGAAGTTTTTTATAAGTGGCGCTGATCTCCCGTCACGTTTTTGTACCAAAGCCCTAGTGACGCAACGCGCCAGGGTACGGTAGAAAATGGTTCGTTACCGTCAATGATACTGTTCACTTGTTTCTTCAGGAGGTCCTCATTAATGATATTTTTGAACGTCTTGCAGGTGTAATCGACGGCATCTAAAAACCATTGCTTTCCTTCACCTTTCAGCCAGACTTCTTCGGGTGTAACAAAGCCCATTTTGTCGCGGCGGGCGGAGATAGCTGGCGGCAGTATGTCGCGCATGGCATCTCTGAGGATCGCTTTTCTTACACCGCGCTTGTAGAGGAACCGCTCTGGCAGGCCGAAGGTAAATTCAAGCAGCCGGTAGTCCATGAACGGTGTGCGCGACTCTACACTCCAGGCCATGGAGTTATGATCTTCGTAACGCAGCAGGGCGGGGAGTGGTTCTCCGTAAAGTTGCCGCAACAGGTTTTCCTGTAGGGTGGCTGCCGGGAATTTGTAAATGCTTACCGGCTCAGGACGATCGAGCCAGTTTACAGCGGGTACTTCTTTGAGCTTTAGCTTTGCAGGTAGCAGGGCAGTAAAAGCGCTGCCTGTGGCCAGCTGCATAGCATGAAGCATGAAGCCAACCGGCCATGAACCGTTCTCTTTTTTGTAGGCTTTAGCTTCATCCAGCACGGCAAGCAATTGTGCTTTTTTGAACAGGCCGCTATAAAAGGAAACGTCATTGCTGCCGTAGCCGGCCAGCTGCTCATCGGCTCCCTGGCCATCCACCATTACCTTGAGCCCGGCACGGTGCGTTTCTTTGAACACGGCCCACTGGCTGAATTGAGAGGTACTGCCGGTGGGGTCGTCCTGGTGCCAGATAAAGGAGCTTACTTCCTGCTCCAGCTGGCTGAACGAGGGGAATGTGCGGTGCGAATGTGCATTTGTTTGCTTTATCACCTCCTGTGCAAAATTCCACTCATCATATTTTGCATTGTCGTAGCAGGCAGTCACTGTTTCCTGCCCTGCATAGTCTCCTTTAGCTTTCAGCAGGTCTGCGGCGATGCACACAATGCTCGAAGAATCAAGACCGCCCGAAAGGCAGGAACCGACCGTGACATCAGAACGGAGGCGGAGGTTCACGGCATCTATCAGCAGTTCCTTAAGCCGGGTAGCGGCCTCGTCATAAGTACCGGTCCATTTTTGGGGCACAAGCGTGTACCACTTATGAATAGTGTATGCGCCATCGGCATCCAGGTTTATTTTCAGGTAGTGGCCGCAGGGCAGGTGCTTCACTTCGGTATCGAAAGTATCGTGGGTATGATCTACAACGCCGGTGGCCAGGTACTGGCGCACCATTGGTTCATTAATTTTTAACTGGTAGCCGGGGGCAGTCCTTATTTGTTTTATCTCAGATGCGAGATAGAGATTATCATTGCCCTTGTAATAAAACAATGGTTTTACGCCGAAGCGGTCGCGCACAGCGTATAATTCGTTTTTGCGATAATCGAGTAAAATGAATGCAAACATGCCGTTGAACTTGTCGAGGCATTTGACGCCCCACTGTTCCCAGGCATGAAGGATAACTTCTGTATCTGAAGCGCTCACAAACGTATGACCAGACTTTAAGAGCTCTTCTTTGATCTCAAGATAATTATACACTTCGCCATTGAATGAAAGGGCCAGCTCTGCCTTTTCATAGATCATGGGTTGGTGCCCGGCTGGCGAAAGATCAAGGATGGATAACCGGCGGTGGCCAAAGCCTACTTTGAAGCGCTGGTCTTGTGGCAGCTTTTTATATTTCCAGTGACCGAGCGTTGACGGTGCGGTATCATCGCCCGCCCAGATGGCCGGTGCATCACCCGGTGACCAGGTAAGAAATCCCTCATCATCAGGCCCGCGATGCCGGATGATACTGCATGCCGTTATCAGCTGCTCGGATCTTGCAGTGCCTTTTGTATTTATTATCGATAATATTCCACACATTCCTTGCTCAGTTTATCCTCTTGTTCTTTATTTATTCAGTGCACTTTCATACATTTTCCTGCTCACATTTATTGCCGAGCTCCATAAGTACACTTTCTCTGCATAGGCCCGGGCGAGAGTGCGCTTGCCTGGAAGATCTTCCCCCAGCCATTTATTAACTGCATCTGCATCACTATCCATATCGGCACCCGGAGCTGCTATCCGTATGCCTTTCAATATCGACTGCTCAAACATTACATCGGCTACGCCACCTACATTTTTCTCAATGATTATCGGCAGACCGGAGCCGAGGTACTCGGCAATCTTTACGGGATTAGCCACCGCGTTTACAATGGTTGGCTTCCTGATCAGAATGCCTGCATCACAAGCGGTGAGAGCTTCGCCCACTTCTTTTTGCGGAAAGCCTTTTAAGATGATCCTGTCGCTGTATATGCCGGCGGCAACCAGCATGTTTTTTATTTTCTCCTGTTCGGAGGAAAGAAAAGCGAGGCGAATTTTGGTGTTGCGCTCCATTACCTTTTTTAGAAACGGTATGGTAAGGTCTTCAAGATGCTGGTAGGCAGCGGTGCCGCCAGAATATACCAGCACTATCTCATCATCTGCTACGCCCCAGCTCTTTCTTATTTCCAGCCTCCTGTTGTCGGGTGTGAGGTGGGCAATGCAGCAGGGCACCACATAAGTATCGGCAGGAGCATTATGTTCTTTTATGAGCAGATCGCGCAGGGCGGTACTTACTGTAGTTACAGCATCCACAATGCTTATCGCGTAGCTCAGAAAATGGTATGCCCTTTGGTATGCAGCCAGGTCATCACCTTTTGCAAGCGAAGGGTCTTCTACGCCCTTGTTGTAAATGACCTCCGCAGGCCAGTAGCCGCGCACATCCAGCACTACTCTATCACCCGGGAATGCTTGCTTCAGCCTTGCAGCCCAGACAGCTGCGTTCTCACCGCGGCAATGATAGATGACGGGGAGCTTGCCCAGTCGCCTGCGATATGTTAACAGTAACGGGTATGCAGGCAGCATTTTAAACCGGCCAACGCCATTTACCATACGGATTTTTATATGCGGACAGCGGGCTCTCAACTCGGCCATTTTTTTTTTCGCACCTTCATCGAAATACTCCCGCATTGGCCCGATGGTCCATGCTTCCACTTTTCCGGGGGCGAAGCCCTGCCGGTTGGTAGCCTGGAACTCGGCCTGGTCAAATAACTGGCTGGCTACAAGCGGCGCTTTATACTCGCCGTCTGTGGTTATGTGTACCAGGTTATACTCGTTTATTTTGTTCATTGAATGCCTGCGCCTTTTTGATCGACCAGCAACTACAGCTACTGTTTGTTTTTTACGGAGATGAACGTATCGCGGTCTTTGAAGCCGGGCACATCAAGTACCCATAAGTCACCTATAGGCTCAAAATTAAGGCTTTTATAGTGGTCTTTCACTATGCCGTTCTTCTTTGTGGGTATGTACTCGGCAGTGATCTTTTTGAAGTTATTAGAGGCTGCGTAGGATACGATCCTATTCAGTATGAAGTTTTCCATGCCTCTTTTCAGCACCCTGCAGCTCATGATCCAGGAGTCGATGAACAAAGTGGTTTCATCTTCTTTTTTTAAGATAATGAGGCCTATAAGTCCATGGTCGCCAAAACGGTCTTCGAGCGTGAGGGAGAGCGTAACATAGGTGGGGTCTGTGCTGATGCGCTTTACATCTTCCTCAGTATATCGCACCGTCCGGAGGTTGAACTGGTTCGAACGCTGTGTGAGCTGCGCCACGCGGGGAATGGTGAATGCGTCAAAGCTCCTGACGTCTGACACCATGCCGAGATTTGCGAGGAAATCGTTTTCATTTTCAAAGCTCCGGAGCATTATATTCCGTTGCGCTTCTTCCTGGTACTGTTTTGTGCGTTGTTCATCTTCTTCCGTGAATGACGCGGTCTCAAACAGGTTCAGGCTGCGCAGATACAAGAGGTATTCTGCCGGGTCCTCGGGTAATTCGGGCACACATATATCCGGAATGCCTGCCTTTACCATCTCCCGCTCAAACGGATTGTCGTCCACGAAAACCATGGAGTCAAAACCAATATTGAGCACGGACTGGATGTAGCGTATGTTCTCGACTTTGGTTTCCCAGTTGGCCACGAATACTGCGATGTCATCCATACGCAGCACCATGTCCGGGTGGTTGAGAAATGGTTCTTTTGCGATCTCCTCGGTATTCTTGCTGCAGACTGCGACGATGATACCGCGATGTTTGAGTTGTTTGGCCCACAGCTGCAGCTCGGTAAATATTTTGCCGGCGCCCAGGTATCCCACCTGAATTCCCTCCATACCATCGTCGCCTATGATGCCGCCCCATGTGGTGTTATCAAGGTCGAGGATAAGGCATTTTTTGAAGGTGCCTGTAATGCTGAGTATAATATCGGTGATGTGCTTGGCTATATAGGGTAAGAACGGCAGGCTATAGACCATGTCTGCATTTACGTACATCTTGGAGTCGAAAACGAAGTGGTAGCCGAGCCCGGATTGCAATGCTGCAAGATCGCAGACGAACATATCTTTCACCTGTGCGCTCAGGTCCATAAGCGCAAGGTTGGTTCTCCTTTGCTGATAAAGGAATGAGGTATTGATCTTAGATGCAAAGTTTCCGAACACGCTGTCGTTGATCTCGGGATAGGTATTGATGATCACTTTTGCACGGAGGCGCTGTGTAATAGTATCGTAGTATTGCCTTGTTGTATCGGCAACATAGTCAGAAAAAACGCCCTGCAGCACTTTGTCTTTTTTATAAAAGTCCTTCATCAACTTTTCAGTACACCGGTTGATGAAAATGAAGTCGGGTTTGAAGCTGTAGAGTTCTGAAGTAGGATCAAACACCTGGAGGTCCACCTGGTTGTAGTCGGCTTCATATATCTCAAAGTCGAGCTGTGCCTCGAAGCCATAGGCCTTAATGGCGTTGTTCAGCAGCTGTGAGGCAGAATCAGATAGCAGTGCGAGCCTGATCTTTTTAAAACCGGAAAAATCTTTTTTCAGGTTTTTTTTCAGATCGTTGAATGAGATCATACTATAGGTATTATTTTGAGCAAAAATACGGCTGTTGATCCAGCGATTTATTGTGGCAGCAATTTTTCCTTTTTTTATTTTTCAGGCTTTGAATAGTTATAAAATGAAAAGCAATACTTACCTCACAGATTCTGTTGAAAATACGCCGAACATGGTATATTTTTGAGAATCTTTTTCAGCGCAGGAGGAGTGAATTTGCAATACTAAACAAGAACATTCATGCTTTTCAATTCTTTTGCATTTTTAGTGTTTTTTCCTGTCGTCACTATCCTTTATTTCCTACTGCCCCATAAATTCCGCTGGTTTCACCTGCTCGTAGCCAGTTGTATATTTTACATGGCCTTTGTGCCTGTTTACATCCTTATTCTCTTCGCTACCATTGTCATTGACTATATCGCAGGTATACTTATAGAAAATGCCACAGGGCCGAGACGAAAATGGCTGCTGGTGATGAGTATTGTAGCAAATGTAGGCGTACTGTCATTTTTTAAATATTGCAATTTTTTTGTCAGCAACATTGATGCAGGGTTTCACCTGCTGCATATAAATGCGAGTTTGAAACTGCTCCATATTCTTCTACCCATTGGTTTGTCGTTCCACACCTTCCAGGCGATGAGCTATACTATTGAAGTATATAGAGGAAATCAAAAGGCAGAGCGGCACATGGGCATATATGCCTTATATGTTATGTTCTATCCTCAGTTGGTGGCAGG
Source organism: uncultured Bacteroidota bacterium (assembly GCA_903881585.1). Classification (GTDB taxonomy): domain Bacteria; phylum Bacteroidota; class Bacteroidia; order Chitinophagales; family Chitinophagaceae; genus Nemorincola. The sequence continues at coordinate 1,591 of CAIRTW010000317.1, read as the reverse complement.
GCCTATTGAGCGGCCTCAGAACCTGTTGCATCAGTTTCATGAGAAGCATACCCTTGACTATGACAATATTGCCCGCGGCATGAGACTGATATTGTGGGGAATGATAAAGAAAGTGGTCATTGCAGACCGTATAGCGCTTACCGTTGATCCGATCTTCGACCATCCGGGCAGCTATTCGGGCATAGCGCTTGTGATGGCCTCGGCTTTCTTTGGGTTTGAGATATTCTGTGATTTTTCCGGCTATTCTGATATTGCTATCGGTTCCGCCCGGGTCATGGGCTTTCACCTTATGACCAACTTCAATATGCCGTACTATGCCCGCAGCATCGGCGAATATTGGAAACGCTGGCACATATCCTTGTCCACCTGGTTTAAGGATTACCTGTACATCTCATTAGGCGGCAACAGGGTTTCTGTTCCCTGGATGTACTTCAATACGTTCTTTATATTCCTCGTCAGTGGTTTCTGGCATGGCGCCAACTGGACGTATATAGCGTGGGGTGCATTACATGGTTTTTACATGGTCTTTGCGTTGATCACGAGGGACGCACGAAAGAACATCAATGATAAAATAGGCTTATCCCGTATCCATTGGCTGAATAATACCATTAATGTAGCTACCACATACGCCCTTATTACTATTGGCTGGTTTTTTTTCAGGGCAAATAACATAAAAGAATCGTTTTATATTTTCAGGAAAGTCGCACTGATCCCCAAAGAGCTTTTTACCATTGTAAAGACAAGGAAGATCGCATTTTTAAATCTGCCAGGACTGTACAGCTATATTTTGCCCTGTGTTGCGCTTATCGTTTTTTTAGAGGCGGCGCATATTGTGCAGGTAAAGTACAGGCTGACAGAAACATTTAGCAAAAGACCTGCCTATGTGCGGTGGACAATGTATTATTCGGGGTTGCTGCTGTTGTGGTATTGTGGCGTATTTGACCAGCATAGATTTATTTATTTCCAGTTCTAGGTATGAAAAAAATAGCGCTTAAATTATTTTTGATCCTGTTGCCATTAATGATCATTGTGGCTATCTACCTCATTAATGATCCGTTTAAGGTACTGTACCACTACGATGCCTATGCTCCGCCGGACGCTATTGCAGCAGTAAACCTCAATGATGACTTTGTAGCTACAGAGGTCTTTCTGAACAACTATAGGAAGTACAATTACGATTCGTATATCTTTGGCAATTCCCGGGCCAAAACGTTCCACATTAATGAATGGGAGCGGCATATTAGCTCTGCCAATTGTTTCCAGTATGCGGTGAGCAACGAGAGTTTGTATGGTGTGGAAAAGAAGATCGAATTGCTGGATGCACACGGCATTGTGATGAAGAACGCATTGATAGTGATGGACCACTTCCTGTATGGGCAGGTGTCGGAAAACCCCGCTTTCCCCAAGCATCCCATATTATCAGGTAAAAGCATGTTCCAGTTTCAACTAAATAGGGTCTGCTGATTAACTACAAAGTATAGTAAATACGGGAGAATTTCGGAAATTAGGGGTAACCAAATGCAAGGAAATATGGCAAAGGCCCTCAAAAACCGTGCATCCAAGCAGAAATATGTCAGTCCATCCCAATTGG
>CAIRTW010000316.1 GCA_903881585.1 uncultured Bacteroidota bacterium | reverse complement strand
TTTATTTTTGAGGTCCAGCACTTTATCATCGAGCGTGAGCGCGGGTTCATTGCGGTAAGCAGGTAATATCCATTTTTTCAAAACATAGTATAATACGGCCACACCAAAAGCAACCATAAGCCACATGAACAGATAATACAATGCTGATTCCCCGGCTATGGTGGTAGCGTAAGTGAAGCCTGCCGTCATAAACAGGTATGCGATGAATAATGTAATACCGGTAGGTTTTGAATAATAGAATGCTCTTGTTTCCACTGCTTATGTTTCAATTAAAGATAGGCGTTGTTCTAATTAATCAAAAAACTAAAAAGCCGTATCTTTAAGTACATGAAATACGTTGTATCTATCTTGTTGCTCTTCTCTGTTGTCGCTCATAGCTATGGCCAGGTGCATGATACGATGCATATCTATTTTGAACTGGATAAAACGCAGCTGGATGACCGGGGCACAAAAATGATAGACAGCATAGTGAAGGACAACCGGCTGCTGCATGAAACAAAGATCACAATAATGGGCTATGCCGACTACCTGGGGACAGACGGTTACGACAAGGTGATCTCAGAATCGAGGGCGAAAAATGTCGAGGATTATCTTGTGATCTCGGGATATAATAAAGGTGATATAACGCGATGCACCGGTAAGGGCAAGATAAACCGGGCTGCTACAAATGGTAAAAAAGGTTTTTCGGAAGACAGGAAGGTGGATATTATTTTTGATGCCCGGAAAGATACGTCCGACGACCAGCGGTTTCAGTATGACCTGGAAAAACTGCAGGTTGATGATGCGTTGCCAATAAAGAATGTGGACTTTTACCAGGGCTCGCTGAGAATGACGCCGGAGTCTATACCCAGAATGGATATACTGGTGCACTACTTGCAAAAAAACAATACTGTCATCTTTCAGTTAGAGGGCCACGTATGCTGCCTTGGTTTTAATGATGGCCGGGATGAGCCTTATGACGAGGGTACCCTATCGCAAAAACGTGCGCAGGAGGTAGCCGACTACCTCATTAAGAATGGGATAGCCAAAGAACGCTTGAAAGCCGCCATTGGGCTGGGAAATATAAACCCGATAAGGGACGAGGAAAGCGGCAGGGAAAACCAAGTGCTGAGCCGGAGAGTGGAGCTGAGGATAATAAGTAAGTGAAAATCCAAAAAGGCTTTACAAACCAATCCAAACCCCTAATTCCCAATTCCTAATTCCATTAGAATTCCCGATTCCACCAGATAGAGGCTATCTTTGCTGCATGACCAATGAGCAGGATATAGAAGATGTATGGGATGATGAAGACCCTGAAGGTGAAGTAAATGAAGAAGATGCCGCCCCAGTGGAGCGGCTTCGTATCGTTACCACAGGCCGCCAGGAGCCGCTGCGCATAGACAAGTTCGTAATGAACAAGTTGGAGGGCGCAACCCGCAACAAGGTGCAACAGGCTATAGAGAATGGTTTTATATTGGTAAATGACCAGCCGGTAAAGTCGAACTACAGGGTAAGGCCTAATGATACAATAGTAGTATTTGAGACACGCAAGCCGGAAAGCCAGGAGGTAATACCTGAAAACCTGCCGCTGGATATTGCGTATGAAGACGATACCCTGATGATCATCAACAAGCCGGCAGGTATGGTGGTGCACCCAGGTTGCGGCAACTATACAGGCACACTGGTGAATGGCCTTTCCTTCTACTTCCAGACAACACAGGTGCCGCTGGACGAGCTAACGCGCGTGGGGCTGGTACACAGGATAGATAAAGATACCACGGGGCTTGTGGTGATAGGCAAGACGGATGACGCGATGACCAAGCTGGCAGCTCAGTTTAAAAAGCATACGGTGCATCGCCGCTATATAGCCCTTGTATGGGGTGACCTGGCAGAAGATGAAGGAACCATTCATGTAAACATTGGCCGCAACCTTCGCTTCCGTAAAATAATGGATGCCTTCCCGGATGGCGAATATGGCAAGGACGCAATAACACACTACAAGGTGCTGGAACGCTTTAACTACGTGACGCTGGTGGAGCTGCGCCTGGAAACGGGCCGCACTCACCAGATACGTGTGCATATGAAGTACATAGGCCACCCGCTTTTTAATGACCGTACTTATGGCGGCGACAAAATTGTAAAGGGCACCGTATTCACTAAATACAAACAGTTTATAGACAACTGTTTTGGCATACTGACCCGGCAGGCGCTGCATGCCAAGGAACTGGGATTCACCCACCCTACTACGGGCGAATGGATACAGTTTGACTCAGAAGTACCCGCTGATATGGCTGAGGTGATAGAGAAATGGCGGGCTTATACCGGTGGTATGACGCGGCAGCTGAAACAGAAGCTGGATAATCAGTAAGTATAGACCTCTCCCCGCGAGCTTCGCTCCTTCACTAAACGTGAACTCCGAAGGAGAGGGCCGGGGTGAGGCCACTATGCCCACGTTGCCCGCGCAGTCGGGCTAACCGACATATCGGCCAAGTCGCCTTTCAGGAATTTATAATAGCCCGTAATTCCGATCATAGCTGCATTGTCGGTGCAGTATTCAAAGCGCGGTATATATACCTGCCAACCATACTTTTCACCTGCTTCCTTTATTGCCTTTCTTAGTCCGCTGTTGGCGGATACACCGCCGGCAATGCCTATGTGCTTTATGTTCAGTTCTTTTGCAGCTTTGCGCAGCTTAGCCATCAGCATATTGATTATTGTATGCTGCACAGACGCACAAATATCTTTCATGTTCTTCTCTGCAAAATCAGGATCGATCTTTCGTTGAGCTTGAAGAAAATAAAGCACCGAAGTCTTTATGCCGCTAAAGCTGAATTCGTAATCCTTCATCTCAGACATGGGGAATTTGAAGCGGAGCGGGTCGCCCCCGGCTGCATATTTGTCTATAAGCGGGCCGCCAGGGTATGGCAGGCCCAGCATCTTGGCTACCTTATCAAATGCCTCCCCGGCAGCATCGTCTATAGTCTCTCCCAGCACTTCCATATTCAGGTGATCACGGCACAGAACTATCTGCGTATGGCCACCGGAAACAGTGAGGCAGAGAAACGGAAATTCAGGTTTATCTTCTATAAAATGAGCCAGTACGTGCGCCTGCATATGATGCACCGCTATCAGCGGCAAGTTCAATGCCTGTGCGAACGCCTTTGCAAAACATGCACCTACCAGCAGTGAACCTATGAGGCCGGGCGCCTGTGTAAATGCTACCGCAGTGATCTCATTTTTGCTCACGCCGGCATCGGCCAGTGCGGCATCCACCACTGGCACTATGTTTTGCATGTGTGCCCGCGAGGCCAACTCCGGCACTACTCCGCCATAGCGCTCGTGCACCTTTTGAGTAGCTATGGTGTTACTAAGCACCTTCCCGTTTTGTATCACCGCCGCACTCGTTTCATCGCAGGACGATTCTATGGCTAATATGTTTATTGTACCTGTAGGCATATGCATTTTCCAAACTGCGGGCAAAGGTAAGGCTATAATTACAATGGCCGCCCGGAGGCAGCCATTGTTGGTATTAGAAAGTTGAATTACTAGCAGCCCTTACACTTCTCCGGGTGTCGCTGATGGTGCTTTACACAGCGGTCATATTTTCTTTGGCAGTGGCCCTCAGCATAGTAATTGGATGACGGGTGCGAGTGGTTGAAATATTGTACATGGTAATGATGGTTATAATGCCAGTGACTGGTATGATGGCCTGAACTTCCATGGTGGCTGTGATTCTGGTTGTGGCCATGCGGCGGCATATCAAATGACTTTGCACCCGCATTCAGTGACACCAACAATAGCAATGCCGCGCTTAAAATGATGCTTAGTTTCATAAAAGTGTGTTTTAGTGTACTAAGTGAAATACAACTACTTTGCCAGATTTTCACAACAGACAGCTACTTTACAACTTGCAACACCACTTTAACAAATAGATGAATTGCCATAAAATAAGAACGTCCCGCATTATGCATGCAGGACGTTTATAATTAAAATCTGATCTTCTATTTTATACCCAGCTTCGCCTTTACAATAGGAGTAACATCATACTCCTCCTTGCCAAACACTATCGTACCGCCAGACGCCATATCAAATATGTAGTCGTACTTTTTCTCTTCGGCAACTGCTTTGATCGCTTTGTTTACTTTCTCTATGATCGGGCCATACACATCCTGCTTCTTCTGCTGCACTTTTTCCTGCGCACTCTGCTGTGTTGATTCTATGCGGTTCTGAAGGTCCTGTATCTCTTTCATCTTCACTTCCTTCATTGCATCGGTCATAGTCTTTTCGTTGGCCTGGTATTGCTGCCCCTTGCTCTGGTATTCCTTCATCATCATATCTATCTGGTCCTGGAAGGACTTGGCGTATTTTGAAAGAACTGTATCGGCTTTCTCACGCTCCGGCATCGCCTGCAACAATACGGCAGAGTTGATATATACAATTTTCAGGCTGGTTTGCGCGAATACAAAATTGCTTATTAATAAGCCGCATACGAGGGACAATACAATTTTTTTCATTACAGATTTTTGGTTTTTGTTTTTTAGAAGTGCAAAGTAAATGCCATTATTTGTTTATTCCAAGAATTTTTAAAACATCGTCGCTGTGGTCCAGTTTCGGGTCTGCGTAAAACAAAGTCACCCCACCCGCCTTGTCCAGCACCATATCAAAACCTTTTGAATTAGCCATTTTCTGAACGGCGTTGAACACACGGTCTTGTATAGGCTTTACATATTCCTGGCGTTTTTTGAACAAGTCTCCTTCATAGCCAAAACGCTGTTTCTGCAGGTCTTTGGCGGTCTTCTCTTTAGCCACTATTTCATCCTGGCGTTTGTTTCGCATATCATCAGATAGCATCGGCTTTTCGGCCTGGTATCCTTTGTACATCCTGTCTACCTCGGCCATGCGGTTATCTATTTCCTCCTGCCAGGTTTTAGACAAGGCGTCCAGTTTAGCTTGCGCATCTTTGTAGTCGCTCATTTTCTCCAGTATGTACTTTGAGTCAATGATACAGTAGTGCTGCTGTGCCTTTACTCCTGTTGCTGCTGCGAAAACGATGAGCAGGCTTACTAATATCTTTTTCATGATTTTGTTTTTAAACCTCAAACCCTAAAGGGGCTTTCCCCTCGTTGTTTAAGGTGTTGTCTAACGAGTTTGACTACTTCCTTTCATTAAAGTTAAACTACTAACTGGCTATTCAAAAACATTTCAACAAATCTTAACACAAGACAAATAAAATGCTCAATTATTGACCGAAGTTGAATTGATGCTCAAAAGCTCAATAGTTGGTTTCCCCTTTAGGGGAGGATGAGCCGATGGTTTTATTCCGGCTCAAACCCAAGCATAAAGTTGAACTTCGCAATATTTTTAAGCCCTGTGTTACCCGTAGCCTGGTCATACCTGTCTATACCCACCCCATAGTCAAGGCCTAACAAACCAAACATCGGCAGGAATATCCTTATCCCCACACCCACGTCCCTGTTCAGCTTAAAGGGGTTGTAGGTAGCGAAGTTATCCCAACCATTGGCCGCATCGGCAAACATCAATCCATAGATAGTAGCAGTAGGGCTCAGGGAGAACGGATAACGCAGCTCGCATTGGTACTTATTAAAAATGGTACCGGCCGACTCATAAATTTCATATCCGCGCTGACTGATGATATCTTTGCCTATGAAGTAAGAATAACCGGAGAGTCCGTCGCCACCTACCTGGAAGCGTTCAAATGGAGAGAACCCTATGCCTTGGTTATAATAACCCAGGAAGCCGTACTTGGCAGCCACTCTAAGCACCAGATTGCCATATATCTGCTGGTAAAAATCAGCGGTAAACTTATACTTGTGATACTCTATCCACTTATACTTCTGCTGGTAAGATTCATTGGTATAGTCCAGCCCGGTAAAAGCACTGTACGGTGGCGTTATCTGTAGAGTGAACGATATATTAGACCCACCCTTAGGGTACAGCGGCGATGGTGTAATAGAGTTGCGCGATAGCACAAACTTAAAGTGGAAGTCGTTGCTGAAACCATCTGTAAAGTTTGGCACAAGCGCATAATCCTTCAGGCGATAGTTATTGTAGAAAATACCGTAGTTAAATACAAAGAAGTTATCGGGCCAACTCAGTCGCTTGCCCATAGAAAGGCCGCCACCCACCATTCGCAGGTAAGACTGATTAGGGTCGGTGCCTATAGCAGCTGCCGAATACTTACTATACACAATATTAGCGGTAAGCGAGTTAGGCTTACGTCCGCCAAGCCATGGCTCGGTAAATGCGGTATTCAGCGAGTTATAATATGCACCGTTGGATGCGTAACTGATGGAGAATTTCTGCCCGTCGCCTACCGGAAGCGGGTCCCAGAATTTCGGCTGGAATATGTGGCGGATAGCGAAGTTATTGAACGTAACACCCACATTGCCATAAAAATTAACTCCGCCACCGAAACCTGCAGACAGTTGCAACTGGTCGCTCGATTTTTCCACTACTGTATAGTCGATATCCACAGTTCCGTCTTCGGGGTGTGGCTTAGGATTGATGCCTATTTTCTCCTGGTCAAAGAAACCAAGGTTGGCGATCTCGCGCTGGGAACGGATAAGATCGGTACGGCTGAATTTATTGCCCGGATACGTGTGCAGCTCACGGCGGATAACATGCTCGTTAGTACGCTCGTTGCCGGTAATATTTATATCACGTATAGTAGCTTGTGAACCTTCCGATATGCGCATTTCAAAATTGATCGTGTCTTTGATAATTGAAATTTCTACCGGCTCTATGTTAAAAAACAAATAACCATCATCCATGTACAGGCTGCTCACGTCCTCTCCCCCGCCCTCTGGGCTCAGCTGGCGGCCCATGCGGGTTTCCAACAGCGACATATTGTAGGTATCACCTTTTTTTATACCCAATGTATGCGAGAGGAATTCGCTCGAATACTTGGTGTTCCCTTTCCAGGTTATGTCACCGAAATAATATTTCTGGCCTTCCTTTACCCTTATGTCCACATTGATATTGCCATTCTTCACGGGGTACACGGTATCTGAAACCACCGACGCATCGCGGTAGCCGAGTGTGTTATACACGCCCACAATAGATTGTTTGTCTTCTTCAAACTTCGACTGGTTGAACTTAGAGGACGCAAACAGCTTGAACCGGAAGTAAGGATCAAGGGCATCAAGCGTTTTGGTGGGCGACAGGAAACCGAACTGGTTCATGTATTTCTTGAAAGACCTTTTTGGAACAGGATAAACATTCTCCGCATCCGGGTGCAGCGTGATACGCGTATTCTCCTTGGTGCCTTTCAATGCACGTTTCAGGCGGGTATCAGCCGCGGCTTGATTCCCTACAATGTTCACCTGGTTGATGTGCGTCTTATTTCCTTTGTCAACCACAAAAGTCAGTACCACCTTATTTATCGCGGCGGTATCAGCCCGTTCCAAAACCTTCACCGTTACCCTGCCGAAACCCTTGTCTGTGTAGAATTTTTTGATCCTTTCTACCGCTTCTTTCTTCGTAGCTTCTGTCACCACTTTGTTAGCCACCAGTGAAACCTTGGTTTTCAGGTCTTTGGCTTCTGCTGGCTTTATATTCCTGAAATTGAACCGGCTCAGGCGGGGCCGCTCTTCTACGGCTATATTGACAAATACTTTGTCCTCAATATACTTGGTGATCGTGATCTCCACATTCGAGAAAAGCTCTTGTTTCCAAAGCGCCTTGATAGCCTTGGCAAAATTCTCGTCATTAGGTAATCGTACCTTTTGACCAACAACCAGATTAGTTACTGCGATCAGCAGGTCCTGGTCCAGGTATTTAGCGCCGGATACCGTAATACCGGCAAGCTCGTATTCCTTTATTCTCGGCATGTTATCCGGAACCGCCTGGTTTTGCTGCAGCTTCAGCCCGCTGCCGGTGCCATTGCCCAACTGTGCCGATGAACGGAACGCACAACAAAAGCAAAAAAGTAAAACACAATATCTGATGACGCCTTTATACATGCTCGTGGGTGCTAGTTTGAATTTGTTCACTTGTCTTGCCAAAACGGCGTTCGCGTTGCTGGTAATTCAGCAACGCCTCATATAAATTTTGTTTTCTGAAATCAGGCCAATGCACATTGGTAAAGTAAAGCTCTGCATAGGCCGCCTGGTATAAGAGGTAGTTGCTGATCCGGTATTCGCCACTGGTCCTTATCATCAGCTCGGGATCAGGGAAGGGCGCTGTGTACAGGTATTTACTAAAACTTGCCTCTGTAATATCTTCAGCCTTCAACTCACCTTTCGCCACACTTTCCGCTATCTTTTTTGCCGCCATCACTATTTCCTGGCGGGAGCTGTAGCTAAGCGCAAGAATAAGGTTAAGGCCGGTATTCATGGAGGTTATATCTTTTGCCTCATTCAGCTCTTTCTGGCATATTTCCGGCAGGCTGGCAAAGTCGCCTATCACGTGGAGCTTCACGTTATTCTTCTTCAGCTCTTCCGCTTCTTTCCTTATGGTATTTACCAGCAACTCCATGAGCGCATCAACTTCCGCTTTAGGACGGTTCCAATTCTCAGTGGAGAAAGCATATAACGTAAGATATTTTATTCCGACCTCACCACAGGCATTCACTATTTCACGCACGCTCACAACCCCTTCATAATGCCCATACACCCTGTCCTGCCCTTTGTCTTTGGCCCAACGCCCGTTGCCATCCATAATAATGGCTATATGAGCGGGCAGCTTGCTGCGGTCAAGAGATTGCAATTGGTCCATCTGGTATCTAAGAAAAAGCCTGCCTGCTTTGCAAACAAGTGTGCGAAGGTACAAAAATAGGCCGTAGCCAATGGTAACAAAATCTGCATATACAGTTTAACGCGATTTTAACTGCATAGCAGCAGATAAAAAATATATCTGGCAGGGTTAAACCTTTTAGAATCAGGGTTCCGTTTTATCCGATGTCATAATGGAGTATCCTACCTCTTTCCTGTAGCGAGAGTAATAGAACATGATTATAACTTTTTTTGAAAGCCTAAAAGCGAATCTTGGTGAGTCTCAGTTATGCAGCAAAG
>CAIRTW010000315.1 GCA_903881585.1 uncultured Bacteroidota bacterium | reverse complement strand
TTATTTTGAAAAGCTGAACGGTAAACTCATACTCAAAATCGCGTTAAGCAAAAAGAGAAGAGCGTGGTTCTCCGGCCTTTGGAATTACTCTAAAGAGTTCGAATACCCATTTATAATGTCTAATGCGTAATCTGGGTTAAAAGGAAAGGCGGCCTTTTATGGGAGAGCGATATTTTTTTAATAACATGTTTTCCCCATTTAGTATAAGGGAAATTATTATTAATTTAAATCTCAATTTGTTAATTGCAAAGCAAAACGAACAAATAGGTATTTGTTCGTTTTGTAGATAAAATTTATTAGTTGTGTCTGTTATTTCACCTTTGCATCGTCCATTACTTTCAGGATGCGGTCGATAATGTCTTTGATGAGGCCGTCGCATAAAAATTCATCTTCTACCACCACTTCATTGTTTTTCATTACGGGGTGCTGCACGCGGAATTTCCATGCGCCATCATCCAACATCAGGTGTGGACGGTGCGGGAGGCTGCTGTCAAAATCAGCATGTACTTTTATTTCGCTCGCGGATGCTGAATTATCGTGGTCATTGAAATGCAGCATGAAGCTTACTTCGATTGTTCCCTGGCCTGGTACTTCTATCTTAAATTCCCTTAGTTCCATGTGGTATAGATTTGCTACCGCAATATAGCCAGTCTACATTACATTTTCAAACAGGGCACGATATTTGGTCGATAAAATCGTGGGCGGAGCGGCAGATGGTGAAATGGTTTATGTGTTTTCCGCCGATGCAGAATAAGGATATTAAATTCCTGCAATTTTATGTGTATGAAAACATTACTATTATTTGAATTGCCTTTTGCAGTTAACTTTATTTTTCATTAAATTTGCTACCAAAGTGTATTTATTAGAAGGCATAGCTGCAATGTGCGCTACAGCTGTAATAATGCGTTTTTCTTCGGAGGCAGGGAGGCGGGTGAGTGGAATATATTTTAGGGAAGCTTCTTATTAATTTATTTTTTTGAAAAACAGGATTATGAATAGAATTTATCTGCTGCTTGTTTGCTGTTTCCTGAGTATGGCTGCATCTGCAACTGTAACCGTTTACCCGATAAGTATTACTTCACCTTATGGGGGGGCGACGCAAACTATTTGCCAGAACAAACCGAATGTGGGAACGTCAGTTTTCTATTCTGTTTGCGGTACAACTACAGCAGGTGCTGCCCTAACCATCACACCCAACTGGTATCTTAACGGGAGCATAGTCTATACAGGGGCTCCAATCACAATATCGGCGGCAGGAGGAACGATAGCGTTGCCGGCAGGAGCTTTCACTTATACAACTTCAGGTACCTTCTCAGGTGCAAGCGGACTTTATTGTGAACTGGACTGGGCCGGTGCATCACCGTGCGGCGGCGTGACAACGGTGCAGAGTGCCGGCACTACAGTTAACGTTGACCAATCGCCGACGCCTATTACCGGAGCTGCATCAGTTTGTACCGGGCAGGCAACAACATTGAATGCTACTCCTGCCACCGGCGTATGGACCAGCAATAATGCGTCGGTAGCAAGCATTGCTTCGATAAGCGGGGTAGCTACCGGTAATACTGCCGGAACTGCGGTAGTCAGTTACACACTTGGTTCGGGATGCTATGCTACTTTGGTGGTGACTGTGGATCAGACGCCTGCCACTATAACCGGATTGATAAACCTTTGTACAAATACCATCAACAACATGCACGATGGTACGCTGGGTGGGGTATGGACCAGCAGTGATATAACTGTGGCGACCATTGGGTCGGCAACAGGCACTATGACTGACTTTACCCCCGGTGTAACTACCATTAGCTATACGCTCAATACGGGTTGCCTGTCAACGATCACCGTAACGGTGAACCAGGCGCCATCGATCATTACCGGCACAGAGGCAATCTGCCTTGGGGATCAAACTATCTTGACCGATACGCTCACCGGCGGGGACTGGACGAGCAGCGCTCCCGGGACTGCCAGCGTAATTTTCAGCACAGGTGTTGTTACCGGTGCAGGGGCAGGTACCGCTCATATCACCTATACTTTGAGTTCCGGCTGTAATACATCTGCGATCATAACTGTAAACCCACTACCTGCGGCTATATCGGGTGTGGCGAGTGTTTGCGTGAATGGGCTTACTATATTGACGGACGCAACTTCAGGAGGTTTCTGGAGCTCCAGTAACAGCACGGTTGTGAATATCGGTACCGGATCTGCCTTTGCTGCCTCCGGCACTTTGCCGGGGTTTGATACGATCTTTTACCGGCTAAGCGTAACGGGATGTACCCGGAGCATTGTGGTGACCGTTAACCCATTGCCTGCGTCTATAAGCGGTAACCTTGCTGTCTGCATCGGACTTACAACCGGACTTACAGACAGCACAACTGGCGGGTCATGGTCGAGCAACAATACCGGTATAGCTACAATTGTCTCCAGTACCGGTGTTGCGACGGGTGTGGCGGCAGGAACAGTGATCATTGGATACAAACTGACCACGGGATGTGCTACATCGGCCACGCTTACAGTAAACCCGCTGCCCGCTGCAATCACCGGGAGCAGTTCGGTCTGTGTTGGCGCTACAACGAATTTAAGTGATGCCAGCGCAGGTGGCACCTGGAGCAGTGGTGATCCCCTTGTGGCTACCATTGTGCCAGGCAGCGGCGTTGTAACTGGCGTAACTCCAGGAACGGTCATGATGACTTACACACTTGGCACAGGCTGTATAAAAACACTTGTGATCACTGTGAGTCCGGTGCCTGTGGCTATAACCGGCCCAGCAAGCGTGTGTGTGTCTTCCACAATAACATTAAGCGATCCTACGAGCGGAGGTATCTGGTCGAGTGGTACCACAACAGTGGCCACCATCCTGGGCTCGGGTGTGCTTACCGGTGTTTCGGCGGGCACTGCAATTGTCAGTTATAAAATGAGCATCACCGGGTGTTATGCAACCTATGTTGTAACGGTTAATTCCAATCCGCTTACGATCACGGGAATTCCGCGTATGTGCCTGGGGCAGGGTACTGCTTTAACAAATGCTACCAGCGGCGGCACCTGGAGCAGCTCTACGGTAGGCGTGGCAACAGTAGATGCATCCGGGAATGTGTTTGGTTCGGCTGCCGGCACATCGGTGATCAGCTATATACTTCCAACCGGGTGCCGTACTACCGCCCAGGTGACGGTGAATCCGTTGCCGGCGGTTATTTCAGGCCTGGCAAGTGTTTGCTCCGGGTTAACGATAACAGTCAGCGATGCGTCTGCGGGCGGCAGCTGGACAAGCACAAATACATCAGTTGCAACTATATCGGCTACAGGCCTTATTACGGGCGGCCTCACTGCCGGTACAGATACCATTATTTATACTCTTGGCACGGGTTGTTCCGGGTCAATGACCCTAACGGTTAATCCGCTGCCATCTTCAATTACGGTTACAACCAGTGTGTGCGTGGGCTTGACAACACAGCTGAGCGATTTGACCGGCGGCGGTCTCTGGACCAGCAGCAATACAGCGAGAGCGACCGTAGATGGTACAGGACTTGTAACAGGAGCCGGGGCAGGTACAGTAACGATCACCTACACCCTGGGAACAGGATGCTTAAAGACGATCATTGTTACGGTGAACCCGGTACCAGGTGGTATTACCGGAACAACCTTTGTGTGCCAGGGGTCAACAACAAACTTAAACGATGGAACAGGAGGCGGCTCATGGACGAGCAGCAATACCGGTGTTGCCACAATTGCCCCATCAGGCATAGGTGTGGTGACCGGTGTTACAGCAGGAACGACAACTATCAGCTATACTTTATCAACAACCTGTGCGACCGCTATCGTGGTAACGGTAAATCCGCTGCCGGCCATAATTACCGGTACGCAGACAGTGTGTGCAGGATTGACAACACCGTTAACAGATGCAACAGCCGGCGGGTTGTGGACCAGCAGCAACACGCTGGCAGCAACCGTGGGGCTTAGCACGGGCCTTGTTAATGGCATTGCAGCAGGCACAACGAATATTACTTATACACTTGGCACAAACTGTAAAATATGGTCCACGGTGACTGTAAATCCCTTGCCGGCAGGCATTTCAGGGCCAACCAGCGTATGTATTGGTTTCTCTATAACTTTAGGTAATACCTCTAGTGGCGGTACCTGGACCAGCAGCGATGCAACGATAGCAACGATAGAGCCCGGCTCCGGGATAGTGGTTGGCATTGCCAGCGGAATAGCGACAATGACCTATACACTGGCAACGGGCTGCATACGCACTACTAATATTCTTGTGAACCCATTACCATCTACCGTACTTGGACCAGGAAATGTATGCCAGGGGATGAGTGTTATTTTATCTGACCCTGATGCAGGTGGTACATGGACCAGCGGCAGCGGGCTTACTGCAACTGCTGGGGCCACCACCGGAGTTATTACAGGGATAAATCCGGGTACCGTAAACATTACTTATACGTTAAGCACAGGCTGTTATACTACCAGCAATATGGTCGTTAACCCCGCGCCACCAAATATTACCGGCAGTACAATTGTTTGTGTCGGCCTTACCACTACCCTGAGCGATGGATTGTTTGTTGGCTCATGGAGCAGCGCCGATACGCTTGTAGCAACAATAAGTGCAGGAGGTGTAGTGACCGGCGTTGCAGCGGGCACCGCCATCATCAGCTACATATCAAGCGTGGGCTGTTACAAAACAACTGTTGTTACCGTACATCCATTGCCCTCACCGATAACGGGAAGCAGGTTTGTTTGTGCGGGGTCAACTTCTGTATTGGCAGACGGAACACCACTAGGTTCATGGAGCAGCAGTAATACAGGGGTGGCTACAATAGCAGGAACAGGGCTTGTAACAGGTGTTGCAGCCGGTACCACAACAATGAGCTATACACTGACAACGGGCTGCTACCTTACTACCACTATGACGGTAAATCCGTTGCCTTCAAATATTCTCGGCAATAACAATGTTTGCGCCGGGGCCACAACAAACCTTAGTGACGTAAGCACCGGTGGCGCCTGGACGAGCAATAACGCTTCGATAGCAGCTGTTGACTCGGCTACAGGTATTGTAACAGGTGTTGCGGGTGGAATAACCACGATCACCTACACACTTCCTACAGGTTGTAAACAGACTTTAGGTTTTACGGTATATGCTTTGCCTGCACCAATAACCGGCACTACCTTCATGTGCCAGGGCTTAACGACCACATTGCATGATGCAACTCCCGGCGGGGGATGGAGCAGTGACAATACGGTTGTCGCCAATGTTTCCACATCAGGTGTGGTTACAGGTGTGCATCTGGGCACGGCAACAATTTCTTACACTTCCGGCGCAGGCTGCCCGGCTACTGTTATCGTTACCGTTAACCCTTTTCCGACAGCTATACTTGGTACTTTAATAGTTTGCAGTGGTGGCACTGTAGTGCTCAGTGATTCTGTATCGGGCGGGGAATGGACCAGCAGCAATACGACAAAAGCAACGGCTGGTCTCCTTACCGGGGTAATAACGGGTACCGGCGCAGGTACCGCTACGATCACTTATACAATGGGTACTGGCTGCATACAAATGGCTACCATCACTGTAAACCAGACACCAGCCGCTATAACCGGCGCTACGGTAGTGTGTGAAGGGTCAACAATATTCCTGACAGATGCTACCGCAGGCGGCACCTGGACCAGCGGCGATGTTACTTTGGCTACGGTCGGGATCGGGACCGGGCATGTAACCGCAGTGGCCTCATCGGGTACGGTTGCGATCAGCTACACGCTTGGCTCATGCAGTGCAGCAACTACGGTAACGATCAATCAGAGTCCAACCGCGATCTACAATACGATAACACCCGGTGCATTTGCTCTTTGTTCGGGTACATCGACTGTGTTTGCAGATACGGTTGGCGGCGGCACCTGGAGCAGCAGCAATACGGCTGTAGCTACTATTGGTGTAAGCACCGGTATAACCGGCGGTGTGGCTCCGGGCACGGCTACTATTTCTTATACGCTGGGTTCCGGCTGCACTACCAATGTTACAATAACCGTTAATTCCAATCCCGGTGTGATAACAGGCCCCACCAACGTTTGCCCTAACGCTACAATATCTCTGAGTGATGGCGTACCAACCGGTACCTGGATCAGCGGCGATCCCACTATAGCAAGTATCACATCCGGTACAGGGGTTGTTACCGGCCAGGCGGCAGGTACTGTTACGATCACCTATTCACTGGGTGTGGGTTGTATGGTTATGACGACCATAAATGTAAATCCTGCGCCCGGCCCAATAAACGGGGTACTGGCAATGTGCCAGGGTATCAGTTCTACGTTAACAGATACCACTGCTGGCGGGGTATGGACCAGCAGCCATCCTGCGGTAGCGGCCATAGGGCTGAGCACCGGTGTTGTATCCGGCATATTACCGGATACCGCCATTATTACCTATAAGCTATTGACTACAGGCTGTTTTGCAACCGCTATCGTTACCGTTAATCAGAACCCCACGGCAATAATAGGCCTTACTAATACCTGTACCGGCGCCACTACTACACTTTCCGACGGTGTTCCCTTTGGCTCGTGGAGCAGCGATGACCTTGCCATAGCTACCGTTGGTTCTGCTACGGGAGTTGCCAGCGGGTATGATACAGGGCTTGCAGTAATTACTTATACTTTGCCCACCGGGTGTTTTACAACAACTTTCTTCAGGGTAAACATAACCCCGGCTCCGATCACCGGGGCAGATTCGATCTGCGCAGGGTCTATTACTGCTTTAAGCGACATTTCACCATTTGGTACATGGAGCAGCAGCGATGCGACGGTAGCCGCGATCAATGCAGTGTCGGGGGATGTTACCGGTGTTGCCGCGGGGACCGCTACAATTACGTATCAATTCGGCACGGGCTGTAGTGCGCTGTTCGAAATGACTATTGATGCACTGCCAGACCCCATCGTCGGACCGTCGTACGTGTGTGTGGGCTCTTCTATATTTTTGAGCGATGCTACAGCTGGCGGCAACTGGACCACCAGTGATCCTTCAGTTGCTACTGTTTCTGGGCCCATAGGCGATGTCACAGGTGTGTCCATTGGCATTGCATCACTTACTTATATGCTTTCTTCAGGTTGCTTCCTCAGCCGGCTGGTAACAGTGAATGGTGATCCGACTCCGATAACGGGCAACGGAATGATCTGTTCGATGTACACGGACACTTTATCCGTAGCCGCGCCGCTTGGTGGTGTATGGACGAGCAGCGACATCACAATAGCTACGGTGGACTCATTTACAGGTGTAGTTACGGGAGGTATAGTTAGTGGGTCGGGCCCTGAGTTTGCAACGATCACTTATACCAGTTTGGCTGGATGTAGTGTTACCATTCAAGTAACCATTAATGCAATACCAGCACCCATTACCGGTCTGAATCACCTTTGCGCGGGTACGTCAACAACGTTGTTTGATGCTACCGGAGGTGGCGTATGGAGCAGCAGTGATCCAACCATAGTGTCGGTGGATGCTGTTGGTACGGTGACAGCGATACTTTCATCAAATACAGCGGTGATATCATACGCGTTTGTTACCTCGGGCTGTGCCGCTACTATGGTGTTTTCAGTTGACCCTGTTCCTTATATCGGCATTATTCATGGGCCGGACGCGGTATGTGTTGGTTCCGCCATTGCACTTAGCGACTCTGTGGCAGGAGGTGTATGGAGCAGCGTCAGTACAGCGGTTGGTAGTGTTGGGTCTGCGAGTGGAATAGTAGGCGGTCTCTCAGAAGGTACCACCATCATTAAATACGTGGTAACACAGCAGTGCGGCCTGGATTCCACGAGCACTTCAATAACCGTGAATCCGTTGCCATTTGCCGGCCCTATAACAGGCTTCACCCAACTGTGCGCCAATTACACCACTCCATTGTCTGATGCGGTAGCAGGTGGGATATGGACTAGCAGTAATACAGCGATCGCTACCATTGATTCGTTTACGGGGCTGGTAACTGGGGTAACGGGCGGCAAAGTCATTATTTCTTATACCGTCACCAATTCATGCGGTTCGGCATTTGCAATAGATTCGATCACTGTGAACGAAGCGTTCGCGTTTGGCCACATAATTACCTTCCCTGATACGCCGATGTGTTCAAACACACTGTTCCAGAACTTCGGGGCCATGGCTGCTGCGCCCGCAGGTATCTATTATCACTGGAGCGCTTCAAACGCCCAGATATTTGATACTTCTATGAATGGCCAATATGCACTGGTTAGTTTCCATAACCCGGGGCTTGCCGTCGTGAGGTTGTATGCAGAGATATTGAGTTCCGGCTGCGCTATTTCGGATAGCTTTGTGACTACGATCGGTGCGGGTGTTTCGCTCAATCCACATGTGCAGTATTACCTTTCTGAATTTATATGCACGGATAACACTGCGGATGCTTATCAGTGGGGCTATGATAATATTACAACGCTGGATTCAACTATACTGCGAGGGCAGAATACACAGGATTATTTTAACCCGGCCCCTGATACACTGGGCAGGAATTACTGGGTAATTACTACCAAGGATGGTTGCTCACAAAAATCGTATTACTCGTTCAATACGGTTACTTCAGTAGGGGTGGTGACCGAAAACAACGAAGTGCGGCTGTTTCCTAACCCCGCAGAATTGAGGGTGAATATTGAAGTAGGAGGTGTGAACTGGTCTGACGAAGTGGTTATGAAGATGACGGACATGCTTGGTAAAGACATGCAGACTGCTTCGCTCATACAGGGCAAGGCCAGTGTCGATGTTTCAGGCCTGCCTTCCGGCGTGTATACAGTAGTCATAACAAAGAATGGCGTAAGGCTGGCGTCGAAGATGTTTGTGAAGAATTAATCGGCTTTATGTTTTGATATTGCAGAGACGCCATGTACGGCGTCTCTGCTTTTTTGTGCATTTTGGCATCCGCACAGGAGGTGTCGTTTTCCCAAAGATTTCCTAAAGTGGCGGGATAGTTGAGGCAGAATCATTTACTTTACCGGGTGAAGTATTTTTCTTTTTTACCAGCTTTTATTGGGACAATACTGTTCGTTAATGCTAATGCACAGACAGAGCATTGGGATACCTATATGGCGAAATATGGAGACAAGCCGGGCTCTGTGCTTGTGGATATGGGATACAAAGATGCGGCGCCCGACAGCAGGTATCCCTTCCTGGTGATCTCCGGGCCTAAGGCGCAGGACTGCAACAAGCAGCGGCTGCCCGGCAATGAAGAGATCGACAGGCTGGAAGAAATATTGGACGCAACTACTAACTTCATAACAGGGGTCACAGCAAAGGTGCTCGTGGGAACATTCACTTACGATTGCGAGCGCCTTAACTACTATTATGTGAAAGATACAATAGGTGTGCGCAACGCGATCATGCGGATGTACAACCGGAACTATACCAACTATGAGTATGCCATAAATATGAAGGCCGACCGCGAGTGGACCACCTATCGTACATTCTTATACCCAGGCGATGAAACACAGAATTGGATGGAGAATGATAAGATCATCACCAGGATGCTACAGCAGGGCGATAGTCTTAAACAAGCAAGAGACATAAATTTTGAATTGTATTTCAAGGCGGATACCGGCAGGCGTTCTTTTGCCGGTTTCGCAAAAATGAAGGGATATAAAACGGATACAACGCAAGTGTCACAGAGCGCCAACGTGCCGTATGAGCTTGTGCTCACAAAGCATGGTTTGGTGAAGATGGATGCCATTAATGAAATGACACAGGAACTGAAGACCGAACTGAAGAAATACAACTCCATATATGTGGGCTGGGATGCGCCGCTGCAGCCAGTGATAAAGAAATAATGTACTCGCTGGCATACTTTTAATACCCCCAATGACGTGGGCAAAAAAGTGATCATTCTCGGTGCAGGCTTTGCGGGCCTTCAATTGGCCAGGCGGCTGGGTGTGCAGTATGAGGTCACTTTAATTGACCAATATAATTTTCACCAGTTCCAGCCATTATTCTATCAGGTTGCAACAGGGCGCTTAGAGCCAAGCGCCATTTCATTTCCACTCCGAAAAGTTTTTCAAAGCGAATGGCATATACATGTCCGGATAACGCGGGTGAAAGAGGTGTCTCTTGCCAATAAAAAAGTTATCACTGCTGCCGGCACCTACG
The DNA here is from genome assembly GCA_903881585.1 of uncultured Bacteroidota bacterium. Lineage (GTDB taxonomy): Bacteria > Bacteroidota > Bacteroidia > Chitinophagales > Chitinophagaceae > Nemorincola. Next base: position 8,947 of record CAIRTW010000315.1, on the reverse strand, counting down.
ACTATGACTACCTGGTAATAGCGACAGGCTGCACCAATAATTTTTTCGGCAATAAAAATTTTGAACAGTATGCATTTCCGATGAAGTCGGTAAATGAGGCTATTGCTATTCGTAACCGGATACTGCTGAATTTTGAAGACGCGCTTAGCGCCCAGGCTGACGAAATGGAGGAAGTGCTCAATATAGTCGTTGCCGGCGGAGGCCCTACAGGCGTGGAGATGGCCGGGTCGCTGGCAGAGATGAAAAAATATATCCTGCCAAAGGACTACCCGGATATGGATTTTTCGAGGTTGAATATTTATCTCGTGGAAGGGTCGCCTCATACACTACAAAACATGAGCAGCCCATCGCAAAAGAAATCGCAGGAATACCTGGAGGAGATGGGAGTTAAGCTACGGCTGGATACGCTGGTGCAGGATTATGACGGTAAAAGGATCACCCTTAAAGACGGAAGTATCATAAAATGCAGGACGCTTATATGGACCGCAGGCGTGATGGGCAATGTGCCTGCCGGCATACCCGGAGATGTGCTGGTAAAAGGCAACAGGATAAAAGTAGATGAATACAACCGCGTCCAGGATCTGGATAATGTTTTTGCGATAGGGGATGTTGCATACATGGAAACTGCTGATTTCCCAAAGGGACATCCGCAACTGGCAAACGTAGCGATAAACCAGGCCAAAAACCTGGCGGCAAATATGCACCGGCTCGTGCGTAAAGAGAATATGAAGAGCTTCAAATACACAAACCCCGGCACCATGGCCACAGTGGGAAAGCATAAAGCAGTGGTTGATCTTCCCGTCGTGAGCTTCCAGGGCAGGCTGGCGTGGTTTACCTGGATGTTCCTGCACCTGATGCTGATATTAAGCGTGAAGAATAAGCTGACCATCTTCATTAACTGGGCCATCAGCTATTTTACAAACGATACCACACTACGGCTGATACTGCTGCCAACCAGGAAGCAGATAGAAATAGCTGCTAAGAGAAATGCTGAAAATTAACAAGTCTTACGGTTCCGTTTCTTTATTTTCATACCTTGTACAAATTAACGCGGGTACTGCCTGATGAACTGGAAACAAATAAAATGGAAGGTGCGCTATTACTGGCAATACTTCCCGTTCACCCTTAATACTTTACTGTGCGCTGCTGCGGGTTGGGGAGCTTATGAGCTGCTCTACAAGCCACCGGTGAAGGGCGAGGACCCATCGCCATTGATGCCGTTTGTTGTGCTCATGGGCAAGATGGTAATGTGGTTCGCGGTGGGGCTGATCGCAGTGTCTGTGCTCAGTACGTTTGTGTGTTACTTTTATTATCTGTGGCTGCGGGGCAATAAGGGTTACAAGTTGGAAGTAGAGTTTACCACCGAAACAAAAAAAGGAGCGAAAAATAAGCTGTTTCTGAACACCCGTCTGCAGGGCGTGATACGGCCACTGCTTGGCTTTATTAAAGGACGGCTGTATTATGACGATAACATAATGACCGACCGGTTTGGGCTCCTATCCAACAAATGGAAGGACAAGACGTTTGTAAGAACGGCTATTGCAGGGCGAAGCCGCATGAGTCTGCCGGACATAAAAGAGTATGAGCTGAAGGGGGGCTTTGTGTATTTCGAGGATATGCTGCACCTCTTCTCACTGGCAGCTGAACAACCGGTTTCGGGACATTTTTACCAGCCGCCCGTGCTTACTAATGAAAGCGATGCAGACGTATTTCCGAAGAAGACCGAAACTATGGATGTGCGCATAGAGCAGCTGCGCAGGGTGGAAGGGGAACCCCTTAATTATAAAGACTTTGAAAGCGGCGACGATGTGCGCCGGATAGTATGGAAGGTATATGCCAAGAACCGCGAGCTGGTGGTGCGTATGCCCGAAATGTTTGAGCCATATGCCTCCCACCTTTATTTCTATGCCTCTTTCTTCGCTTCAGTAAAGGCCCAGTGGATGAACGAAGGCTACATGAAGGAAATGCTGAACTACTACAAGAACAATGTGTGGACAGTATATGATACCCTCTCCGGCAAGGAGTGGGAAATGCGTTTCATGCCCGACCAGTCATTTAATATCCCCGGGCAGCTTACGGACACGGAAAGGTCTGCACGCATCATCAGCAATAGTGTATGGCATAAGGACACACCGCTGCAGCAATATTTTAATCCGAAAAGTGGCACTGTACTTTGCGTATCATCACTCACCGACCCCGAAGAGTTGCGCAACATGCTGGACCGTTGTGATGCTGCAACGGTAGTTTATTTTGTGAAACTGTCAAATACATTCCGGCATTTTGCTCCGCTCAACTGGCTAAGCCTGATCTTCTTCCGCGCAGCGCCGGACCGCCTTTCCAAGCTCCGCACACGCTGGACTTTCTCACCAATGAGAGTATATATACAGAAGCGCGAAAAAGAGATAGCCGCGATACTGGCGAAGAGCCAGGTGACGAGCGGGGAGTTGTGATGGAAGCCAAGCTGTTGTTGATTTTCCTAAACGATCTTAATACTTCCAATAACTTGATTCTTCAAAGTGTCTCTGAGTAACCCCTTCAGGCTTAGGTCTTCGTCAAGTTCTGGCCAGTGGATGCCTGTACCCTTACCTATGAGCTTATAGGTTGTTAGTGCAGATTCAGATGCGTTGTGCAGCCGCGGATATTTCGATATTTTTTCCTGCAATACCGCGCCCGTATTTAGAATTATCAGGAGAATATCCACATCACGGTGCACATCGATCTCTTTGATCCTTATTCGTTCATCGTAAATAAGCTGCTCTAAAGAATCGAAACTATTGATTAAAGTGTCCATGCCATTATGTTTTATGTTTTCAAATCGGCATTAACCCAAATTACTATTATTAATGAAATTGCCGAAATGAGATATTTCAACCCATTTTATGAATGTTCTCTATTCGCCCTTATATTGCAGTAATATCAACATGATTGCAATTTTATTTACGCAAATACGTTCTTGATTTGTTTGTAATAAGCTGTGTATGAAAAAAATCATGACCCTATTATTTCTTTCAGTTGCGCCTTTGTTACTTGTGGGGCAGACTTTCCGCGGACAAAGTGAGGTTTCTGTCTCCTATGGGTTTCGCTCGTTTCAGGAAGTGTCGAATGGTGAGTTTGGCTTAGGTGACGAGGATAGCTATGTTACCGAAGATTACTCAACCGGAAATTTGTTTCTCACCTACCGCTATTACCTCAGCAACCGGCTTGCAATAGGCCTTACTGCCGGCAGGGTTCATTTCAATACCTCGTTTCATGAGTCCCAGGGTAGCTATGCTGTGGAATCCTCAGCTTCTTCATTTGACTACACAACAATTGCGCCTGAAGTTCTTTTTAATTATGTGAACACCCGGTACGTGAGGCTATATACGTTGCTGGGAACGGGTTACTCCATTGTCTCGGAAAAAACAACCGAATATTTTGGGTTCGGGCAGCCTGCCATAAACTCATCGGTAACCCACACGCCGATCAATGTTTATTATTCTCCCATCGGATTGAGTATTGGTGGACAGGTCTCGGGATTTTTGGAATTAGGGATCGGCTATAAAGGGTTTGTAAATGCCGGGCTGTCCTACAGATTGCCGTACTACGATCCGGCAACCGGCCAACAATATCGGAACAGGAAATCAAAAAAGCACTTACAAAAGGTGGAGCGCAAAGGACCGCATGAAAGGGATATCCCCAGCGTTGACTAATACCCTGGCTCACAATGCAGGATGCTTATTCTGAACAATTTTATGATGCGGGATACGTTATTAGCTAAGTAACGAGTTATTCAATTTTTTGTATTTTGTAGGAAGCAACATAATCCCTAATTATATAACCCTTGTATTATGAGGACAAAGCTGCTTTTGATTTCGTCTCTTCTCTGGGCCGCTTCAGCTGGTGCGCAGTACCTGCAGTGCAACCAGGAGATAGGCATTGGTGTGGGCATATTTAGCTCCGAGCAAATACTCGACGGGACAATGATAGGCTTACTGGAGCCCACCATGAGGCAATATAGCAACAGCTCCGTGACTGGTACCTGGTTTGCCGACTATAAATTTTTTGTCAGCAAGCGCGTTACTGTTGGCGTATTTGCAGCAATGGAAAAAGAAAGCGGCGCATGGATATATGACAATATCATGGGCAAGCCGGACGACTGGACTTCCTATGCAATAGGGACGTTCTCGAGAACTGCTTACACCGTAGCACTTGAAATGTCCTTCGCTTACGTTGATCGTGAAGACGTGCGTATTTATTCCACCTTTGGCATTGGTGGGGTTTATAAAAAAGAGTCTGATGTGTATGACCCTACTCTTAATGGTGGACAATATTATCGCGGCAGTGGCTCCCAAACAGTTGATATTATGAGAGGCACTGCTTATTATTCTCCGCTGGGCATGAGCTTCGGGAGGAACCTGCGGGGCTTTTTTGAATTAGGAATTGGATATAAAGGCATATTAAACGGCGGGATATGCTACAAACTGAATACATTGCCGAAGCGATTAAAAGGAGTACCGAAGCATGCTGATGCACCGGTCATCATAATGCCGCATGATCTTGCTGTGGGGAACGATGGCCTCAAATACCTGGACCACCTGAAAAGCTGTGGTTTCCCATCACGGCACCATGCCGGTTTCGAGGAGGAATTAGCGAAAGTTGTGTCCCTCTCCCAAAAAGAAGGAGCAAATGGTTTTTATATTTCCGATATAGAGCAGCGGGGGGAAGCCGACCGTTACAGTATACGTGGCACAGCCTTTTATGCCGCAGATTATAATGGTTTTAAAGCAAGGGTCGAAGCAGAAAAAAGCAAACCTTTCAAGGATGAACAGTGCGCCTATGTAGTTGTTTATTGCCCGCCAAACCGAAGAGGCCCCCATGATAAAATAAGGACCTCCATTACCGTAAACGATACTGGCAGCGTGCTTATGGGCTGGGACTCAAAGCACGTGATGAAGTTAACAAAGGAAGATCCGGTAGTTATTTTCAACCGAAAAGAACAAGATCACCATCCACCCGAAGTTTGGGAAGTACTCCTACATCAGGCTTTATGTGAGGCCCAAAAGATCGTGGGCCCATATAGTTGATGATAGACAGGGTGAGCTGGAGAGCAGCCTGGTAAGAAAGCAGGAGAAGGGATAACGTTTTTCGTCATAGGGGATAATAATGTTTGAAGGGGAATCGTGACTCTTCCCTCATTCCCCACAAAACTCCGCACATTTACCCCATAACATACGCGTGTTTTAGGAAAACGGAATAACTTAGGATTATTCCTAACCGCCCAAATCTAATTCTGATAGCATGGATATCACACTCAAGCCGGTTGCCAGCATCCGTAACTCACGCATAGACGCCACTGATGATTACTGGGGCGAAGTGATAACAGAGATAACCCTGGAAGGCCATATCCCGGCAGATGCATTTGAGAATATCGAGAAATACTCTCATCTCGAGATCATCTTTTATTTCGACAAGGCAGATGCCAGTCAAATGGTGTATTCGGGCAGACCGCGCGGCAATCCCGACTACCCGGTGATGGGCATATTCAGCCAGCGCAAAAAAGATAGGCCAAACCACTTAGGCCTCACCACCGTGGAATTGATAGCCCACAATGGCCGCACCATAATAGTTAAAGGACTTGATGCTATAGATGGTACGCCTGTGCTGGACATAAAACCAGCAGTAAAAGAGTTCGAGCCGCGACAGGAAGTGATGCAGCCCCGCTGGGTTGCCGACCTTATGAAAGACTATTGGAAATAAAATAAGTGTATCACACTTCAAAGGTGTGGTACACGTAAACAACGAAAAAGCCCCAAACACAAGTCTGGGGCTTTTCTATTAAGAAGTAAAAAACTTAAAGAGGGTATTGTGCAACTACTTTCGGAGTTGTAGTTGGTGCGACATATGTTACCGCCTTCACCGCTTTTGGAGTAGTGATGGTGCTGGCTGGTTTGCCGCTGTGTATCTTAGCTATGGTTGGTGCTATAACCAGTGCCACGATTGACATAAGCTTGATGAGGATGTTCATAGATGGCCCTGAAGTGTCTTTGAATGGATCGCCAACAGTATCACCGGTAACCGAAGCTTTGTGCGGTTCTGATTTTTTGTAGTAGATCTCGCCGTTTATTTCCACGCCTTTCTCAAATGATTTCTTTGCATTGTCCCATGCACCACCGGCATTATTCTGGAACATACCCATAAGCACACCGCTCACTGTAGCGCCTGCCAGGAAACCACCCAATACTTCAGGTCCCATCAGGAACCCGATAGCCAATGGAGAAATAATAGTAATAGCGCCAGGAAGGACCATTTTCTTCAGAGATGCATTGGTAGAGATAGCTACGCACTTATCATATTCCGGTTTGCCCGTACCTTCCATGATGCCAGGAATGGTGCGGAACTGGCGACGAACTTCTTCCACCATTGCCATTGCAGCCTCGCCTACGGCGCGGATAGCTAAAGAGGAGAATATAAATGGTATCATCCCACCAACGAACAGGCCAGCAAGTACATCGGCATGGTATATATTAATAGCATTGTGCAGATCATAACCATTCTTTTCAACAACACCTACATAAGCCGCAAACAAAGCCAGTGAAGTAAGTGCAGCCGAAGCTATAGCGAAGCCTTTACCTGTAGCAGCTGTAGTATTACCTACCGCATCAAGTATGTCTGTTTTTTCACGCACTTCTTTTGGCAGTTCGCTCATTTCGGCAATACCACCTGCGTTGTCGGCGATCGGTCCAAAGGCGTCAATAGCGAGCTGCATGGCTGTAGTAGCCATCATACCTGCGGCTGCAATAGCTACACCATACAGGCCTGCACATGCATGCGCGCCGTATATACCGGCAGCCAGCACCAATATTGGTAAGAATGTACTTTCCATACCTACCGCAAGGCCGCCAATGATATTAGTAGCGCTGCCTGTTGAAGACTGGCGGATGATGCTCAGCACCGGGCGCTTGCCCATAGCTGTGTAATATTCGGTGATCATGCTCATCAGCGTACCAACCGCAAGGCCCACCATTATCGCGCCCACTACCCCATTCTTAGAGAAGTGAATATCTCTCAGGATCATGTCATCGGGAAGCAGATAATTAACAAGGAAGTAAGCAGTTATAGCCGTAAGAACGATCGAGCCCCAGTTGCCCATGTTCAGCGCATTCTGCACTGCTTTTGTGCTCAGGCCAGCGCTTTCAGAGATACGTACAAACAGGGTTCCAATCATTGACAATACGATACCAGTACCAGCTATCAGCATAGGCAGCAGTATTGGTGCGAAGCCATTGAATTTATCTACAGAGATTGTTTCCTGCCCAAGCACCATTGTGGCAAGTACGGTAGCCACATAAGAACCAAAAAGGTCAGCGCCCATACCGGCCACATCGCCTACGTTATCGCCTACGTTATCAGCAATAGTTGAAGGGTTGCGGGGATAGTCTTCCGGAATGCCGGCTTCTACTTTACCTACAAGATCAGCGCCTACGTCGGCAGCCTTGGTATAGATACCACCGCCTACGCGCGCAAAAAGAGCTATGCTCTCAGCGCCCAGCGAAAAGCCGGTAAGCACTTCTATTGCGAGCTTTACTTTATCTGCTAATACTACATTGCTCCCATAGATAACATCAGGTGCCAAATGAAATGCATCTGGGGCAAAGCTCATTAATAAAACAATGAACACGCCACCAAGGCCAAGTACCGCGAGCCCGGCAACGCCGAGGCCCATTACAGAGCCACCGCCGAAGGAAACGGCAAGCGCCTTGCTCAGGCTAGTGCGGGCAGCATGTGCCGTGCGCACATTGGCTTTTGTAGCGATCCGCATACCGATGAACCCGGCCAGTGCGCTGAAGAATGCACCGATAACAAAGGCAACAGCTATCATCGGACTGGAACCGTTGTTACTATAGCCCATAACAGCGAGCAGTAAACCTGCGATAACTACGAAATAAGCAAGCACTTTGTACTCTGCCTTAAGGAATGCCATTGCGCCTTCGGCAATGTACTGGGCTATTTCCTTCATGCGGTCATTGCCGGCGTCTTGTTTAGTAACCCATGCGCTCTTCAGGAATGTGTAAAGCAACGCCAATATACCAAATGCAGGTACGAGGTAAAATAGATTCATATTTATATAATGTTGTTGAAATTTTGAGTGTGCAAATATAGTCGTTTGTCTGTAAAATCATACAACAAAAATTAAGGTTCTGGCGCAATAATGAAATGAGTGCCGGAATAGTAATAATTATGCAGAATCTCTAATTTAGCGTTTCTTTACTGCATGTTTGGGCGTATTTTCAAAAGAACTGTCATTATTGTGTTGTTACTCCTTATCGCATTGGTATGGATCGTAAACTATGTTGTCAGTTCGTCCACCCAAAAACAGTTGTACTACGATTTGGCGTCAATACCCAAAAACAAGGTGGGTCTGCTGCTGGGCACTGCAAAATATAATGACAAAGGGCGGAATATTGTGAACCTGTATTATCAGAACAGGATAGATGCAGCGGTTGCATTGTACATGGCCGGGAAAATAGATTACATAATAGTAAGCGGAGATAGCAACACCGTCTATTATAATGAGCCAATGCTCATGAAGAATGATCTGATAGCCCGCGGCGTGCCCGCCAAAAAAATATTTATGGATAATGCAGGTTTCCGGACCCTGGATAGCATACTTCGTTGCCGGGACATCTTCGGGCAGGAAAAATTCACCATTATCTCCCAGGCCTTTCACGATCAGCGGGCGATATATATAGCTAATCACAAAGGCATTAATACGATAGCCTACTGTGCCAAGGACGGAGATACCGTTTGGTTCTCCTACCTGAGGGAGAAATTTGCCCGCGTAAAAATGATCTACGACCTCATACAGAATACGCAGGCCCAGTATTATGGGGATAAAGTGGAGATAAAATAAACTGGAATTTGGAATTTGTCTTTGGGCATTTGGATGGTGATCAAGAGAATAAAGTTG
>CAIRTW010000314.1 GCA_903881585.1 uncultured Bacteroidota bacterium | reverse complement strand
TTATTTTGAAAAGCTGAACGGTAAACTCATACTCAAAATCGCGTTAAGCAAAAAGAGAAGAGCGTGGTTCTCCGGCCTTTGGAATTACTCTAAAGAGTTCGAATACCCATTTATAATGTCTAATGCGTAATCTGGGTTAAATACTCGGATAAAAAACAATTTCCGAAGGTGGAAATAAGTGCAGCAGAGGCAGACAACCAAACCATATACTGTGTCAAGGACAACGGCGCAGGCTTTGATATGAAGTATGCGGACAAGCTATTTGGCGTATTCCAGCGGCTGCATGGCAACAATGAATTTGAAGGCACCGGCATTGGCCTGGCAATTGTGCAGCGCATCGTAATCCGCCACGGTGGCAGGATATGGGCAGAAGCAAAAGTAGGTGAGGGTGCTTCCTTTTATTTTACTCTGCCGAAGCGGCAACCCATCGAATCTGTACCCGCTAAAAACACGTAGAGACGTTGCACCGCAACGTCTCTGATAACATATTGTGTACGATCAACTTTCTGATCCCAATTCCCAATTCCCAATTCCCAATTCCCAATTCCAACAAACCACTACAGCACCTTCGTTATCTTCAGCATATTGGTAGGCAGGTGGTCCTGCACCGGCGTACTGCCGGTATTCACAACCACATCACCGGTTTTCAGCAGCCCTTTCTCTTTCAGAAAGTTGACCTGGTCCGCTATAATGCCATCAATACTTTCTTCCTTGTCATAATAGAACGCCTGTACGCCCCAGCTAAGGCTCAGCTGGTTTACAAGTTCATGAGTCTTGGTAAACACATAGATAGGTGAGTGTGGCCGGAAACTGGACAGCATAAAACCGGTATAGCCCGACTGCGTCATGCCAATGAGTGCATTAGCGCTAATGTCCTTCGCTATTCCGCAGGCATTGTAACATAGAGCATCGCTCAGGAATGAGGGAGAATGCGGTTTGGGAACGAGGTTGCGGTTATATACGTCTTCTTCCTTTTCCACTTCCTTAATGATGCTCACCATAGTGTGAACGACTAGCTCAGGGTATTGTCCCATGGCCGTTTCGCCGCTCAGCATTACCGCGTCTGCACCTTCCATCACTGCATTGGCCACATCGGTTATCTCGCTTCTGTTTGGCCTTGTACGGTCTATCATGCTCTCCATCATCTGGGTCGCTATGATCACCGGCTTAGCCCGGTGAATACATTTGCGCACAATATTCTTTTGTATCATCGGCACCTGCTCCAGAGGCAGTTCCACGCCCAGATCGCCACGCGCCACCATTATAGCATCCGATGCCAGTATTATTTCACGTAGGTGTTCCAGTGCTTCCGGCTTTTCAATCTTCGATATGATCTTGGCTTTGCTTTTCTTGTTGATGAGTATTTCACGCAGTTGCGTCACATCTTCCGGCTTGCGCACGAAGGACAGCGCTACCCAGTCTATATTCTGGCTCACTATAAAGTCAAGGTCATCAAGGTCCTTCTCTGATAAGGATGGCAGGGATATCTTTGTATCAGGCAGGTTCACCCCTTTTTTTGATGACAGCAGGCCACCCGCTGTCACCTCCACCTTTACACGGTTATCAGCGCCTATCTCTTTTACCAGTACTTCTATTTTGCCATCATCCAGCAATATCTTTTCGCCCACCCGCACATCATCATGAAACGCAGGATAGGAGATGTAAATGTGTTCAAGCTTGCCAATACATTTTTCATTGGTGAAATAGAACACATCTCCTTTTTTAAGAAAAAGCGCGTTGTCCTGTATTTCGCCCACGCGCAGTTTTGGACCTTGCAGATCGGCCATGATGGCTATGTTCAGTCGCTCGTTCTTGTTTATATTTTTGATGTGCTCCATTACAGCAAGGTGCTGATCATGGGTGCCATGCGAAAAATTGAGCCGAAAAACATTTACACCTTCATTTACAAGGTCAAGAAGTTTTTCATACGTATTACAAGCCGGCCCTACTGTCGCTATTATCTTGGTTTTATGTGTCATTTCTATTGTTCAAAAAGTTAATGATGCCTGCGTAGGCAGGTTCAACGCCCTAAAAGTACACTTCATCAGCAAAGACTTTTCAAGGCTTTGCAAATTTCCGTATTTTCTTCATTAAATAATATCGTGAAAGTTAAGAGTTTGCTACCTGTTCTGCAATGATAGTCTAAAATTCAGTAGCTTATTCTATTGGTTTCCTCCCAGCCTTAACAAGTGAGAAAATGTGCATAAATACCGCCAGCGGCATAAACAAGCCCGCCAGGAAGGTGTAAGGGAATGCCCCGAACCCCTTATGCAAAATGCTATAGTTTTCGCTTAGAAAATATGAATGCCGCATCAGGATGTATACCACGATAAGCAGGGTTGCCAGTCCTGCAATATTCCAAAGAATGAACAACGATTTGCCGATCTTGGGTTTTACAAAGGTGAAAAACGCTATCAACGGTGCAGTAAGCCCGATCAGAATATCAAAATTATGTCCTTCAAATGTTGCGGATTGCGGTACAATGCCGGCCATAAACATTCCCCAGATAAGCAGCTCTACGATGATCCTGAAGCTCTGGAAGAACACAGGCCAGCTATGTGGAGTGTGATCAATTATCGTTTTGAATTTCTTATTTGTAAAGAAATAAAGGAAGAAAAGAAAGGTCGGGAGTACCAATAACAAAGGGATACGTGGCGGAAAAGAAATTTTCTCAAATATACCGGTAACAGAAATTGCGCTCACGTAAATAAGCCAAACTACCAGCGCTAACCCTGTTCTTTGGATAAAGCGTTTCTGTTTTTGGCTGTCCGTTATTGCATTTAATGATTCCCTCGCCGTCATCATATATACCAGGATGACAAGCGCCAATGCAAGAACAATAAAGCATGCTTGTAACATCATAGTCGTAGTTTTTTACTACACCAGTTCCTTCAACTTCTCTACTACAGCGTCCACCTCTTCCCTGGTATTATGCCGGGAGAAGGAAAAGCGTATAGGCACCATATCCGCAGCCTGACCGTTGTAAATGGCCTTAATAACATGGCTCACCGAATTAGCCCCGCTGGTACAGGCGCTGCCTCCGCTTACGCAGATGCCGGCCATATCCAGGTTAAAAAGCAGCATGTCTGAGCGCTCCGTCATCGGGAACGAAACATTCAGTACCGTGTAGAGGCTGCTGCCATTGGTATCACCGTTAAATAGTATGCCCGGAAATTTCTCCAGCAGTTGTTCCGCCATGTAGGTCTTCAGGCCTTTTATGTACTGGCTGTCCTCATCATACCGGGCCGTGGCTATTTCCAGTGCCTTTGCAAAGCCCACTATACCATACATGTTCTCAGTACCTGCCCGCATGTTTCGTTCCTGCGCTCCTCCGTTTATGTATGGTTTAATGGTAATGTTCTCGTTTACGTACAGTATCCCTGCACCCTTTGGTCCATGAAATTTGTGCCCCGCGCCATTAATGAAATGGATATACAGTTTCTTCAGGTCGAAAGGGTAGTGGCCTATGGTCTGCACTGTATCACTGTGAAAGATCGCATCATACTTTTTGCAGAGTTCACCTACAGCTTTTATTTTCAGCAGGTTGCCTACTTCGTTATTGGCATGCATCAACGTCACCAGTGAGCGTTCCTTGCTCCCTGCAAGCAGCTCTTCAAGATGGTTCAAGTCTATATGGCCCTTATCGGTGAGCTTCACAAAACTCAGTGTAGCAAGACCGAAGTGGGCCATATGTTCTACGGTATGCAATGTAGCATGATGCTCCAGCGGTGAGGTAATAATATGTTTGCACCCCAGGTCACGTATGGCAGCCGTAATAGCCGTATTGGTACTCTCTGTACCACCGGAAGTGAAAAATATTTCGCCCGGGCTGGCGTTGAGCAACTTGGCTACGCTTTTGCGCGCATTCTCAATGGCCATTTTGGTCTCCCTGCCATAAGAGTATATCGAAGACGGATTGCCGAATTTTTCGGTAAGAAAAGGCATCATTGCTTCCAGCACTACAGGATCAAGCGAGGTAGTAGCAGCATTGTCTAAATAAATACGGTCCATTAACAGGTGTTGTATTAGAGCACAAAGGTAACTATTAAATAATCAACCCCAAATGAGCGATATAGAGTTTAACTATTCATGCTTATGCGACCTTTTCCTTAGGAATTTTACCAGCCACTCAATGGAAAAAGCAATGGCGGCTATTGCTATAAACGGCATCAACAGCGGCAGCCAGTTAGCAGCCGGAGCGCCGCCTAACATAATTGGATTCATCTTTTGTGTTAGTTGTTAGTTGTTGCTGTATCGCTTAGATCCTCAAAATGCCCCGACAGATCATCAGCCAGTTGTTGCTCATGAAGCGCCTTTCTTTTCTTCACAAACTTTATAATAAAGTCCACGGAATAGGCAACAACAACCACCGCTACGAGTGGGAAGATCAATGGCAGCCAGTTTGTGCTTCCTCCAACACCTGATAAGAATAATGCTTTCATAATTACAGTTTTTGTTAATGTAATATACGAACTAATTACTGGCATTATACTTTTTTAACATTAATTAACCTGCTTGGGATGGAATTAGGGATATGGAATTTGGATTGTTTTTCTGGTTGGAGTTTTTCAAGTTGCATTATATGCACGACAATCCCAATTCCCAATCCCTAATTCCAAAAAACTAAAACGGCACATCATCGCTCGCCGGCGGGTTCTTCTTGAAAGGCGCTCCGCCGCCAATATCATCGTCATCCCAATTAGTGTCATTTACTTTCGATTGCAGCGTCTGGAAGCCTCCCGCGGGTATGTATAGCTTAGATCCGCCAAAGTCGCTGGTATCGCGGCGTATGCCGGCCTGTGGATTATCCTTTGGTGCGCCGCCGCCCGGGTTTCCACCTCCACCGCCAAAATTACCACCGCCCGCGTCAAAGCGATTGTCTTCCATATCCACAAAACGCTGGTATTCTTTGATGAAGCGTACTTTTTCCATGCCGGTGCTGCCGTTACGGTGCTTGGCTATATGTATCTGTGTTTCTCCTTCTACGGTTTCTCCCATAGCGTCGTTATGAATACCGTGATACTCAGGGCGGTACAGGAACATTACCAGGTCGGCATCCTGCTCTATCGCTCCCGATTCACGAAGGTCACTCAGCTGTGGTACTTTCGATTCTTTTCTTGTTTCTACCGAACGGTTCAGCTGCGAAAGTGCTATAATAGGCACTTCCAGCTCTTTGGCCAGCGCTTTCAGATCGCGCGATATTTTACTGATCTCCTGCTCGCGGTTGCCGCTCTTGTCCACGCTTGCCTGCATCAGCTGCAGGTAGTCTATGAGTATCAGTTGTATATCGTGTTTCTGTTTCAGCCTTCTTGCTTTCGCCCTCAGCTCGAATATGTTCAGTGCCGCCTGGTCATCAATGTATATTTTGGCCTGAGCCAGCTTGCTCATGCGCTGAGACATCTGTACGAACTCATGTTCGGCCATTTTACCGCGTGTTATAGCTTCCATGCTCACATCGGTCACTGCGCTCAGCATCCTTTTTACGATCTGCCCTGCACCCATTTCCAATGAGAACACAGCCACCGGAAATTGTTTGCCGGCATTCATTGCTGCATTCATGGCCAGGTTCAGCGCAAATGCTGTTTTACCCACAGAAGGGCGTGCAGCAAGTATTATAAGATCGGTCTTCTGCCAGCCCGCCGTAAGCCGGTCCAGTGCTGCAAATCCCGATGGAACTCCAGTTATATCATCGGTCTTTTTTCTGTTTTCCTCTATTTCGTTTACGGTCTTTATCAGTACCTCATTAAGGCTTTTGAAGTTTTTACGCAGGTGTTTGTCGGTTATTTCATAAAGCCCTGATTCTGCCTTGTCCAGCAGGTCAAAAACATCCGTACTGTCTTCATACGCATCACTGATCACCGATCCGCTGATACGTATCAACTCGCGCTGTATGAACTTCTCCATCACTATCCGCGCATGTGCTTCTACGTGTGCGCTGGATAGTACGCTCATGGTGAGCCGCGTAAGGTAATACGCCCCACCTACTATATCCAGTTCATTGGTTTTTCTGAGTTCTTCCGTGATTGTCAGAAGATCCACCGGCGTGCCCTTATCAAAAAGCCGGCGCATGGCCGAATATATTTTCTGATGGGCATCCATGTAAAAACACTCCTCGCTCTGGATGATCTCCAGTATCTGTGCAAAAGTGTCTTTTTCAAGCATAGCTGCCCCAAGAACCGCTTCTTCGAGTTCAGGGGCCTGTGGGGGTACTTTACCGTAAACGAGCGTGGTCAGGTCGGGTTTGCGGTTTCTTGTACTTCCAAAATCTTTTTTAATATTTACTGCCATTGACTATTATATAGTAAGTTGTGATATTTGTTGTTTGCCTTATTCTGTTTCTTTTCCTTGATTTTCAACGGGTTCTCAGTGAATTTTAATGTTGATCTACTGTTATGCCCCCATTAAGCCAGGGTCAAAAACCTTTCGGGGAGAACGAATGTAAACGGAAATTTGGGAGGCGAAACCTTTTTTAATTCTTTACTTTTCCCATCCACAAGATCCCTTATCCACGCGTTATTACCATGTTTCTCACATAAAGTTCGGCTTTTCCACAGTAATCCACAAAGAATAATGTTTATCAACTGTATAAATCGTTTTGTTAATGGTTTTTGCCAGAACTTAGTTTTTGCTATTATCAGGAGTTATCTTTGCTGAAAATTACTTTTTAATGATCATTTCGTACCAGTGGTTGCTCGAATATCTTCCGGAACCCTTGCCAGTAAACGAATTAAGTAAAATACTCACTTCTATAGGCCTTGAGGTAGAGGCCGTTGAGCCCGTTGAAAGTGTTCGTGGTGGCCTTGAAGGGCTCGTAATAGGCGAGGTTTTGACCTGCGAAAAACACCCGAATGCCGATAAACTCAGCGTTACAACCGTAAATACCGGCGGCGCCGAACCACTTCACATAGTATGTGGCGCGCCCAATGTTGCTGCAGGCCAAAAGGTGGTAATAGCCCCCGTAGGCGCTACGGTACACCCCACAGATGGGGAACCTTTCGTGATAAAAAAGGCCAAAATACGCGGTGAAGAAAGCGCTGGCATGATTTGTGCAGAAGATGAGATCGGTCTCGGAAAGAGCCATGCCGGCATCATGATTCTGCCGGAAGAAGCGGTGGTGGGGACTTTAGCAAAAAACTATTTCAATATACCGGAGACTGATTTCGAGATACATATCGGCTTAACGCCAAACCGCTCTGATGCGAACAGCCACATAGGCGTGGCCCGCGATGTATGTGCTTATCTCACACACCATAAAGGAACACGTTATTCCGTGAACATCCCCGAAACCCGCGTAGGGGTTGAAAATTTTCAACCCAATCCCGCAAAAAATCCCATAAGAGTCCACATATCGGCCCCCGATGCATGCCCCCGATACACTGGCATCAGCCTGCAAGACGTTAAGGTTGGCCCATCTCCCGAATGGCTGAAACAACGCTTGCAAACAGTGGGTGTGCGCAGCATCAACAACATTGTGGACATCACCAATTATGTGCTGCACGAATACGGACAACCGCTCCATGCGTTTGACGCTGATAAAATAAACGGCGGCGAGATCAATGTGAAATTCCTGCCGGAAGGGATCGTGTTTACAGCACTGGATGGTAAAGAAAGGAAGCTGCAGGGTAGCGACCTTATGATATGTGATGCAAAAGGCCCATTGGCTATCGGGGGTGTTTTCGGAGGTGCTGAAAGTGGTATTACAGAAAATACGACCAACGTCTTTATAGAGAGTGCTTACTTCGATCCGAAGCACATACGGGTCACATCATTGCACCATGGCCTGCGGACAGATGCGGCTACGCATTTTGAAAAAGGCGTGGACATAAACAATGTGTTGCCGGCCCTCAGGCGTGCTGCGTCAATGATGGTGGATCTGGCAGGCGCAGAAATTGCATCGGGCATCATCGATGAATATCCTCTGCCACTGCAGCCGATAACGGTCAGCGTTACGTACAGCTATATTCAAATGCTCAGCGGCAAGGCTTATCCGCATGAGGCAATGAAAGAAATTCTGCTGGCGTCCGGATTTGAAATTGAGCAGGAAACCGGCGAAGGGCTTACCCTGAAAGTACCGTCGAATAAGACCGACGTAAGTCAGCCTGCTGATATAGTGGAGGAAATATTGAGGATAGACGGGCTGGATAATATACAGATACCAGGCAGGCTGAATATAGCGCTCACAAAGGCTTTGGTAAATGACAGGGCAGAGCGCGAGCGCATTGCCGAGTTGCTTTGCGGCATGGGCTTGCAGGAGATCGTTACTAACTCCATCGTTAATGGTAAATACTATCCCGGGCGCACAGACCTCGTGCGGATGATAAACAGCCTGAGCAGTGAGCTGGATGTAATGCGGCCATCTATGCTGGAAGGTGGTCTTGAAGTGATACAATATAACTGCAACCGCAAGAGCCAGGACCTTAGCCTCTTTGAGTATGGCAACGTTTATGTGATGGGTGGCGGCAAATACATACAGGAACCAAGGCTGGCAATATGGGCAACAGGGGATGTGCGAACAGCACAATGGGACCAAAAGGCGCAACGGGCAAATATTTATCACCTGAAAGGGCTTCTGGGCAACCTTTCTGATTATTGCGGTATCAAAAACGTTACTGTGGCGTACCATGATGCACACGGAGGAGGTGAGATTACCGGAAAATGGAAGAACCAGGTATTGTGGACGGCAAAGCTGGTGACACCAGCGCGGCTTGCAGAGTTCGATGTGAAGCAGGAAGTTTATTATGCGGAGATACACTGGGAATTATGGCTGAAGGCAATGACTGCAGGCAAGATCAGCTATAAAGAGGTAGCGAAATTCCCGGCTGTGCAGCGCGACCTGGCCATAATACTGGAGGACAATATTACTTACAAGCAAGTGCAGGATATCACAGAACAGCTGCGGCTGGATGCCCTGCAATCGTTTGGGCTGTTCGATGTTTTTGAAAGTGAGAAACTGGGCAAAGGAAAAAAATCTTATGCCCTAAGCTATATTTTTCAGTTACAAGACCGTACTTTGACAGATACAGAGACGGAGCAATTGATGAAGCGGCTCATGGACGTTTACAAAAACAAACTTAGTGCACAAATCAGAGAGTAATGGAAGGACTGGACCAACTGGGTAAAAAACTGGATATGCTGCTAAAAAAACATACGGCGCTCGAAGCGGAGAACAAACGCCTGAAACAAATAATGGCAGCGCAAAACAAGTCGGTGGAATCGCTGACCAAAAAAGTTGCCTCGCTGGAGCAGGGTATGGTAAGTGTGCGCATTGGTTCGGCAACAGAGAATGAAGAGGAAAAAGATAACATGCGCCACCAGTTGGATAGTGTAATAATGGAAATTGACAAAATACTCAACACGCTTAATGACTAGGACCGGTAAATATCTTCCTTTTATTGCGTTTGTGTTTTGTGGCTTGTGGGTTGCATGTACACAAACCCGTGATCCCTGCCTTACTCCAAAGATCGCTAGCCTCAATATTGAAATGATGCATTTGATACCGCCGGGCGACACTACCTTTATTGACACTGCATTGCCGGCAGCCGTGTTCCGTCCTTTATCAATTAGTGTTAATAACCCCTATACTATTTATCCGCAACAAGCTGATTTTACAATTTCACTTTCTCCGGATTCGTCCATATGTCAGTGGGTATTTGCAACTGATACTCCGGCTTTTAAATTTGATACGCTTACTTTTCATTACCAAAGGAACCTGCAATTCATCTCTAATGCATGTGGGTTTACTTATTTTTACACTATTGATACGGTGCTCACAACACATGTTTACATAGACTCGCTCCATATTCTTAATACCAGTGTAACCAACAATGTCAATACAAAGCATCTGCAGATATATATTCATCCTGGCCAGTAGCATATGGCTTGCAGTGGGTTCATGCGCAGCATTTGCACAAGCGGCAGATACTGTTGCTGCCGACACCACAGCCGTGCCAAAGCCAAAAAAGAAAGACCTTTCAGGCCATCAGCTGGCTATTGGTTTTGACCTCGTTCACCCGGTATTGAATTCATTGGTCAGTGATCGCTACGGGTATGAATTTGCCTTGGATTATTACATGCACAATGATCTCTACCTCGTTGCTGAAGGAGGGTGGGGTGGATCAACGGTCGATTATTCCGATCTCAAATACAGCACAACAAATGAATTTTTCAGGTTCGGTTTTAACCGCAGCTTACTCACCCGCGACAGGCCCACCGACTGGGACATGATGTTTATAGGCTTCCGCGCCGGTGTGGCTGATGTGAACCGCGGCCCGGCAACATTCACCTTGCTCGATAGTGTGTGGGGCAGCAGGCCGGGAACACAAAAAAGTGAAAATTTCGAGGCTTATTGGGCTGAACTAAACGCTGGTATGCGTGTAGAATTTGTCCGGGGCCTCTTTGGAGGATGGAATGCCAGGGGCAAGATTCTGTTCAACGGTAAGAGTTTCAATAGCCTTTCACCTCTATACATTGCCGGCTATGGCAAGGGCGATAAAAATGTGGCTTTCGATTTTAATGTGTATGTTAGTTACGGTATCCGCTGGAAACGCAGGAACGGTGCTGATACGACTGCGGTAGCAGTTAAGCAATAATCGTAATTGTTTATTAAAACCAGATTCTAATGAAATATTTCTTTGTTTTTTTGACACGGCAGGCGTAAATCCATACTCATTTCTGGGCAATGCCGAGGATACGCTTTATTATGTCCGCAATCTTTTAGAAGACAGTACTCATGCCAATTTTATTGTCGGTCAAGATGCATGGACTTTATTTTTTTGATTTACGGCGCAAGGCGCGACTTGCACCACTCACCCCTCTCATTTTTCGTGAAAAGTATCCGGTCATGCATACGGCTACTGCGGCCCTGCCAGAACTCTATGTGGTTAGGCATTACTCTGTAACCGCCCCAATGTGGCGGACGGGGTATTTCGCCTGTCGAAAACTCTTTTTCGTACCGGGCATAATTAGTATCAAGGATATTTCGGTCAGTTATTTCCTGGCTTTGTGGAGATGCCCATGCCCCCAGGCGGCTTCCCACAGGGCGTGATCGGAAGTAGGTATCACTTTCAGCAGCAGGTATCTTTTCTATTTTTCCTTCCACCCGCACCTGGCGCTCCAGTTCCTTCCAGAAGAAAACAAGGGCTGCAAAAGGATTTGCATTTATGTCGTTGCCTTTGGCGCTGTCATAATTAGTGAAGAAAACGAAATCATTCTGGTCCAATCCCTTGAGGAGCACTATGCGCGCGTGTGGAATCCCTTTACCATCGGCTGTGGCCAGCGTCATGGCATTAACTTCAGTTACCTGGGCGTTTTTAGCCTCAGCAAACCATTTTTGAAAGAAGGAAACAGGATCATGCCCTACGGCATCGTCGTCCAATACAGATAGCTTGTAATCCTGTCGGATGTCAGCAATATTTAGGTTATTACCGGTCACGCTTAGTTACTGTCGTCAGAACCCAGGTACTTTACACTAACGTAAAGAAGCTCAATGATCATCAGCAGGAAAAATACCCACATAAGGGTAGGGCCTATATTCTTGTTTACGTTGTCGTAAAATGCACTTAGTATGAGGTGATTCATGAATTTGAATTTGCGCTGCAAGATAATCAATTAGTTGAAAAATTAAAAAAGTTAAGCTCAACCGGAATTTGGCAGTTCGGCTTCGCTAACTATGACAAACGGCCCTGCCATTTGGCCCCTTCGACTTCGCTCAGGATGACGAAGCATAGGAATTTAAATTTTTGTCATTTGGAATTTGGGTTCCGGGACTTTATCTTCATTCCAAATTCACCAGCGGATGCTGAGGCACGTACCATTTTTAAAGGCAGTGTTCTTGTACTCTTTTACGGCCTTCGGCGGGCCGCAGGGGCACATGGGCATGATGGTGCGCACCTTTGTGCAGAAAAGAAAAGACGTTACCGAGGATGAATTGCTTGAGTATAACTCCTTTTGCATGATGCTTCCCGGTCCGTCTTCCACCCAAACGGTGATGCTGATAGCCATGAAGCGGGGTGGGGTGCCGTTGGCCATTCTTACATTATTGCTGTGGGTATTTCCCGCTGCCTTATTGATGGGGGCGTTCTCATTCGTTATTTATTACTTTAGCAGTGAGGCGCACATGGGCAATAAAATGATCCCGCTCAACCTGTTCAAATTCATCATACCCATGTCGGTGGGGTTTGTGTTTTTTGCTGCCGCCAAAATGATGCTATCTAGCATAAAATATTTAGCCACGGCGGCCATCATGGTGGGGAGCCTGGTCATTACCTTATTTATCCGGTCTCCGTGGGTGTTTCCTGCGCTCATGATCGTGTCCGGCACATTCAGTAACTTTAGTAATAAACGTATCCCCACACCGCAGCAAAAGCCCAAGAAGATCAACTGGATGCACCTTTGGCTGTTTGCGCTGCTGTTTATTATTGCGGGTGTTATGAGCGAGGTGGCTAAAAACCGGCCGGACTGGAACCACGGCCGCATTTTTCATCTATGCGAGAACTTTTACCGCTTCGGGTCTATCGTTTTTGGTGGTGGACAGGCATTGCTGCCCATGATGCTCTACCAGTTTGTGAGCAGGTCCAGTTCGCACTATCTCAACGCCAGCCAGTTGCTCACCGGCTATGGGATGGTTCAGGCTGTACCTGGTCCCGTATTTTCTATATGTTCGTTTGTGGGCGGTGTCGCTATGAGTCAGTATGGTGGCATGTGGCAGGTTATCGGTTGTATTGTTGCCACAGTTGCTGTGTTTCTTCCCAGTACGTTGTTGCTGTTTTTTTTATTTCCCGTGTACGAAAATTTAAAGCACCATGTTATCATTTTTCGCGCCCTGGAGGGTATCAACGCCGCGGTAGTAGGTATTATCTGGGCTTCCGGAATAGTGCTATTTGAGTCGATCGCTTTTGATAAAACGGACCCGATGCTGGCTTTTGAATGGAGCAAGCTGGTGGTAGTGTTCATAACCTTCTGCCTGCTTTACTTTACCAAAATACCGGCGCCACTCATAGTATTGGGCTGGCTCCTCCTTGGTTGGACGACATTATGATTGTCTCCTTATCAATAATTTCAGTTGTGCCTACATATGGACAATATGTCTGCGCATCAACACCACTCTTCCCATCGCGACAATGTATTCAAAATCCATTTCTGGGACCAGTTTACTCAGGCGGGTAGAATAATGCCCGTTAATCTTTACTTCACCTTCCAGCGCATGGGCCTGCACATTCTGCACATTTATTATTTCATCTCCCAGCACCATCAGCCCCTGCACATTCTTTATTTTTACATGGTCATATTCTATCTCGTCTATTTCCGCATTAAAGGAGATATTCATATCGGAAGGCGCGGCAAAAGGCTCAACCGCAGGTAATGCTGTCACTGGTTTAGCCTTTTGCTTTGTGAAGGTCTCCTTCCATTTATTGCCGTCTATTTTATCCGCAGTCAGGTGTATAGAGCCACTAAGGATGCCTTTATGGAGGTAGTAGCTTAATAGATTATTGATACTCCCTTCGCCCGCGAATTGAGTATTCAAATATTTAGCCTTTAGATTGCTCACAGTTATGTTTTGAGGGCTGAAAGTGAGCGCCATACTATTCAATTGTGCTATTTCAGGATATTCTTTGGAGCAGTAGTTCAGATTATCTATAGTTATGGTGCCGGCAGCATCAAGCGAGTCAAATTGGCGTTTTTCTGCATCGGCAATTGCGCCCTTTACAGCTACATTGGCGTTGATTATCCCGGTCAGTTTTGTACCCTCAGCCAGCTTTACAAAGCTATTCAATTGTGCCAGGTCTATCCTCCCTTTGGCAGAGGCTTCTACCCATTTATTAGATACAGGTGTTTTCAGCATGATATTGAAATCAAACGGCTCAGGCCCTATTTCCAGGTGGCCTTTCTCCAAGTTGACTATAGTGTGGTCAGGCACACCATCAGGGTTGCTAGCTGTGAGCTTGACTTGCACATTGTTTATTTTTTGTGGCAAACCTGAATATTGCAGTGAGCCATCCTGAATGGCCAAAACAATATTAAATGTCGGTATCCGCTGTTTGTTCATTACCCCTTTTATGGTACCCGACATGCTTGCCTTACCTGTTGCTTTTATGTCCTTGAAATTGTCATTATACACTCCCGGCATCAGCGAAAAAAGATCTTTAAAATCATCTGAAGGCATATTGAATGTAATGTCTATGTCTGTATTCGCTGTGTCACGCATCTGCACAAAACCTTTTGCAGTGACATTCAGTCCGTTGAGTTTTATGCCCTTGGTGTCGAAGCTATATTTGTTGTTTTTTGCATCTACTTCTATATCAAAACTGATATTCGTTTTCACCTTAGAGAGGTACGGTATCTTACCAGATACTACCGATAATGCAGAGCAAGATGTTTGCGTCTTTAGGGTAAACAGATCATTCTTAAACTCGCCGGATCCAGAGTGGCCCAGGTCCTCAACGGTTGCATGCATATTCTTCTGTTCATCTTTGTACTCTATAAAGGCATGCTCTATGGCATATTTGCGCAGACTGATGCTGAAGTGCTTTGGCTTGCCTGATGCAGTATTTTTTTCGTCGCCCGGTTTTACAATGTTCCAGTTAGCCGCGCCGTTTTTATGCACTATTGCATGTATCCGTGGTTTCACTAAGGTTATATTCAGTATGTCATAATCTCCCTTTATTGCCTTCTTTATGTCCAGCGAGAGGTCTGTTTCCGGCGCGGAGATCAAAGTGTCCCTGCTGAATGTTTCCTTCCCGGTTATACTCAGCTCATGTACTCTTACCGATAAGTGTGGGAAATGACGAAAAAGAGAGAGCGAAATATCCTTAAAGTCGGTCTTGGCTTCCAGGTTCTCATTCAGTGCAGTCTTAACCTCTGCCAGTATCTTATCCTTGTAAAAAATGGGAATAACGATGGCTGCACCCAGGAATAGTACGAACAGCAGGCCAATAAAAATACAAACGAAACGGACAGTTTTTTTGATGGACATATGAATATAGCGTGCTGAAAATAAGTGGTATACGAGTTTAAGCAAAGTTATTATTTGTCCCCAATATTATTGCCGAAGCGATTGCGAAGATGAAATGCAGCGCCATGCTAAATAGAAGGCTACTTTTAGTGTACCCCAAAAAATCATTAGCTGGAAAAATAATATTGTCGAAGCACTTCCTAAGAAGAGAAGCAAAGCGAAAGCTAAATAGATAGCTCCCCTTTCGGGGACAGGGTGAGACAGGGGGGTTAAGGGGTTTCCTTTAGCAACGCATTTATATCACCTATCATCTTATTTACATCTCCTGGATTAAGCCCGTCATAGAAACCGCGCACCCGACCATAGCCATCTACAAGCGTATAGTGCTTGTCGTGAATGAAATCCTTATCTATGCTTACGCCGGCGGTATCGTCCTCTGCACTGATCAGATAACTGTAGCGCGCCATATCGTATAGTTTCTTCTTGTCCCCGGTCAGGAACATCCATTGCGCCGGGTCTGCATCAAAGCGCAGGCTGTACTCCTTCAGTGCTTTCGCAGTGTCCTTTATCGGATCAACCGTATGAGACAGTATGAGCACATTTTTATTGCCCCTGAATGCTTTCGACACGGTAACCATATTTTCGTTCATTTTAGGGCACATGCCTTTGCAGGTGGCAAAGAAAAATTCCACAACGCATATCTTGCCCTTAACGTCTTCGTTGGTAATTGTCTTCCCGTCCTGGTTCGTAAATGAAAACGGCGCTATATGGTGGTTCTGATCATTACCAACGATGGGCAAAGCCAGTGTTTTCTGCTCGTGCATCACTTTATAGGCATAACCGAGGAAAATAACCCCCAATAACATGAAAAAGGAAATAAGAAAGATCGTGGTCTTTTTGTTGTTCATGCGGCAAAGGTATTTACAAATGGCTGATTAACATGGACTACCGGGTTGCTAATATTTTCATAAGCGCCGGTACCCGTTTTTTAGCATTGTTGGCACGATTTCTTATGTAAAAAATCAACTAAATATGTGTGGCATGGAAGCAGGGGTACTAATGAAGCGGAATGAGAAGGTTGTATATGCCAATCTCATCAATAAGATCAAACAGCTGGAAGGGATCACACACATGATCGCCCATAATTTGCGAGGGGCTGGCTCCAACATTGCATTTGCAATACAGTTTCCCTGTCATCAAGATCACAAATGTGTTTAATGATTATCGCACCTATTGCCACACGGGGATTGATACCATCTGCTCCTGTTTCGCTATTATGCATCTGATTTTCATATACACTGACTAACTTA
>CAIRTW010000313.1 GCA_903881585.1 uncultured Bacteroidota bacterium | reverse complement strand
AATCTATACGCTACATAAATATCTGTTTTGTGGATAACTTGTGTATAACCTAACCCCTTCACCTTACCATAAATAACTAATTCACAAAAGCATACAAATATACGATATTTGATATGACCTTTCAGTCACGCAACTGTTAAATATTCGTCATTAACAAAACATACAGTGCTGTTTCCTAATGCGTACATTGCAGCAAAGCAATCAGGTTATTGTTCCTTTTTACCTTGCCAGTAGCAGCTTTTCAGACATTTTATAACGTGCGAAAAACTCGTAGGTTAAAATTAATTACTAATATTTATATTTCCTTAACCGAAATTTAGCAATATAATTTAATTATGCAATGTGATAAATCATCAAATTGCTGCCATAAAAAGTGCATGATCTGTTAAAAGACCGACAGTATTTTGAATAACCGCAAATGATATAGACAAACTAAGCGATAACATAAACTATGATTTCCATATATATTACGAAGAGCCTTATGCACCATTGATGTGGCATAGCATCGTCATATACGCAGGATCACACGAAATGAACTACTCCTTTAGGATGATCCCTTACAGGTTCCGCCATAAATAGTAACGGCCCGCTCAGGAGCGGGCCGCGTTATTTTCGTTGTAAAGACCTGATTAAACCAGCATAGTCACCGGGTTCTCCAGGTGCGCTTTCAGCGTTTGCAGGAAGCGGGAACCAACTGCGCCATCCACCACGCGGTGGTCGCAGCTAAGCGTGATCTTCATGATCTGGCGCACTACCACTGCATTATTCTCCACAACTGGTGTGGCCGCTATTTTGCCCACAGCAAGTATGCAGCTGTCCGGCGGATTGATGATGGCTGTAAACTCATCTATGTCCATCATTCCCAGGTTGGAGATAGTGAATGTATTGCCGGTAAACTCAGGTGGGGTTATCTTCTTCGTACGGGCTTTTTCTATCAGCGTTTTAGCGTCATCTGCTATCTGTGACAACGACTTCTGATCCGCAAATTTTATCACAGGAACAATTAATCCCTCATCAACAGATACTGCCGTGCCAATGTGAATGTGGTGATTCTGGCGCATGAAATCGCCCATCCACGAGCTGTTCACTTCAGGGTGCCGGCGCAGCGCCATAGCGCATGCTTTTATCACCATGTCATTGAACGATACCTTCACCGGCGACATATCATTGATGGCCTTGCGGGCATCAATTGCCTTATCCATAACAATAGACATGGTCAGGTAAAAATGCGGGGCGCTAAACAGGCTGCCGGCCAGTTTCTGCGCTATTATTTTGCGCATTTGTGTAAGTGGCGTATCCGTATGGCCTTCTGTGCCTGTCGGCTGGTACTGCATTACAGGAGCCGTCTTTGCAGCAGGAGTTGCTGCAGGTGCAGGGGTATAACTGTCCACATCACGCTTTATGATACGGCCATTATCACCGCTGCCTTTTACGGCATTTATATCCACACCCTTATCTTCAGCCAGTTTTTTGGCCAGGGGAGAGGCTTTTATTCTTTCGTCAGAAGAAGGTGCTGCATCTGCTGTTGGCTGCGCCGGAGCGGCTGCAGCCGGCGTTGCTACTTGTGGCTGCGCGGTTGCTGCCGCTGCTTGCGGCTGTGCCGGAGCATCAGCAGAGGCTGGTGCTACAGGCTGCGCAACACCTCCCTCCCCTTGGGGGAGGGCCGGGGAGGGGCTACCTTTCTCCGCATCCAGTATCGACTGGAAGTCTTCCCCTGGCTTGCCGATGATAGCCATGATACCATTCACCGGCACACCCTTTCCTTTTTCTACGCCTATATAAAGCAGGGTACCATCCACATAAGGCATCACTTCCATAGTGGCCTTATCGGTTTCAACCTCTGCTATTACATCATCCGATTTTACTGTATCGCCTACTTTCTTGTGCCATTCCGCTATCACACCTTCTTTCATTGTATCACTCAGCAAGGGCATACGTACTGCTTCCGCCATAATTATTCTATTTTAAAGGTCAAATGTAATTCTTCTTGGTTGAATTTGGAATCGGGGTTGAGAATTGGTCCCGATACCTATCGGGATGAAATTTGTAATTTGGATTGTTTTCTGAGTGCTGGATGCAATCCCAATTCCATAGGGAGTTACATAACTCATTCCACCTCACCCTCCCCTTGGGGGAGGGCCGGGGAGGGGCTCAATACTCAATGGTCATTCCCAGCCCATCTTTCAACGCCGCCAGGTTGGGGTTCTTAGTGGCCATAGCTTCAAACATTTCGCTCTTACTCAGCACTGTTATGCTCTGGGCAGCCAAAACGCTTTCATCTTCCTGTATCTCAGTGGTTATACGCACCACCATGCCGGTCTCGGCGCGATAGTAATCTATGAGCGGCGTTTTTTGGTCCTTGGCATAGCCGTCTGTAAATGCGCTTGGCGATATCAGCCTCACCTCATCTGGCGGATGCACTTCCACACGCATCATACAAAACTGGGAATGCAGCACCGTTTTATTTGCCGCTGGTAGTTTTGCCTTATAGGCTTCAAACAATTGGTTCGCTACCTCAGCAGTAAGCACCTTTTTCTCCCCGCCCTGGCTGGCAGCCGCCTTGGCTACTTCCGTATCCAGGTCCTGCAGCATATCCATGCTCAGGCGCTTTGCTCCGGTTGGTGGTTTTCGTGCCACAGTATTTTCAGTAACGGGCTCAGCTTGCGGCGTATTATTTACCACTGGAGAAGGAGTGGCAGCGGTCTTAGGAATAGCCGCCGGTGCAGCTTCCGCCACAATATTTTCAACAATATTATTTACAGCGTATTCTTTCTCAGGAACTGTACGCTGCGGCTCTCTGTCTGTCATAGTGAGCGGAGCCGAACTATGCGAACTGCCGCCTGTTATGATGGGCTGCGGCTCTCTGTCTGTCATAGTGAGCGGAGCCGAACTATGCGAACTGCCACCTGCCAACTGCGAACCTAAACTACTAGAGTTTTTTTTTACATCAGAAGATTCTGTCATGGTGAGCCCCGCCGAACCATGCGAACTGGAAACACTCTGCAGCAAAAAGCACAGCCTTATCAGGCACATCTCCACATGCAGGCGTTTGTTGGTTGCGGTCTTATATTGCAGCTCGCTGTCGTTTATCACATTCAGTGCAGACAGCACAAATGATGGCGGCGCCTGGTTGGCCTTCTCATGATACATGGGCCGGTGATCGTTAGGTACATCCAGCAGCTTGGCCATGCGCGAATCCTTGCATAGCAGCAGGTTACGGAAATGCTCCGCCAGCCCGTTTATGATCACATCACCCTCAAATCCTTTCTCCAGCGCACTGTCCAGCAGCAGCAGCGTACTGGCCACATCCTGGCTCAGCAAGCTATCTGTTAGCCGGAAGTAGAAGTCTGCATCCAGCAGGTTCAGATGCTCCATGGTGTTGCTGTAGGTAAGCATACCATTGGTGAAACTCGCTATCCGGTCCAGCATACTAAGGGCATCGCGCATTGCGCCCTCGCTCTTCTGGGCTATTACATGCAGCGCAGCTTCCTGCGCTACCATGCCTTCCTTGGTGGCTATGCTGTGCAGGTGCGCCACAATATCATGCGTAGTTATCCGCTTGAAGTCGAATATCTGGCAGCGGCTGAGTATGGTAGGCAGTATCTTATGTTTCTCGGTTGTCGCCAATATGAAGATGGCATAGGGTGGGGGTTCCTCCAGCGTTTTCAGGAAAGCATTAAATGCCGCTGCGCTCAACATGTGTACCTCATCAATGATATACACCTTGTACCTGCCCTGCTGCGGGGCAAAACGTACCTGGTTAGTAAGCTCACGTATATCGTCCACCGAGTTGTTGCTTGCCGCATCCAGCTCAAAGACGTTGAAAGAGGTGTTATTGGTAAAGCTCACACACGTATTGCAAACACCACATGCTTCTGTATCAGCAGTAGGGTGTTCACAGTTTATCGTCTTCGCCAGTATGCGCGCACAAGTAGTCTTTCCCACACCACGCGGACCGCAAAACAAATAAGCATGTGCCAGGTGCTGGTTCTTTATCGCATTCTTCAGCGTAGTAGTAATATGCTCCTGCCCCACAACCGTATCAAACGTCTGCGGGCGGTACTTACGGGCCGAAACTATATAGTTGTCACTCATTCTTTAAATTCAAAATTCAAAAGTAAAAACCTGCCTGCCGGTAGGCAGGTTCAAAAACTCACGGATTAAAGGTAAGATGGGGGGAGATGGTTGCAAAATAAAGATTTCCACAAAAATTAAGAGCAAAAATTAAAAATAAGTTTACACGTTAATGGAAATATAGCGCACTAAAGTGGTTTTACTCCTTCACAAATTTCACCACTTCTGCCTCATTCACCTTAACAATGTATATGCCCGCCCGCAGGCAGGCCACATCTATCGTCACATTCGCCTGCTGCTTAAAGGAATTATTATAAACGATCCGGCCTAAAATATCGTAAACTTTTATGCAGCTAATGCTGCTGGTAGATGAAACCGTAATTTCCTTATACGCCGGATTTGGGAAGAGGACAATGGCGGGAGCAGGGATACTTTTACTGGTGGCCTGCAAGGTCTCACACAGGTCGTTGGTGTAGTGGTATTTTGCAACGAAGAGGTTTTCCTGGCCTATTAATTGGCCAGCTGCCGAAGCAACAAGCGTATCGGGGCCAAGTATGAACGGGTAAAAATAGCCGCCCCCGCTGGCATAATCGCCGCCTAAGTATAGGTTGCCTTTTTGATCTGTAGTTATGGCATTGTTGTCTTCGCCGCCCTCCTTTAGCGCAATAGAGGTTATATAATTGCCCATAGCATCATATTCCACCAGGAAACTTTCATCGATCAATGTGTCCGGGGGAACCGCCATCATGTGGCCGCTGAAGTAAATGCTGTCATTCGGATATCCATTGTACCCATAATAACCACTGGCCCATACATACCCGCAGGTGAAATCATATGCCACCGAGTAAGGCCCTATAGATTTGCCTGTCCCTCCGCCAGTGCTCCCCCATGAAAAATTTCCTGCGGAATCAAAGCGTGCGAGCATAAAATCTTGAGGACCAGTCGGCGTAAATGTAGTAGTGCCAAGTATTACAGGAGATGAGAATATTCCAGCAACATAAGAATTCATACTTGGATCGGACGCCAGTGAATTAATGACAAACTGCCCCCCAAAAGCCCTTGCCCACAGCATATGACCGCTGCTGTCTAACCGGGATAAAAAGTATCCGGCATTGTGTAACACGACTGTGTCAAATGAAACAGAAGGCGAGCCTGCGTAACCGATAACCAGTACTCCGCCACTGGGAGATACCGTGAGCCCCATTGGAAAACTACCTCCCGTGCCCCCGAACCCTTTTGCCCAAAGTGAAACCCCGGACGCATCAAATTTTGCAAGGAAAATATCATTGGTTATAGATACTGAATCATGTAGCGTAGTAGTGCCAATAGTTATGGAATCAATATTGAACGCGCCTGTCACGAATACATTGCCCGTGCCATCTATCCCCAGGCCACCCAAACCCTGGTAATCAAAGATGCCGGTTATATACGATACTGTTGGAGCCACATTCTCTGCCCAAAGCACTGTTCCCAGAGGGGATATTTTAGCTAAAAAATACATGTCGTAATCATTCGGATTGTACAAGGTAACAGTTCCCAGCCCCAGTTCAGAACTATCATATAGTGCGAGTAAGTAAAGATTGCCCGAATCATCTGCTTCAATGGATATTGGTAAAACATCGGTATTGGAATGAGACATAATAGCCCATAAAAAATGACCACTTGAGTCTGTTTTTGTGATCAATAAAGGATAAGTAATGGTGTCGGTACTGTAAATTGTGAATGTGCCGAATTGTGCAGTGTCAGCTCCAACGATCATGCCTGCTTCGAAAACATTGCCACTTTTGTCAACTGCTATTGGCCAGGACTCAATTCCGTCTTCCGAGGCATTCTGATAACTCCCCGCTCCCCAAACCCAGCCCTGTGCTGCCAACTCATTCGATGTGAGCATCATGATTCCCAGGAAAAGAAAGCAGAGATGAAATTTGCGCATAATAGAGGATTTAAAATAATGAGAAATATAAAGATACTTTTTAAAACGCCTGCTTGTATATTCACTAATTTACGTCCTCGGTTGCCCGTAGTGCTCTCAAAATAAAGGATGAAACGTAACAGTTGGGTTGGGTGTATGTCTCCGACTACGTCCCCGCGGAACGCAATCTGCGTCCTCATCGGGTCTCTGCCCTTCGCAGGACTCGGCGATACTCGTGCTAGGTAAGTTAGGAGAAAGCCCCGGTTGCCCGTAGTGCTCTCAAAATAAAAGATAAACTTAACAGTTGGTGTATTAGCTCGTAAAATTACCATTCGTACATAACTCCGTTCTCCCGGATGTTAGCGTAGGGCATCCTCCGCAGAAGAAAGAAAAACGCTCAATTAAAATTACAAATCATCTGGCTTTAACCCCAGTCGACTTTGCAATGCGGACAAGCATCTTTGGGCAAATTTCTTCATTATCATGAAAAGAAAACACATAATCTGGCATCCCCGGTTTTGATAATGTACGATGGGAACCACTTTGCCTTTTAATGACCCAGCCAGTCTTAATTAACGCTGCGAGAACCCGTTTGGATTTGGTAGATGGCCAGTTGCTCATGCCGCTCTAAAGAAAAGACCAGTTTGGAAAAAAGATATTTCGCCATTTTCAAGTTTCTCAGCTTCTACCCGCAGCGCAAGTGCCTGAGCCTTTGCAATCGCTTCATCGCGGGTAGTGCCATACACCATTACACCTGGTAAGTCGATCACATCTGCTATCCAGCGGCCATCTGTCTCTTGCTCAGTTTCAATTGTATATTCCATATGGTCAAATTTCAGTACTTCTTGTTGAGAAAATCAATTGCGGTATGCGCAACAGCCGAGGCCGGTTCTTCTTCATCTGTAGTATATAGCAGCACCTCTACCTTTTTGCCCACAAATCTTTGCGGCACTGAGATATGCACGTCTGTATTTTCCGGTGTTATTGTAGTGCGTAACATAGATGTAAAGTTACTGAAAATGTGTTTAATAAATCTATATCTTGCACACCCGAAAATATTGAAATAAAAAAGATAGCCACAATTTTCAAAATCCGAAAACAACTGCCCACCTCGCATTCTACCAGATTCTACAGTCCATTTTGTGAGTTTCACCAATTCACAACATCTTACTTTTGTTCGCCGCAAAAAATGAAAAAGTAAAGGAAGCATAAAATGCACTCACGCTTGGCGGTCTTAAAAATAAAATGAGGGGACCGCGAGTTTAGCGACTTTGCGAGAAACCCTTTTTTTATCGTTAGTGAGAAACTTTTTGTGAGACACACTTGAACAAGAAACAACCAAAAACAAATCCTCAGTTCCAATAGGGAAAGTGTGTGAGGGTGCAATCGTAAAATATTTTGAAATAGATGGGCGTAATGGACAAACCCCAGGCAGTTTACCCATTCTTTATCAGCACCAGCGTATATAAAAACTGTAGCAGGAAAAACACCGAAATATTCAGGTATCGCTCAATGAACTTCATCACCGGCAATGCCAGGAATGGCAGGCAAAAGAACGCCCAGTTATCCTCCAGTTGCGAGATGCAATAAAGGGATAATGTCACAAAATAAAGGAGGGGAATGAGGAAAAGAAGTGCGTTTTCTTTGATGAATTTCCAGTTGTATAAACTCATTGCGGAGATCAACAGCAGCGTTATTATATTTAATATCGTTTGGCTTTTCAGCCATTTATTTATTACAGTCCACTTGGCAAAGAAAAAACCGCCTTGTATGTGGTAGGGCAGGTAAAAAAAGAGTTTTTCAGCGGTGCTTTGTACAAAGACTGTAAAATGGTTTTTTATGAATTCTGTATAGCCCATCTGGAGCTTTACGTCCGGGTGCTGCTGTTTAAAGTCTGCAACTTCACTGAACCGTATCGCCCACTTATTTTGTTTGCCGTGAACGTCTTTATAAAGCAGGAAATAATTGTTGACCTCGTTCCAGCTGACGGTGTGCTCCACTCTTGTTTCGCCGGTGTAGCTATGCCCTTTGTCTTCCAGCATAAGCCTGTGATATGCATTGTAG
The DNA here is from genome assembly GCA_903881585.1 of uncultured Bacteroidota bacterium. Taxonomy (GTDB): domain Bacteria; phylum Bacteroidota; class Bacteroidia; order Chitinophagales; family Chitinophagaceae; genus Nemorincola. The sequence goes on along the minus strand of CAIRTW010000313.1, from coordinate 15,051 downwards.
CCCGGTATATGGTACAGACCAAAGCATACGGCAAATACACATATAAAAACGGCAGCCTGGCCTGCATTACGGAGCCATGCCGCTTTGGTTAGTCCGTTAAAAAACAAGTAAATGAGCAAGCCCGGCAACACAAACAAGGCCACGGGTTTGCAGCTGAAAGCAATGAACAGAAGTATTGCAGCCCATAACAGGCGCAAATAGTTCTTGCCATGGAAAACGATTACCAGGGCAGCAAGTATGAATGCGGTACACACAGTATCTGGCAGGCAACGCCACAGCCAGCTGGAGGACATGGTGGTGTAGATGAGCAGGCCCATGTATTTTATATTGCTGTTGACCTCGTTAAAGGCATTAAAACACAGGAACAACAACCGGCAGCCGGCAAGGAAAAATATCACCGACAAAATGCGTCCCGCCGCAAGGTGGCTTATCGAAAAGGTCTTGGCAAAGATAAAAAGCAGCAAAGAATAGGAAAATGAAGTGCCTTGCGACAGCGCACTGTGCCAGCCATACCTCGCAAGATAGTCAGCCTCCTGTACGTAAAAAGGCTCGTCCCCCGCATCTGGACTGAACAATGGGAAATGGAGGTATCTAAGAATTACGACAAGTAAAATGAATATACCGGAAGCATACAAAAGCTGTTTTTCGCTCAGTCTTAAAGCTGCCGGGTTTAGTTTCATTTATGAGATATTTGAAGTTGCTGCAGCTAGGGTATCATTTTAGCCAGACCTACGCCGGTGGCGCCATATGCGTTGCCGTTGTATAAAATATACTTTTCGCCCTGGTAGTAGAAGGGGTGCGCATAGCATACCATTTCGCTGTCCCATGTTCCCGGCGCAGAAACTTCCATTCCTACGGATTCTCTTTTCCAGTTCACCAGGTCGGTGGAAACAGCTAACGCTATGTTGTAGCTATTGGTTTTGCCACCCCTGAAGGAGAACCAAAGCTCATAGCGGCCTTTATCTGCAAACAAGACGGGTCGTGCTATCGCGTACTCGTCTTCCTCCAGCGGCACTAGTATGCGCGGGTTGGGCGACCAGTTGATCCCGTCTGCTGAAGTAGCAGACGTAATGGTGTAGTAATGTTTTATATTCCCTTCGCTGTCCTTTTCCCACTTTATGCAGGTAACATAGTACATCAGGAAATAGTTATCCACTTTTACCACATATGGGGCGGCGGTGAGAAAAGGGTCGAAGTAGTTGCGGCCAAGTATTGGGGCTTTTGACACCCGGGTAAAGGGCCCATCCATAGTAACGGCTCTCGCGGCTCCTATGTAAAAAGTAAACGGTGTTGCAACTGCCTTGCTCCAGCCCGTATAGTAGAGCATGTACTCGCCGTTCATTTTCAGAATGGAGTGGGGCATAGCGCCGCAATCGTCAAATGCGCCGAGGTCGCCAAGGTCAAGGATAGGCTCTTTAGTGTAATTCTTAGCCGCAAAGGGTTCCCGCATATCCAGGTCGAAATAGCCGGATCGGGAGGTATTGTCTTTATCGCGGGAAGCAAAAAAAATGCGGAAAACGTGTTCGGAGAGTTGTTCAGGGAAAGGGTTTTGCACATGGCTATGCTGCCACAAAAGTGCGCGGTCTGGTGCAAATATCAATCCGAGCTTTTCCCATTTCATAGTTAAACCCTTTTTATCATTTTAATGAAACGGTCACTGGCAAAAGGCGCTTTCACCGTTTGCGATACAATATATACTTCTTTTGGCAGTGTGCTCTTGGTAATAAGAGCTGCAGCGCCAATAAAATTTTCCTCTTCCACCACCACATTATTAGATATGGTACAGTTTACTGCAAGCACCGAATATTTTTTAATGGTTACATCGCCGGAGATACACACATGCGAAGAAATCCAAACATGGTCCTCAATTACACTTCGGTCGCCGATCTGGTTGGCCGACCACAGGGTCACGTTGTTGCCGATCTTTACAGCCAGGTTGATGCTCTGATTTTCGAGAATAAAGCAGTTCTCACCAATGTCCAGCGTTTCAATAGTCTTAACGCTGGAATGTACATAGGTGGCAAATGTGTAGCCTTTTTGTTTCCCTTCGTTGAATATACGCTCCCGGAATTTATTCATCTCGTCATAACCCATGGGGGCAAACAATTGGTATTCAGATGGCGGGTATTGACCATTTATGTCTTCAAATGCCACAACCGGGCAGTCGTTGAATGTGTCTTTTTCTACATATTGCCGGTGGGTTGTGTATGCCACTATCTCATGATCGGTATCGTAACGGAAGTACTTGGTGGCAATAATTGCCCCCTTGCCGGTACCGAATATTATTATTTTCGCCATTCCTGGTATGTTTTGGTTAGTGTAAGCCGGTCGGTTTTGCCATTGGCATTCTTGGGTATCCGGTCTATACGGATCACTACGCCGGGTATCATGTATGAAGGGAGTAACTGTTTCAAGGCTACGCTAATAAATTCCGGTGTAATATCTTCCGAGCTTTCGTAAACCGCAAATATTTTATTGTTATTACTGTCGCCTATCACAAAGGTCGCCGCTTCATTGATGAAATTAATCTGGCAAATAGCGTTCTCAATTTCCTCAAGCTCAATACGATAGCCCATGTGCTTTATCTGGTTATCGGTGCGGCCATGAATATAGATCTGGCCATCATCATTGTTGTAGCTCACCAGGTCGCCCGTACGGTAGTAAATGTCTGCGTATCTCTTATGGAAAGGATTTTGTATAAAACGCTCGGCTGTTCTTGCAGGGTCGTTGTAATAGCCCAAGCCAACATTTGGCCCGCCAAGTATAAGGTCGCCCTTGTCTTTTGTTTCGTGGCCGTACTCGTCAACAATGTGATAAGAGAAGTTCGGGGCTATCTTGCCCAGCGGCAAAAAGCCGTTCATGTCTATGAAATCATTATCTGTAACCTGGTAGCTGGAACAGATGCATGTGCACTCCGTAGGGCCGTATACGTTGTAGATATTTGTGTTGTGCTTCAGTGTATTGTATAGGTTAACTAATCTTCCTTTTGGATATCCTTCTCCGCCAAAAATGATCTTTTTGACGAACCGCCACCGCTGCGGAATTATCGCCTTAGACGTCTGCAGGTAGATGAGCATGGACGGTACAGAGAACCAGGTGGTGCATTCGCGTTTTTCCAAAATGCCTAATAAAGTGCCGGGGTGTATGGCCTCTTTTTTAGTTATTGGTACTAACGTTGCCCCGTTAAAAAGAGAGGTATACAGATCAAAAACCGAATTGTCGAAATAAAGTGGGTTCACATTGGTGTGAATATCATCGGGTGTGATACTGTAAGTATCCCGGCCCCAGGCTATGAAGTTGATAACGTTGCTATGTGTCATCGCTGCTCCCTTCGGAAAACCTGTAGAGCCAGAGGTGAACATTATATAAGCCGGTGTATTGCCTTCAATAACAGTTAAGTCTATTGAATGAAGTATGCTTACTGGGATCGTACTATTCAGATCAAAAGTCGGGTAACCTTCATTTTTAAGGTCGGCATCCACTTCATCAAAATACCCGACTACAAGTTTCGGCTCACATTGTTTAAATATTTTCAGCAGGCGTTCTGCCGGGCTTTCAGGGTCGAAATAGGAGTAAGTAACGCCCAGTTTCAGGCAGGCGATCATTGTCGCGTAGGTCAATGGCTTTTTAACACCGGCAATGGCGCACACATCGTACTGCTTCAGTCCAGCATCGGAAATTACCGAAACCAGATTGTTAGATATTGTATCTAATTCATTGAATGTGAGCTTAGTATCATCAGGGAAATGTAAAGCGGTCTTATCTCCGAATTTTCCAACGACCGACTGAAATAAGGCGCCGAGGTTATGAATATAGCTTTGCATAAAGTCGCATTAAAATAAAGAAACCACTAAATAGTCAGGCCCCCATCTATGGCTAAGACCTTGCCATTGAAGAAATCGTTCTCAATGATAAAGCAGATACCATTTGCCACCTCAGTGGTTTTGCCTAACCTGCGTAAAGGTACATTTTTTACTATGTTGTTCAGGGTTTCTTCCTGCATTACGGCATGGGTGGAAACGGTGTCCATGTAGCCGGGTGCAAGGCAGGCAGCACGGATGCCCCACGCGCCAAGTTCCTTGGCAATCACTTTTGTGAAGGATTCGATACCGGCCTTTGAGGCAGAATAAGCACTTTGGCCGAGGTTGCCCTGTGCAGATATGGATGAAATGTTTATTATTACCCCCTTTGCGCGTGTTTTGATCATGTGCTCCACTACTTCGCGGGCCATCATCATGGGTACTTTCAGGTTTATGTTCAGCACCAGGTCCCACTCCTCATTACTTATTTTGGAAAAGCCTGCCTTACCAAAACTCACCAGCGGCTTATTGTGCAGTATACCTGCATTATTTACCAATACATTGATCTTGAATTGTTTGAACAAGCCGGGAAGTGTTTCGCTGAAAAACTCGTCTTTCAGCAGGTCGGCAGCTACAATGGTTAGTTTTTCGTGCGGAGGTATTTCTTTCAGCGCAGCCTCGTCATAGTCCACAGCAATTACGGTAGCGCCTTTTTCCAGCAGCGTTTCCACAACACTCCTGCCCAGTCCCTTTCCTGCTCCGGTAATAAGTGCAACTGTATTGGCGATGTTCATGATATTATATCTTTTTGCTTACTATTTCCCTTACTTTACCTACCGTGATCATTTCGGTGATCTCTTCAAACGTAAGCTCAAAACCAAATTTGGATTCCAGCGCGGCGATGAGCTCCATATTGCGCAAAGAATCCCAATAGGCTACATTATCCATATTAATATCATCATTCAGGTCCGATGCCTTGATATTAAACACCTGCGCCATTACCTCATCGATCTGTTCCATGTATTTTTTGCGGTTATTTTTGGTGTGCAAAACTACTAACTTTTTGGCTTATCTATATCCGCTGTTTAGTCGCAAATTGCATTTTAGTAAAAACATTTTGGAGGCGGCCTGCGGCTCTGGCGGCAAGTGATAAATTTTCGGGGCTGTGGCATGGTGTTTGTCAGAGTTGTGTAGGCGTTAAATCTCCGGCGTTCTGAGCGTTGAATGATTTATTGTTACAAAATATCGGTAGATTGCAATACAAAACAGGCTGGACTGAAAATCTGGCTGCGTTCGCGCGACTTTTTTTAAACATTCTCTTCGTCAAGAAAGCATACAGTGTGCGTTTTTGTTGAACAGTCATAAAATGCTTATGGAAAATGATCAAAAGAAGGAAAGTGGGAATATCGCATCTGAGTTACTGATAGCGAACAGGGAAATTGTATTTCATAACGAAGAGAAGGAAAAGCGTGCTTCAGAGTTGGCCGTAGCCAATGTGGAACTTGCCTACCAAAGCGAGGAGAAAGAAAAGCGAGCCACGGAGCTAGCCGTTGCTAATGTAGAGCTTGCCTACCAGAGCGAGGAGAAGGAAAAACGTGCTTCGGAGTTGGCTATTGCCAATAAAGAGCTTATTTTTCAGAATAGCGAAAAAGAGAAGCGGGCGTCCGAACTGCTAGTTGCCAACAAGGAACTTGCATTTCAGAACGAAGAGAAGGAAAAACGAGCTTCGGAATTAATCATTGCCAACAAAGAACTCGTCTTTCAAAATAAAGAGAAAGAGAAGCGGGCTGCCGAACTGGCTCATGCAAAAGAGTTGTATGAGTTTCTAAGCGAGATCAACCAAACCATTGTCCATTCTAAAGATCAGCAAACCGTTTTCAGGGAAGCGTGCCGCATTGCGGTAGGCTTCGGCAAATTCCAGGCAGCCTGGATCAGCATATTTGATTCGGATAACAAATTTAACCTGATAGAATCCTGCGGGATGTCTGATGAAGACACTGCAATGTTCAAACAAATAAATTATGAAAATAGCGGACCGTTTCGTAAAGTAATAAACACCGGCGGCTTCTATTTGTGCAACGATATAGAAAATGATTCCCTGCTGATAAACTGGAGGCCGCTTGCCATGGCACGGGGGTGGCGCTCCTGTATGGCTTTGCCAATCAGGAACCGTGGCGTGGTTGTAGCTATATTTATCATTGTTTCCTCAGAAAATAACTTATTCAAAGCACAGGAGGTCTCGTTGCTTGTGGAGGCAGCGGATGACATTTCATTTGCGCTGGAGGTATTTGAAAAAGATGCCGACAGGCAAGAAATAGAGCGGACACTCATTGTGGCCAACAAAGAGCTGGTTTTTCAGAATGAGGAAAAAGAAAAACGTGCATCGGAGCTTGCCATAGCAAACAAGGAACTCTTATTTCAGAATGAGGAAAAAGAAAAACGTGCATCCGAATTGGTAATAGCCAACGTGGAACTTGCTTTTCAGAACGAAGAGAAAGAAAAACGGGCCTCGGAACTGGCAATAGCAAATACGGAACTCGCTTTCCAGAATGAGGAAAAAGAAAAGCGTGCTTTGGAATTATCTGTAGCAAACAAAGAACTTGTTTTTCAGAACAAAGAAAAGGAAAAACGTGCTTCTGAGCTGGCCGTGGCAAATACAGAGCTTGTTTTTCAGAATAAAGAGAAGGAAAAACGCGCTTCGGAATTAGTGATAGCCAACGTGGAGCTTGCCTTTCAAAACGATGAAAAAGAAAAGCGCGCATCAGAACTGGTGATAGCTAATGCGGAGCTTGCCTTTCAAAACGATGAAAAGGAAAAGCGCGCTTCCGAACTGGTCGTTGCCAATGTGGAACTTATTTATCAAAACAGAGAGAAAGAGAAACGCGCATCTGAACTGGCCGTGGCCAATGTGGAACTTGCTTTTCAAAACGAAGAGAAAGAGAAACGTGCATCTGAACTGGCCATTGCAAATGTTGAACTTGCCTTTCAGAATGATGAGAAGGAAAAGCGTGCTTCGGAGTTAATTATAGCAAATAATGAGCTCGTTTTTCAGAACGAAGAAAAAGAGAAACGTGCGTCTGAACTAATTGTGGCCAACAAGGAACTGGTTTTTCAGAATGAAGAGAAAGAAAAACGTGCTACCGAATTGATTTTTATCCTAAAAGAACGCCGCAAATCGGAGCACGAAAGGAAAAAATCGGATGACCTGCTGGCGAATATATTACCCGATGACGTAGCGGACGAGCTGAAAATAAAAGGCACCACTACAGCCCGGCAATATGATAATGTGACCATACTGTTTACTGACTTTGTGAATTTTACAAGCGCAAGCGAGCGAATGACACCGCAGGAGCTCATAGACGAGCTGCACACCTGCTTTACGAAATTTGATGAGATCATAGATCAGCATAATATTGAGAAAATAAAGACCATAGGTGATGCCTACCTTGCCGTGGGTGGCCTGCCGCTGGCCGACCCGAAACATGCGGAGAACATAATCAACGCAGCAAGGGAAATAAATGCCTTTATGCAGGAACGGTTGGTTACACATCGTGATAAAACATTTGACATACGCATAGGCATACATAGCGGCAGCGTGGTTGCCGGTATTGTGGGCATTAAAAAATTCGCCTACGATATATATGGCGATGCAGTGAACACGGCTGCACGCATGGAGCAAAGCAGCGAATCTGGAAAGATAAACATATCGCACACTACTTATCAGTTGGTAAAAGATACGATCCATTGCACGTACCGTGGGGAGATACATGCCAAAGGCAAGGGCCACATGAAGATGTACTATGTGTCTGACTTACCGGCTGTGGTATGACTTGGGCAGACAACAGTTCTCCTGGCTTCCAGGATTGCAGGGAAAATGTTGAAAACATCTCAATCGTAATACATCAATATCCAATAAAAAATCAACCGGCCAAATAATATTTTCTTTTTGCTTAAATAGAAAATAGAGTCTTGAGTGGTAAGTACTGACAATTTGCATATTTGCAAACCAGCCCGTTGCGGGCAGGCTCCCACATTTGCACATTAACCTTACCTTTGCGGCCTCTATGACACAGGAACATCTGAAAGAAATGCGGGAGCGGATAACGCACCTGCACCGTTTCTTACTTATTGACGATAAACTGGCTAAGCTGGAAAACGACCGCCAGCTCACCCTGTCTCCCGGTTTTTGGGATGATAATGTGCGTGCGACGGCTATCCTCAAAGAAATAAAAATAGACAAATACTGGACGGAGTTTTACGAGCAGGTGAAGTCATCTGTGGAAGACTTTGCGATTTTGCATGATTTCTGGAAGGAAGGGGAGGCTACGGAAGAGGAAGTGAAAGAGGCTTATGACAAAGCGGTAAAAGAGCTGGACGAGCTGGAATTCAAATCAACGCTTAATGCGCCTGAAGATGAGATGCCGGGAATGCTGGTGATAAACAGCGGCGCCGGTGGCACCGAGAGCCAGGACTGGGCAGAAATGCTGATGCGAATGTACCGCATGTATGGCGAGAAGCAGGGCTGGAAAGTGAGCGAGGTGGATGTGCAATATGGAGATGGCGCAGGTATAAAACAGGCTACGCTGGAATTCGACGGCGCATTTGCCTACGGATTGCTGAAAGCGGAGAGCGGTGTCCATCGCCTGGTGCGGATATCCCCGTTTGACTCCAACGCGCGCCGGCATACTTCGTTTGCCTCTGTATTTGTGTATCCATTGATCGATGATACCATAGATATACAAGTGAGCCCATCTGATGTAGAGTGGGCGTTCTTCCGCTCTGGTGGCTCCGGTGGGCAGAATGTGAACAAGGTGGAGACAGCGGTAAGGTTGAAGCACATACCAAGCGGCATCATAGTGGAGTGCCAGATAGCGCGTACGCAGGGTGAGAACCGGGAGAAGGCAATGACCATGCTGAAGAGCCGGCTGTATGAAGAGGAACTGCGCAAACGCCAGGAGGTACTGAATGCAACCAACTCCAATAAAAAGAAGATAGAGTGGGGGTCACAGATACGCTCGTATGTATTCCACCCCTACAAGATGATAAAGGACCACCGCACGGATCATGAAGTAGGCAATGTGCAGCCAGTGATGGATGGCGAGCTGGATGATTTTATTAAGGCGTATTTGATGATGGTGAACGCACCGGAGGATTAACCTTTAGGGGTTTGGGGTTTATGACAACTACAAAGAAAAAATTCGATTTTAATCTGCTGGGGCGGCTGTTCTCGTTTACACGGCCTTACCATAAGACCTTGTACCTCGCAATGGCCCTGGCGATTGTGCTGGCTATGATATCGCCATTACGCCCTTTCCTGATGCAGCGCTCGGTAGATGTGTATGTAGCCACCCGTGATGTTCATGGCCTGATGCGGTTGGGACTGGAAATACTCGGTATTCTTATGGTGGAGAGTGTGCTGCGCTTCTGGTTTACTTACCGTACAAACTGGCTGGGGCAAACCGTGGTAAATGACCTGCGCAATACCGTATTCAAAAAAATACTTTTTCAGGATATTGGTTACTACGACCATACACCCATTGGCACGCTCACCACCCGGACCATCAATGACATAGAGGCCATCAACGATGTTTTTTCAGAGGGCATTATTGCGATTGTGGCGGATATACTCACCATCATCGCTATTATGGTGGTGATGACGGTTACCGACTGGCGGCTCACCCTTGCTTGTCTTGCTACATTTCCTTTGCTCATTCTTGCTACATGGTGGTTTAAAGAGGCCGTAAACAAATCGTTTCAGCGGGTGAGAAATGCGGTGGCGGCGCTTAATGCCTATGTGCAGGAGCATCTTACCGGTATGTATATAGTGCAGGCATTTGCTGCGGAAAAGCGTGAAGCGGGTAAATTCGACGAGATAAACAGGGAGCATAGGGATGCGAATATTAAGGGCATATTCGCTTACTCGGTTTTCTTCCCGATAGTTGAGATCGTTCTGGCTTGCTCGCTGGGCTTGCTGGTGTGGTATGGCGTCACGCGGATATTGCATTACCAATGCTCCATTGGCGTTATTATTTCGTTCTACATGTACCTCAATCTTTTGTTTCGCCCATTGAGGATGATGGCTGATAAGTTCAATGTGCTCCAGATGGGCATCATTGCTGCCGAGCGTGTATTTACCGTGCTGGACAGCGATGAGTATCTCGCGGATAACGGAACGCTAAAAGCGGAGCATATAAAAGGCAGTGTGGAATTTAAAGATGTGCGCTTCAGCTATAAAGCAGGCACGCCGGTGCTAAAGGGTATTTCCTTTAAACTGGAAGCCGGTAAAACACTGGCGGTTGTAGGCCACACAGGGGCAGGCAAAACATCGCTCATCAGTATTCTCAACCGCCTATATGAGATAGAGGGTGGCCAGATACTTGTGGATGGGCATGACCTGCACGATTATGATATTTACAGCCTGCGCAGCCATATCGGCATTGTGTTGCAGGATGTATTTCTTTTCTCCGGTACTATAGCTGACAATATCACGCTCCGCAATCCCGAGATACCACGGGCTAAAGTAGAGGAGGTGTCAAAAATGCTGGGCATCCACGATTTTATTATGCGCCTGCCTGGTGGCTATGATTTTGATGTTATGGAGCGCGGCAACACTTTATCGCAGGGGCAACGGCAACTGCTTTCGTTTGCCCGGGCGCTGCTGTATAACCCGCGTATCCTCATACTCGATGAAGCAACGTCGTCAGTAGATAGCGAGAGTGAGCAGTTGATACAATTCGCTATTGATACTCTTATCAAGGGCCGCACCTCGATAGTTATCGCGCACAGGCTTTCTACTATTCGCAAGGCCAACGAGATCATTGTAATGGATCATGGTGTGATCATTGAGCGGGGTAATCACCAGTCGCTTATAGAAGACCGGGGTGCATATCATAACTTATATACCGCAGTAGAGCAGATGAAAGAAAAGGAAGCGCTATAGGGATTTTTCATCACTGCTTACTTCTACCAATATATTTCCCGGCGCCATAAAGTAAAAGCCGAAAACGCCGCGCATGTTTGCCGGCTCATTTTTCAGCTGTACATCGGCCATTTTTAGTTTGTTGTACTGGTTCGTCACCTCTTCTTTTGATGCTAAAAGAAAACCGATATGAAATGCAGACGGGAATTCGGTAGCCCCGTCCCGGTTAAAAGACTGTGACATCAGCACAAGTGTAAAATTGTCATCGCCATTTAGTACCACCAGGGCGTTGTCCCCTTTCGTTTCCGTACACTTGAAATTGAAATGCTGCTCAAAAAAATGGCTGGTTACAGCGACATTTTCTACCGGTATATTAATGTGATTCAGGCGCATGTTTATACAGTTTTCTCATTCAGCTTTCTCTTTACCATCGTGCTTACGCGGTATAAAAGGAATACACCAACCATAGATATACTTACCATTACATAGCCCAGCGTAGGGTAATGCTGCAGTGGGCTGAATTTGTCTTTTTGCACCACTATCATTCCGGCAACGGCTGCGGCTATACCGCCTGCTATCTGCTGCAGCGAAGAATTGATGCTCATGAATGCACCTCGGTCTTGCATATCCGGTATCCCTGTCACGAGTGCGGTTGATGGTACCATGCGGCTCATGATGCCCATCATCATAAGTATGTTGAGAATAATTACCAGCCACAGCGGTGTTACAGAGAGGTGGGTGTAAATAATTACCATGATCATCATCCAGAGTGATGCGACGGCAAACAACCTGAACTTGTCGACTTTATCACTCAGTTTCCCTACCAGCGGCATAATGATAAGTGAGCTTACGCCAGCTACCATGAATAGCGGGACCAGCTGCTTTTGTGTCAGCCCGAGGTTGTTGATAGAAAATGCAGAGCTGAAAGGCATCATCATAAAACCGCCAATAGACAACAAGGCTGTCGCAGTGAACGCAATGCGATAGTCCTTTTTTGATATTGTATTCAACAGATGGCGGAACACATTCCTGTTTCCCTGCAACGCAAGATGTTTCGTTACAGGTTGCAATTTTAGCATGATGAGGACCGAAACTACAGCTGCAATTATTGCTACCATGATGAAAGGCGACTGCCAGCCCCATATATTGGCAATATACAAGCTGATAGGTATGCCCAATACCTGGCTGGCACCGAAGCCCATTTGAATGAATCCCATTACCCGGCCGCGGTGGTGTATATCAAACAGGTCGGTGATAATAGCCATGGAAATAGAACCAATGACCCCGCCGAACAAGCCGGTGATGATACGGGCTGCAATAAGTAATGGGTATGTTGTTGCAAGGCTGCAAAATACAGTCCCGACTATAAACCCGATATAAAAGAACAGCAGCAGTTTTTTCCGGTCAAAGCGGTCTGCAAAGCCTGCCGTAAGTAATCCTGATGTGCCGGCACTAAAGGCATAAGCGGACACCGCCAGCCCAAACTGAGTGGGTTTAAGGCTTAATGATTTCATCAGCATATCTCCCATCGGAGACATGACCATAAAATCAAGTATCACAGAAAATTGAGTTGCCGCTAATATGAATATTACAAACTTCTGATAGGGTGTGAATGGAATGTTGGTTGATTCTTTTTGCATCGGTAGAATTATGGGGAGCAAAAGTAAGCTGTTGAAATGAATGTTTTAATTATTTATTTATGCACACAGAACAATATTATTCCTAAGATAGCCGTTCACCAGCTGTGTTGTATGAGCTAAGGACAAACCGCTGAAATACCTTGCTGAAAACAGTTAAATTGCGGTGGAAATGAAGTTGGCATTCGTACAAGACTGGTTTAATGCAAACGGGGGCGCGGAAAAAGTTGCCGGCAGCATACTGGATATTTACGACAAGGAAGATATGACCGTCTATGCTTTATTCGATCGCTTTTCTCCCACTGCAAGAAAGGAGATACTGAACAACCGGCCGGTAAAAACTTCACTGCTCCAGTATGTACCGTTCATTTCAAAAATATACCGCTATTTTTTGCCGGTGATGCCGTGGCTCATGAAGCGATTTAATTTGCGCGGCTATGATCTGATTCTTTCCACTTCTCATGCTGTAGCCAAGGGTTTTCGCAGTGATCCTAAAACGCTCAATATCTGTTATTGCCATACTCCGCTGCGCCCTATATGGGATATGTATGACGATTATGCTGCCGCGCACCCGCTGGGCAGGTCGGGTTTGTACAAGGTTTTTGTAAATTGGCTGCGCAGGTGGGATGTGCGGTCGGCAGATCATGTTCATTTCTTTATTGCCAATTCAAAGCACATACAGCGCCGCATAGCCAGCAGTTATGGCCGGGAGTCGGTCGTTATTTATCCACCGGTGCGCACCGGTAAGTTTGCGCTTAGCGAGGCTCCCCGAAAAAATTATTACCTCTGTGCGGGCAGGTTTGTGCCTTACAAGAAAACAGACATGGTCATCAGTGCTTTTCGGCAGATGCCGGATAAAGAACTGGTGCTGATAGGGGAGGGATGGGGTACAAAAGAATTTAAGGAAATGCTGGATGGCTATCCTAATATCAAGTGGCTGGGCTACCAGAAAGATGAGGAGATGATGAAGTATATACAGGAAGCAAAAGCCTGTATCTTCGCTGCTAAGGAAGATTTTGGTATCATGTGCGTAGAGGCGCAGGCATGTGGTACACCTGTTTTGGCGCTGGATTATGGCGGGTATCGCGAGACGGTAATTGAAGGTGAAAGCGGATATTTCTTTCCGGAACAAACCGAAGCAAGTTTAACAGAGGCGGTGAATAGATTTGAGCAGCTGCCATTAAAGGATCATACAGCTATCCGGCAGAATGCACTGCGGTTTTCTGATGACCGGTTCAACAAAGAGTTTAGCGGCTTTGTATCTGCTGCGATGAATGAATTTTATAAAAACAAATGATGAAACCCGCTCCCTCCATATCATCAGGCGAAGTTCCGCATCTGCGGGGGGGGGCTGGTGTAGATAAGTATGCGGCCCGGATCATGATGTTGTCTTTTTTTCTGCCGGAGAAATTGCAGGCTTTGGCGGTGATGGTTACCGGGTTGTACTTTGTGATACGCTCTGTCCGCTCGAAGGAGACGATCCTGCGAAGCAACTATGTATGGGCCATTGTTATCAGTAGTTTTTATTTTTTGTATTTGCTGGCTATTCCGCTTACGCCCCATGAATACAGACCGTTCCTCTCGCTGCTTTGCGAGCGGAAAGCATCATTGCTGCTTATGCCGCTTGTGTTCGCAATAACCTCGCAATCTTTCCGAGAGCTGATAGTGGGGGAGCTCATTTATTTTGTTTACGGCTGCGTCATAAGCTGCGTGGCAGGCAATGCAGATTTTGCATGGCATATTTGGTGCGCTAAAGGATCGGCACCGCTTTCGCATGTGCAATACAGGATCATGTTTGAACGCAGTACTGGTATCCATCCTACTTACATGGGTTTGTTCCTTTCTTTCTCGGTATGTATTACCCTACTTGCCGCTCCCTTCAGGGGGGTGGTGAAATACCTGCTGATATACCTGCTCCTGATCTTCCTGTTGGCGTTATTGGCAAAATCGCCAATAATAGCGCTGGTAGTTATTTTTATTCATTATGCTTATCTCCATCGTAAGGAGCTGTACCATTACAAAATGGCAGCTCTTGGGCTGTTTGCGTCTCTTGCTTCGGCTTGTTATTTTATACCTTTCATTGGCCAGCGACTGAAAGAAGTGCTGCAGTTTGCCGGCAGCGGTAAGCCGGGTAATGTGGCGGACAACTCCGTATATGTGCGCAAGCTCATCTGGAATGCAGATACAGATATGCTCCGGCACTACTGGCTCACAGGCATAGGCCCGGGCCGGTTATTGCATGTACTGTATGAGCGTTATTTTTTCTACTCGGTCACCCATCATTTTTTTGTGGGCTATTTCGATCCGCATAACGAATATTTCTCCGAATGGCTGTCTTTTGGGCTATTGGGGATCGCGCTATTCGTTACGGTGCTTATTTTACATTTTGCAAAAGCGCTAAAAACAAAGAACTACTTATACGGCTACCTGCTCGCAATAATATACGTTACGTTCGCTACTGAAACACTTTTATCCCGGCAGGAAGGTGTTTTGTTTTACGCGGTTTTTACTTCGCTGCTTTTCTTTTACCGGAAGCCTGTGAGCAATACTAAATGAGCACAGTTACATAAAAAAACAAGAGGGTGTCTCAAAAGGGCACCCTCTTATTTTGTTTAAAAACTAAATGTCAGGTGGGTTTTTCCACATTTGGTGTGCATAAATAAAATAAGGCATAAGTCAATACAGGCAATAGTTT
>CAIRTW010000312.1 GCA_903881585.1 uncultured Bacteroidota bacterium | reverse complement strand
TGCTGATCCTGATATTTATTTATATTGTTGTGCTTTCGCTGGCGGTGCTTGTGTAGGGCAACGGCTAAGTTTTTAAGAGTTGATAAATTCTGATTTTGTGCTTACTATTGCGGCGATCAGCATGGGGAAATGCCTCTGTTTTCGGCATATTGCCTGCCCCCCCCCCCAGGCTGCGGTCCATCCACACAATTTGCGGGTATAAAACAGGAATATACTGTGCATTAATTTTTATCAATATCTTTGGCATCTAAAATTACCGGTTGATGCGTTCGTTTTTAAAGTCATTGTCCTTGCCTGGTATAGTGTTGTGCGGCCTTGTTGCCATGACAACGGATCTCGCGTGTAAGCCTGGCGCGAAGTGCGGCACATCGGTATGTGTAAATGGCGGGGTATGCACTAACGGAAAGTGTGTATGCCCTAGTGGTTACGAAGGAAGCGGTTGCGAAACGATACCCCGCAACGCATATCTTGGCGACTGGACCGTAATTCAAACAGATACATTAGCGCAGCAAAAGAACTACATGGTTAACATAGCTCCTGCAGCCGCTGCAATTGATGAGGTGATCATAAAAAATCTGCTTAATTTTTTCAACCTTCCGCTAAACGGAAATATGGTGCATGACAGCCTTGTCATTCCACTGCAGCTATTGCAGGGCAGTTCTATACAAGGCCGTGGCTATCGTACAAAAAACAATACGGTCGTCATCAGCTATGTAGTGACAGACGTGAGGACGAATGTTGCTACAGACGGTATAACAACGCTACAGTAAGGAGACATTACAGTGGTATGTTCCCGTGCTTGCGTTTTGGCATTTTCACCACCTTGTGCTCCAGCATTTTAAACCCTTTTACCAGTTTGCTGCGGGTTTCAGCGGGCATTATTACTTCGTCGATAAAGCCCATTTCGGCTGCGCCGTAGGGGTTGGCAAACTTCTCAATGTACTCTGCTTCTTTTTCTTTCAGCTTGCCATCGGGATCGGCGGCGGCTGATATTTCCTTTTTGAAAATGATCTCGGCTGCGCCCTTAGCGCCCATTACAGCGATCTCAGCGGTAGGCCAGGCGTAGTTGAGGTCTGCGCCTATATGTTTTGAGTTCATGACATCGTATGCCCCGCCATATGCTTTGCGGGTGATCACGGTTATCTTGGGCACAGTAGCTTCGCTAAGCGCGTATAAGAGCTTTGCGCCGTTTATTATTATGCCGTTCCACTCCTGGTCGGTGCCAGGCAAGAAGCCGGGAACATCAACGAGCACCAGTAACGGAATATTGAACGCATCGCAGAAACGCACAAAGCGTGCGCCTTTGCGGCTTGAATTAATATCAAGTACGCCAGCACTGTAAGCTGGTTGACTGGCCACAATGCCGATGCTGCGACCAGCTATACGGGCAAAACCGACAACAATATTCTCAGCGTACTCTTTATGAACTTCCAGGAATGAATCGGCATCAGCAAGCTCGGCGATCACTTCTTTAATATCGTATGGCTGGTTGGGATTGGCTGGAATAATATTGTTCAGTACAGGCCGGGATTCATCCCCCGCCTCATATTCATACACCGGCGCATCTTCTTCGCAGTTTTGCGGCATGTAGGACAGGAGGCGCTTTATATTTTCTATACACTCCAGCTCATTGGCACATGCAAAGTGTGTGACACCAGACTTAGATGCATGGGTACGTGCGCCACCCAACTCCTCGCTGGTCACGTTTTCGTGGGTAACGGTTTTTACTACATTGGGACCAGTAACAAACATGTAGGATGTATTCTCGACCATGAGAATAAAATCGGTAATGGCCGGGGAGTAAACGGCCCCACCCGCGCAAGGGCCCATGATAGCGGACAGCTGCGGGATGACGCCAGACGATCTTACATTGCGATAGAAGATATCGGCATAGCCGCCGAGGGAAACGACACCTTCCTGGATGCGGGCGCCACCGCTGTCGTTGAGGCCTATTATGGGTGCGCCATTCTGAATAGCAAGATCCATGACCTTCACAATTTTGCCAGCATGGGTCTCAGAAAGACTGCCGCCGAATACTGTAAAATCCTGTGAGAAGACATAGGTGAGCCGGCCATTTATGGTGCCGTAGCCGGTTACCACACCATCTCCGGGATATACCTCACCTTCCATACCAAAATCGCGGCTGCGGTGGGTAACGAGTTTCCCGATTTCCTCAAAAGAACCTTCATCAAGCAATAACTGCAGGCGCTCGCGGGCGGTCAGTTTTCCTTTTTTGTGCTGTTCTGCAATACGCTCATCACCGCCGCCTTTCAGGGCCGCTTCATTCTTTTGCCTTAATGCCGCTATTTTGTCCATAATGGGGGCAAACTTAATAATAAATGTCTGGACTAAGATTTTTAGGATAAAAGGATTTTAGGATTGTGTTTGTAAATCTCAGGAGGCTGGACAATGAGTATAGATTGAAGAACGCAGCAGAGAGACTGTTAAAATATCGCAGTAGAGAATAGTAACAATAGAAAAGGCGATTTTTTTCCAAAGGCTCCGCGGGAAAAAAAAGTGCTCTACTCTGTTATCGCAGTTCGCTATTCAAGTATATGGCACTGGTTTTATGCCTACCATTGCTACTATTGCGCTTGTCAAGCGATTTAGCTGTTATCAAGAATGAACTTTTATCTTTCGTGTCTACGGCCTAAAAAGGGTGTCATCATATGCTCGGCTTCAGTTCTTCGATTGTCTACAACAAGAAAATTTTCTTTTACAAAGTCCATGAGGTGCAATTTGTCCTGCACCCATTTTAAGTGAATTAAAATCTCCCAGCCCGAACCTGCCTGCGGGCAAGTTCGGGCTGGGAGAAAGCACAATCACATTTTAGCGCATTGCACAACTACTTTTTTATTTGCTAAGCATGCCCTCTATGCCATCGTCCATTGTAGTGCCGGTAACCAGCGCCGCAGCCATCTTGGCCATTTCCACCATTTTTCCATGCTTCGTATCCCAGTAGTAACCATCGTGAAAGGATACTTTTATTACGCTGACCGCAGGGTCATCCACACCTTCCGTAAACCATATTTTGGCAATAGGGTTCCACAATTCCTTTATTTTCTCTTTGTCTGCCGATATACTCGCAGCCCCGTGCAACAGCATAAACTTATCTGTGCCCTGTGCATAAAGCAGCTCCACCCTGTCGTCATGATGAATTGCCTTATTCTTGCTGCTGTTCTTATCAGACAGGAACCAGACATTACCTTCATCATCAACTTGTTGCGTTGACATAGGCCTGGACTCCATTTTGCTGTCTTTGTATGTGCAAAACATACAGGTCTTAATTTCTTCCGCCAGTTCGCGGATCTTGTCAACCGCTTCTGAACTGCTAAGGTCTTTTACGTCTCCCATGATAATTTTTTCATCATGCTGTATCAAAACCATGCCATACCTTTTGCAATTTATTACTAATGGCTGTCGGACTTATGCATTGCTTATCATTGCGTGTAATGCCCGTAACAGGAGTGTATCTCAATAAAATCAGCAGAAACTTTATAAACCAACCTGTGCTCATCATCGATGCGGCGTGACCAAAATCCTTTTAGATCTCCTTTCAAAGGTTCCGGTTTCCCAATGCCCTTAAATGGATCAATCTGCATGTCCGCAATTATTTCGAAAATTTTGAAAACAAGTTTTTGGTTGGCTGTTTTAAAGAGTTTAACATCGCTAAGAGCAGAAGGGGGGAGAATATGATCTTCCTCATTTACCCGGGATTTCATGAATATAGTTTTCTAATTCGTCCATAGTAAAAACTATGCCTTTACCATGTTCAATATCAACAACGGATTTGCTGAGCCTTTCCCAATATTCTTCTTTAGATTCTTTACGAAACATACTACCGGTAGCATTACTAACTGCAATTGTAACTTCAGCACTACCAAAACTTTTGATAAGCGCCTTTATTTTCTTAAATACATCTTCATTGAATTCAGAGGAAGATATTTTGATCATTGCATCCATCTCGGTAATTTATTAAA
Source organism: uncultured Bacteroidota bacterium (assembly GCA_903881585.1). Classification (GTDB taxonomy): domain Bacteria; phylum Bacteroidota; class Bacteroidia; order Chitinophagales; family Chitinophagaceae; genus Nemorincola. Next base: position 5,305 of record CAIRTW010000312.1, on the reverse strand, counting down.
ATATCATAGTTACGTATGCGGTCCTGATACACTTTCCACACATTACAAAAATATCGAAAAAAAATGAGAAAGAATTTATTATGGCCGCTCCAACGCTGGCCAATCACACGAGTTCTACCCCAAAGGCCAAAACAGATGTATCTTTACAAAGAATTTACATCCGAATGAAGGCAATTATTTTATCCATTACACTTTTCATTTCCCTCGCAGCTCAAGCGCAGATAGCGCCATACAGCGCCGATGATATAATACACCGATGTTCATCGAAAGACACTCTTTATATTGTGAACTTCTGGGCTACGTGGTGTATGCCCTGTGTGGCGGAGCTGCCTGAGTTCAATAAACTGGCAGAGCGGTATGCCGGTGCGCCGGTGAAGGTTTTGCTGGTGAGCCTTGATTTTAAAGGGGACAACACTTTCAAGCTGGAAGGGTTCATTAAGAAGAAAAATATTACACCAGAAGTGGTCTGGCTGTCGGATACGGACCCGAATGTGTTCCTGCCGAAAATAGATAAAGCATGGGAGGGGTCTATTCCGGCTACGGTTATTGTGCATCCCGGCAAGCAATTCAAGAAATTTATAGAGGGGTCTGTAACGGAGCGGGAGGTAAGCAAGATAGTGGATAAGGCGCTGGCAGAGTAGAGGGTTCGTGTTGGGGTATTACGGCCTTTCAGTGCTTGCAATGCGCTCTTCATGGTATCGAGGGGGTTCATCCTTTGCTGATATATTTCGCCCTTTCAGTGCTGCCATATGTTATATAAATATCGAGAAGCTTCACTCCTCGCTGATATATTTCGCTACTTCACGCCTTTCCCAGATAACGTCTTTTAACTTTTAGCTCGCGACCATTTACTTTTGCGTTGATAAATGTCTTACCTAAGATCATATAAACGGCTGAACCGTATTTTGCTGGATGAGAGCTTTGAGCCGCTTATCAGCTGGGGGCTACGCATGGCGCTTTCCGGCACGCTACCTATTATATGGGGGCTGGCAACCGGGCGCTTGGGCGACGCTGTGTGGATAACGCTGACGGCGGAGGCTATATCGTGGGTGGAGATGAAGGGATCTTTTGCCTGGAGGGTGCGCACCTTGCTCACAGGAGCGGCGCTGGCTATCGACTTTTCGATACTGGGAATGCTTACCGGGCTTAATGTTTGGCTGAGCGTTGTAGCTATGTTCATCGTGGCATACCTGGCCACTTTGCTAAAGAACATCGGCGACCGGGCAAGCGGGTTGGCCATCTGTGTCTATCTGATGTTCATTATCTGCAATGCTTACCCGGAGCGGCATTACGCAGATATAAAGCACCGCCTGATACTGATAGCCATAGGGGCAATATGGCCGGTGCTGGTGGGGATATTCACATCGTTGCTTATGCCGGCAGAGGAGCCATTCAGGCGGCAGATAGCGCTGATATGGCGTGCGATAGGCGAACTGGTGGAAACGATCTCGAAAAGCGGTGGCAGCAAGAGCGCCCGTGGTGCAAACGGTGAAGTTTATGTGAAAGAAAATGCTGTGCGCGGAGCCATAGATAACTCCTACCAGTTTTACCGGCGCATGGCGCACCAGGTAAATGAAAAAGACCAGCTGCAATACCAACTGGCACTGCTGCGCAAAGCAGCGGGTATAGTGGCTGTGAATGTGATAGCGATGGGCGAAGAAATGGAGCATATAGCTGTGCGCGAGCTGGACGAAGAATTGCGGGTAAAAGCTGCGACGCTATTTAGTGCGATGAAGGAGGCAGTGAGCCGCATATCGGTGTTCGTAATTACTCTGAAGCCGGAAGAAAAACTACTGGCGATATCACAGATCAACCGTCTGAAAAAACTGACTGCACTTATTGATGAGTATCCCCTACCAGAGCAAGAGCGGCAAACCCGTGCCATAAAAAGGATATTGCAGCTCACGGGGCGCACCATAAAGCTTATGGAAAGCGCGATACAGCGTGTAGAGCAGATGGGAACAGACCAGCCTGTGTATCGTTCCTATTCATTTTTGAAAACTCTTTTTGTACTGAAGCCAAAGTACCTGGCGGGCAGCCTGCGTGTATTGTTCAATACCACTTCATTCACTACCCGTTATGCCCTTCGGTCGGCCATAGCTGCAACAGTTGCTTTGTTTATTTTCAAGTGGTTCCATATAGACCATGGCTACTGGATGCCGTTCAGTGTGATGATCGTGATACAGCCTTATTTTGGCGCTACGTTTAAAAAAGCCATAGACAGGGTTGTGGGCACTGTGCTGGGCGGCATTGCCGGCAGCCTGCTGCTGCACTTGCCTGCAGGGCTCCATATCAAAGAGGGTATATTATTTCTTACGTTCGTACTGATGGTATATTACGCCAGGAAACAGTATGCGGTTGCGGCTTTTGTGATAACGCTGAACCTTGTGCTGCTGTTCAACCTGGAGAAGGAATATAATGACTCGCTCATGGTGACCCGGGCTATCTGCACTATTGGCGGGGCTTTGCTGGCGGTAGTGTCGGGATTTGCTTTGCTGCCTACCTGGGATAAAAAATGGCTGCCTTCGCACCTGGCAGATGCTGTGTACTGCAACTATGAATACTTCCTGGCTACGTTTTACTCTGATGTACGGGTTGCCCAATGGACCAGGTATAAGCGCAGCGTGGAATCGAAGAACAGCAATGTGTTTGATTCGTTCAACCGGTATATGGAAGAACCGGGGAAGGAAAAATCGGAGGTGTATTATGACCTTATTACGTGCAATGTGCGGATAACAAGGGACATGAATAACATTCACCTGGAGCAGGATGAAAAGAAAGTGGCGCAAAATGTATATGCTACTGCTGCACAGCAGGGAAAGATAGATGAATGCCTGGAGCTGTTTAACACTGTTTTGCTGCTGCTGCCGAACCTGAGCCCTGCGATGAAAATAAGTGTACAGCGTGCGGCGAACCTGCCCAAAACACCATTCCAGCTTGATGATACGCAGATGGTGTCGCTGGAAAAGCTCACGATCGAATTGAAGGCGTTGCAGGATGATCTGGGGAAGTAAGGGGATCTGGTGCATTTCTAATCTTCGTAATTCAAACTACATTCAACCACTGTCGTGGTTGTTACATTTATTTCTTTATACCCCGGACTTCATCCGGGGCTATTGACATTTAAGCCCATTCGGGCTAACAGGAAGAACACAATCACATTTTAATGCGTTTGCACTAATCATCAAACATCAACACCAGAATACCACAGCCAAATTACCTAAATTGCAGCATGAACTACCTGGGCCATGCGTTCCTTTCTTTTAATGATGGTGAGATACTTACCGGCAATATGATAGGCGATCATGTGAAGGGAAGAATAGCTTTGGAGCAATACCCGGAAAGAATTAAAAAAGGAATACTGCTGCACCGGAAAATAGATGAATACACCGATATGCATTCTGCCACGCAACGCGCCAAGCTGTTGTTTCGTGAAGCATATGGCTTGTATTCGGGCGCGGTGATGGATACGCTCTATGATCATTTCCTTGCGAGCGACCCCAAGTATTTTCCTACGCAGGAAGCCCTGTTTGAGTTTACCCAAAATGTTTACCGGCAGCTGGCGGAGAACGAATCGCACTTTCCGCCGAAGTTTGCTGCATACTTCCCATATATGAGGGAGCAGAACTGGCTGCTGGGCTACCGTAACCTAAAAGGAATGGAACGTGCTTTGGGCGGGCTTGCACGGCGGGCACAACATATGCCGCCGATAGAAAAAGCATACGAGATATTTGTCACTAATTATTACCATTTGAACCAGTGCTACTATGAAATTATTGATGACATAAGGGGATTTGTTAAAATTGAAACCGCCAGTTAAAATAGAAATGTTATTTTGCCGATATTGCAACAAGAAAATATGCGCTTTACACCTTCTTATATAGCTATTACCGTTTTATCCTTTTTACTATTTGCCTGCCACTCTGTGTCTGAGCCGGTTTCGGCAAAAACGACCAGCGGCAAATTTCGGGAGGCCCCTATTAAGGCACCCGTAACGCCATTGCAGTATGATACTACCAGCGCCACGAGCCGGGCTATCATTGGCCAGCTGGACAACTATTATCACCGCCAGGTGAGCGCAGGCTTTAATGGCAGCGTGCTTGTGGCCAATAAGGGCAAAGTGATCTACGAAAGATACTTTGGGTATGGCAACCGGGAACATAAAATACCGCTGTTTGCCAATTCTTCGTGCCAACTTGCATCTGTATCGAAGACGTTTACCGGCGCTGCAGTGCTGTACCTGTATGAGCATAAGTACATTGACCTGGATGAAAAAGTGCAGACTTATATAAAGGAGTTCCCCTACCCTAACATCACCGTGCGGATGCTGCTGAACCACCGCTCCGGCCTGCCCGATTATACGCATTGGGTGCCTAACTATGACAAGGAGCTTTCCATGCCCATCACTAATGCTACGATGATGCAGATGATGGTGCTTCATCAGCCAAGGCTGGAGTCTAAACCGAACAGCAAGTTTAAATACTGCAATACCAATTTTGCGGTACTGGCCATTTTGATAGAGCGCGTGACGGATATGAATTACCGGTACTTCATGTCGAAGTATATCTTTCAGCCGCTGGGGATGTCGCATACATTTGTTTACAACCCGGCCAGCGGCATGCCGGCAGAGGCAGCCATAAGCTATGCCTACAACTGGATGCGCGAACCGGATATGTTTGCCGATGGGGTGTATGGCGATAAGGGAATTTACAGCACCCCGGAAGATATGTACCGGTGGGACCAGTCCTTTTACCAAAATAAGCTGCTGAGCAATGAAACCATAGAGCTGGCATACGGCCCCTGCTCTTTTGAAATGCGTGGTATTAAGAATTATGGCCTAGGCTGGCGTATGCTGTGCTACCCGAACGGGAATAAGGTCATTTACCATAACGGGTGGTGGCATGGTAACAATACCTCGTTCTACAGGTTCATCAAGGAGAATATGACCATCATTGTTCTGGGCAATAAATTCAATAAGGGCATTTACCACCAGGCCCCGGTTATCTATAGCATTGTAAAAGGCACCAGCGTAGAGGGCGGATTTGATACGGAAGACTGATCCCGACTAAGATTTATAGGATGCGGAGATTTTAGGATGCGTGATTTTTTTCTCAGCGAAAAACATGATTGGTGTCCTTACGCAGTCTTATACCGATTCGACACCTAATTGCATCAAAAAAGGTCTCACATAGGAGACGCGCCCCTGCCTGCCGGCAGCTATGCCTTACCCAAATTTTTGGTAGCGATATTATCAAGATATTTGGGGTAAAAAAATGCATCAGATAACTGTAAAGGATTTTCCAGG
>CAIRTW010000311.1 GCA_903881585.1 uncultured Bacteroidota bacterium | reverse complement strand
TTTTTCTTATAATAAATGTTGCCTGTTACGCCACCATCTGAAGGTGCGGTATTTACGATCATTGTGTTCCAAGCACTCTCCTTGTTATTGTTGCCAAACCCAACCCCAAAAGAAGTCAGCTCACTCAGCAAAAAATGCGTACTGTCGTCTGCAGTACCAATAGCCTGGGCTATGAGGCTCACACTGCTGTCCAGTATCACATTTTCACTGAACCCGCTGTAAAAAACCAACGAACCGGCAGTAGGTGTTACCAGCAGATAGGCAGCATTAATGCTTTCATCGATCGCTGCCAGTGTCATAGCCGGAACGCGCAACATACTACCGCCAAAGTAAACCCAACCCGCGGTTACAGCGTAGTTGAATATGGTTCCGCTGACCAGCGTTTTTGTTATCACGCAGCCACTTATAACAAAGGGCCCGCTACCACCCATTGCAGCCAGGGCAGTGAGGCATTCGGTATATGCGGTTTGTAAATACCCGAGTTGGTCTTGCGTAAGCGGAAAGCCACCAGGCTTTGTAAAATCAATACTTTTCATTTTTTATGGTTTAAGGTAATTGGGTGCTTAAAATATTCTCTTTCCCTTCAGGGATTTGGGTATCAGACAATCACAACCGAATAATTATTCTTGCCCACCAGCCTGTATTTGTCCACTAATGCACGCAGCCTGTTCAGGTCGTATCCGGGTATACCGGCTACCACATGCGGCACTTTTATTATGAACTGCACACCCAGCCAGTATGTCTCTGCGCTGGTATACAGCGGCACAGGGTCAGGTGCAGGTATCACCGCCAGGCCGATCTCAATGACCAGGTCAATTGGTAATGCTTTCTGCTCTATAGCCTGGTAGATAAAATCCGGATCTACATATGGGCCATCCGTTATGTAAATGCGCCGGCCAGTGGGGTCAAATACGTCGTTAAGCGCTGCCTTCAGATAGCACACCTGCCCGTTATGAGAGAGGTCATACAAATCATTTGTCCTGTTGGTGGTAAACAAACCATAGAGGTAGCTCACCGGACTCACCAGGGCCTGCAGCCACGCCAGCATTTTCGACTGTCGCAGCCGCACCGGCGTAACATACTTTGGTAATCCCACACTGCTAAAATCAACATCAAATACACTCATATTGTAAATTCAAGAGCTAAAAAATTAAAATCAAATCGCCTGCGAAAAAACACACCTACGATGTATATGCTACATAGCTCACATGCGCACCAAACCATGTTGTATCCAGCGCCATGTAGCCGGCATCGGGCGTGTACTGCACATCTATTACCACCGGGGCCACCATGCCATAGAAAGCCTGCACAGACTGAACATCTGCGATCACTATACCAGGCACAGCCTGCATTGCGGCAATAAAATTGTTCAGTATGAACACCCCGTTGAACGGAAGGGTGTCCAGAAATGTATTCACTGCATCTTTCACAGGCGTAGTGCTCGTGCCGTCTATCCTGCTTCCATCATTTTTCAACACCAGCGGGTCGTAGTATATTGTCATTGTTGGCTGAAAGATATCTGCGGCGCTGCTGGTACATTGCAGACGCACGCCAGCATCCTTTATCCGTGCCATGTAGGAAGTAAACGCCGCCAGCTCTATTGTGCTTAAAGCCGCCAGACTCCCACTCACCATTTTCGCAGCTTTTATCCGTATAAGGTTGACGAGCTCAACTGCTGCTGCATTGCTTATGATCAGCACAGTGGGGTCGGCAGGGGGAACTGCCACATACACATCGCTATCAGACGGCAGGGCTATTCCAAACTGGAATGCCTTGGCCATAGTTACATACCACTGCAGGCTGTGTGGTTTTTGCGCAGCTATTATTCCCGATACCTCGTCTTTGTGCACATCAAATAAATTCTCCAGTGTCCATTGACACACTGCAACCACATAGGTCCATAAATTCCAGATCGCCACCACGCTTGTACTTGTCAGTGATGTGCCCAGCGTTGGGTCACTTTGTACCTGTGCTACCAATGCTGCTTGTATTTGTGCT
>CAIRTW010000310.1 GCA_903881585.1 uncultured Bacteroidota bacterium | reverse complement strand
TTTTTTCATTTTCAATTTCCGCATTTAGTAACCTATCAATTTCTATATCTTGTAAAACGGGTCTATCTGTTTCCGTTTTCTTATCATACTTGATACCAGTAAAAGGGTGAATAACATATAATGTTGGTTCATCTTCTAATTTCTGACTAATAACGCCCTTAATCACTTTTAGATAATGCGTTACAGTGTTTGTTGTCATTTGCTTAGGGTCCTTTGCTGTCGTTAGATACTTCTGTAAATCTTTAATAAAATCTGGTGTAAGCTGATTAAAGAATAAATCAGTTTTACCGATTGATACCAAATACTTTTGAAACTTGGTTTTAATACCAGCTTGTTTAATTCTGCTGTTGTGATTTTCTATTTCTTGTAACTTCAATTCCCAGAATGTTAAGAAGGAACTTTTGTCCTTTGATTTCGGGATTAATATATTATTGGTTTTTTGTAATTCTTTTTCAGCTTCTGCTATTAAATCATTAAAAGCCTTATAGTTTTTCATACTTGACTTAAAGCGTAATAGCTTTTTATCAAAGTGCTTTTTGAACTGTATAGCATCTACGGAAATACCAATTGCTTTTTTAGTTCTATCTGTCTTACCTTTGTTACGAAAGAAAAGATAACCTTCTTTGTCGTCCGGGTATTTCTTAATACAAGCGATACCATAATTACTTTTCATAACTTTTGCGTTTTAGCTGATGCAAAGCTATGTGAAGTGGAACAGAAAGTGGAACACTTTTTAGTCAATTTCGACCCAGTGGAACACTTTTTAAAAACGCAAACGATTGATTATCAATTATATAACGGTCTAAAAAAGGGAGAAAAAAGATTAGAAGTTTCCTAAACTTTAGATCCAGGTTCGATTCCCGGCGAAACCACTAATAAGGCGATCAGAAATGATTGCCTTTTTTATTTACATTTTCCCCCACCGAGTCTCTACCCTTTTCATCAGCCATAGCTTTAGCGATGGCTGATCACAGGATTCGGCGGTAATCAGGGTACAGTAGCTGAAAAATTCAAATGCACAGAGTACCAACAAAAATTGTGGATTTCTTTCTTTGCAACCCATCATTTTCCATCCTAACTTTGTTCCTGCCAAAGCTGTTTTTCTTCGCCAGCCGTAGCTTCAGAGAAGGCCATAGCGACGGCTGGAAGCGACAGAGGATGTTGCAAATTTGCAAGAATTAATATGCGGGTTAAGCACAACATCGTGCAGCACTGTACACAGTCACAAAACAACCTGTGTCATTGGCAGCAAGGCCGAACTACAGGCCGTGATATGAACGTGATATTTTCAAAAAACCAAACAATTGATAAACAACAAAATAAGACGGGTAATCCACAATACATTTTTTCCAGGAAACTGTGTGATATTTAAAACAACCGGAGTGCTTCACGTAAAACTTGCTCAAGTGAGCAAGAAGTGAGCAATAAAGTGAGCAACTTTTTCGCCCTATTTGAACGTAATTAATTGACTATCAATAACAATGTGAGCAATAAAAGTGAGCAATAAAAAAACAAGAAAATGTGCAATTCTAACTCCGCCAACCTTGCTATATTACCGGATGCTGCTATTGGGCGTTTGCAGTTCAGAGTTGTTCTCGCTATCCATTTGTGCCGTACCTTTAAGTTGTTATAAAACATGTGTATGAATATGGAGAAAGCCATTCTTGCCGGCGGTTGCTTTTGGGGAGTAGAAGAACTGATCAGGATGCAGCCCGGTGTTATTTCAACGGTGGTGGGCTATACGGGCGGTGATGTGCGCAATGCTACTTACAGAAACCATGGCACACATGCTGAGGGCATAGAAGTGACGTTTGACCCTGCAAGACTACCCTACCGCAAGCTGCTGGAGTATTTTTTCCAGATACATGACCCTACAACGAGGAACAGGCAGGGTAACGATAAAGGAACGTCTTACCGGTCGGCTATATTTTACAACAGTGACAGCCAGCGGGATACTGCGAAGGAACTGATAGCAGAAATGGATGCCTCCGGCAAATGGCCCGGCAAAGTGGTGACAGAAGTAGTGCCCGCCACCGATTTCTGGAACGCAGAAGTGGAGCACCAGGCTTATTTGCAAAAACACCCCTTTGGCTACACCTGCCATTTTGAGCGGCCTGGCTGGAAACTTTAAGCCTGCAATCCTATCTTTCAAAAATGCACCACCAGGAATTTGAAGCTCCCGAAGAGCTACGGGATAACATAAAGTGCTTTTGGTACAACAGGATGGACTTCGGAGCAACAGAAGAGCGTTTTGAGGTAGTACCTGATGGCTATGCTGAAATTATTTTTCATTTCGGTAGCGGCTGCAGTATTTCTGATAATGCAGGCTTGCAGCCATTGCCATCACCGTTTATGATGGGCTTGCTCGATCAGCCTGCTGTTTTTTGTGCGAAAGACCGTTTAGAGATCATAGGTATACGGTGTTATCCCTGGACGGTGTTCGACCTGCTGGGGCTACAGCCAGGTAAAGGGGTGCGGATATTTGAGCATCCTATAGCCCGGCTTCAAGCGTCGCTGAATAAGTGTATTGAAACGGGCAGCACAGATGAAGCTGTAGCGGAGTTAAAACAATTTTTCCTGGATGGACGGCCGGTTGCCACCGACCGTATGCTACTCAACGCGGGGATCGCTATGAGCCAGGCAAACGGCACAATGCCCGTGAGCCAGGTAGCTGCTGCAGCCCATGCCACGGTGCGTACATTGGAAAGGAAGTTCAAGCAATCGTCTGGCCATAGTGTTAAAGATGTGTCGGGCCTGATGCGCTTTGAGCAGGTACGAAACAGATTGTGGCATCACCCGGATGCTAGCCTTGCGGGTATAGCCCAAGAGCTGGGCTATACCGATCAATCGCACCTAAGCAGGGAATTCAGGCGCTACAGTGGCACCACGCCTGCAGCCTTTGCACGAAAGGCAAAGAAACAGGTTATGAAGGATTTTGTCGCGTTTAGCGCAGGTAAGGAGTAAGTTTCATAATAAACCGCTATCAATAATGATAAAATAATAATTTACTATCTTTGGAGTTCAAATTGCTTTTTATGCGAACCTTAGAGTTAGTAAATCATCTTACAGACGCGCAATTAAAAGAAAAGCTTGGGTCTTCAGCAGGCAAG
>CAIRTW010000309.1 GCA_903881585.1 uncultured Bacteroidota bacterium | reverse complement strand
CCAATTGTATTTAGGGTAAAGCCTAAACCGCCTGACCTGCAAAAAGATATTTTCTGGAAAAACTCAACCTTGTTCCAGTAAAATCAGGCTTTCCCAAAGATATTTTGCCCTTTTTGAAAAAGTTCCGTATGTTTATGATATTAACTGTACATTTATATAACGACAACCTTACTGCATGAAAGGGTTCTTTTCTATATTCTTTATATTTTTTTCTCTCCTTGCATATGCGCAAGAGCCTGTAATGCTTTCCTTACAAGGCATCGGTGGCAATGGGTCTGACCAAGTTGGTACAAATGTTACTAAAACAAATGATGGGGGCTTCATCATTGGTATAGGAACTAATTCAGCACATAGCACAGGTAATATTGATACTTTTTCGCTTTGTACAACCACTGGTAATTATTCATCATCATTCATAAAATACAATGGAGATGCTTCTTTGATAGAGTGGAAAAAATGTTATGACCAAAGAGGTGATAGCGCTTTTGGTTATATTTTCCCGACATCAGATGGTGGAGTTGTTTTAGGTGGTGGAGGATCTTCAACAATTGGAGAGGGTTTCTTGATAAGTAAACAAGACGCATTTGGAAGTTTAGTATGGAATAAATGGTACAGCAAAGGTATGGGCGCAATAATACACGATATGATTGCAACAAGCGATGGAGGTTTTGTTATGGTTGGAGATGTATTTTATACTGATACAAACTTTACAGTACATAACAGTGGTTCATTGAATGGAGATATAGCAATAATAAAATTAGACAGTCTCGGCAATAAGGAATGGAGTAAAGCCATTGGAGGAACTGATGACGAAGTCGTATACCGAATTATTGAGAACACGGATGCAGGGTATTATATTGTTGGAGGAACAGCATCTAACGATTATGACTGCACTGGCAATCATGGCCTCTACGATGTCTACCTGGCGCGGCTTGACAAAAACGGCAACATTCTATGGCATCGTGATTTAGGCGGGTCTGATGGTGAAATTGGAAGGTACGCGACGGCGAATGGCAAAGGGGGAATCATTATTGCTGCAACTACCAGCTCAAATAATGGCGATATTTCTCACCCTGTAGCGCCAAATCCAGGTTATTGGGCTGTGGAAGTTGACAGCAACCGTGATATTCTTTGGGATAATTGCTACGGTGGCGGTGGAGGATATTGCGGGCCAAATTCCATCTGCAAGGCGACAGATGGAAGCATCTGGATAGCTGGCATATCTTCTCATATTGGTGGTGGTGTTGATACAGCTTATGGAGGTGTAGATGCATGGATATTACATACAGACAGCATAGGCAATTTTTTAAACGCAAAAGTATTAGGAAGTAGCCAACAGGATGAAGCGTTTATGATACACCCGCTTTCAAATGGTAACGTTATTGCTGGCGGGTATTATTGGGGTAACAATGGTTCATTTACTTCTTTAGATTATTATGGTTATATAGACATATTTCTATCAGTTTTTTCTCCGTTTACAACAGAAGTTCCACAAATACAAAACACTAAAAATGAAGTAAAAATATTTCCTAATCCTGCAAAAGATCAAGTAACCATTAAGAAAGGGAAAGAAGCCAGTTATTCAGTTGAAATATATAATTCCATTGGAAGCGTGGTCTATAAAACTAACCTAACTGATACTATAAATGTAAATGTGAGTGAGTGGCCAATAGGTGTTTATTATGTGCGGGTGGTTGGTGAAAGCGGCGACAGACAGGCGCTTAAGTTATTAGTTGAGTAGCAATAAAGCAATCAATTATTTTTAACCATACAAACACATACACAATGAAAAAAACAATTTTTCTATGCCTACTATTGGCATGTGGCAGCCTCATTGCACATGCCCAATATGATTCTGCGATACGCTATCGCATGTCCACGCCGTCCTTTTATGAAGCTATGGATACCCCTCATTAACCGGGCATCAACAGACCCTGCAGATACTGGCGAGGGAGGCGAAACAAATGCACTGAACCGATGGAGATATTTTATGGGCGGACGTATATGCAATGATGTAGCATTTGGCGAAGATATATACCAGCCGATGGATGCGGCTTTGAGTTCTTATTTTACTCATTTAAGTGACTACTGTTCTATTACCAGTGGCCCATCCTGGAAATGTCTTGGGCCCTTTATTAATGAATATGGCTCGTATAATCAACAAGGGCGTATTGATGCTGGCCGCAGGATGGTGGCAGATTTATAACGCTGCCAGTATGATTATATGAAGCCACTGTAGCATCTTTCAGCGGACAAATCAAATAACAACATTCAAAATGTAATACAAGAAACAAACAACAGCACCAACAGAAAGGTCAAATTACATATTGCTAAATTCTTGTTGCAGAATAATGCTTGATTTTAAATGAAGCAAACAACAATTACCCGCGATAATTGATTAAGTCAATTGAAAATATGTATGAGCGAATCAGATTTAATTCGCTGATTATAATATTGCTTGAAATATGCATGTTTATATTGCATTTTTTCGGATTTACTGATGTCATTTAAATCAAGACATTTTT
>CAIRTW010000308.1 GCA_903881585.1 uncultured Bacteroidota bacterium | reverse complement strand
TTTTTAAATGTGGATTTATGAAACGAAAAATAATAAGCATAATTGGTGTGCTGCTGTTACTAACAGCAGCGCACCAATCATTTGCCCAGTATTTTCAAAAGCTATATGATATTGACTCAAGCTATGATTGGGGATGGGATATTTTTGTGCAGCCGGATGGAAATTATTTTGTTAAAGAAGCAGCGGCCATTAACGGTATTGACCATAGCCACTGGGCATTGGTTAATATGCAAATATCTGCTGATGGCAGTACTGTATTAAATGAACATATTGTAAAGTGTGATAGCGCATCCCTGTATGACGGAGCTAACGGCGGTACCATACTTTTGCAGTGGGGGGGCTATTTGTCGCCTCTACAGGTAAATACTTTTTACGGTAGCTATAACAGAGCAAGCGCGGGATTAGTGAAATACAATTCTGTCGGCGACACTGTATTTCTTAAAACCTTTACCGATACGTCTATCTATTTCGAAGGAATGATCTGCTGCGCCATACTGCCCGATAAAGGGTATATAGCTGGAGGAACGCGGGAATTGAATATATCTTCATATTACAAAGGCCTTATAGCCCGTACCGATAGTATGGGGGACACGCTCTGGACCCATACTTACCAACTCGACACCACCCAATTGGTTCAAATAGACAACATTATTCCTTTGGCTGATGGGCGTATAGTAGTTGGGGCGACAAGCAGCCGTTTAGTAAATCCCGGGCCTGATGCGTATTACTCTGATGCAGCCTGGTTCATGGTCTTGGACAGTACGGGCAGTATTATTAGCGATACAGTTTACAGTATGGGCGGTGGCAACATATTGCCGGACAAAAACGGCGGGTATGTAATATGGGGAAGTTATGATTCGGTAAATGCCTCTAACCCTGATGATATACGGAATTTCCCAAACTTTATTGCACACGTTGATAGTAATTTTCGTATGACATGGATCACGGAATTTCCCTATACCCCTACTGATGAGCATAGAGCCATCTGGATGATACGACAATTAAGTGACAGCAGTTATGTAGCAGTGGGAGACCAACTGGTGACGTCTTCGGCTGGGAGCTATGGGTGGGGTGCAAAAGTGAGCAGAAATGGAGAGATTGTATGGAACAGATACTATCTAAGTGACACGGCTAAATATGCGGCACTGAGAGATGTGGCCGAGCGGCCCGACGGCAGCTTAATATTTACCGGCACAACAATGAACGATACTCTGCCTACATGGCACCAAACGGAAGATGTGTGGTTGGTAAGCGTAGACAGTAACGGTTGTGAGAATGGCTGGTGTGTACCTGCGTTGGTGAATAAAATAAAACCAACAAATTCAAGTGTGCTTGTTTATCCTAACCCTGCAACGAGTGTGGTTAATTTTCAATACGCCTACCAAAATAATGTTACGATTAAGATCATAGATATTACTGGGAGGCTGATGGATGAACAAACGTTGCAAAATAGTTCTACAAGCAGCTTTAACCTGACTAAATACGCACCCGGCATATATTTGTACCAGTTCAGAACCGATGGCGAGGTGCAGTCGGGGAAAGTAATGGTGGAATAAAAGGATACTATGATTATGACAGCAACATTCTACCGCAATGACATTGAAGATAATACGCATTCGATGTCAATATTGATATTGTAGTTTAGTATCGTGAGAGGAACGGCTTGCCCCATGTTACAGTTGAGGGGTAATATTGTTACACGACTTAAATCACTCGCACTAAAACTCGCACTAAAGTTGCTTCCGAACTGCTTCCTGGTCAGACCCTGCTTTAAGGTATCAGAATGATAGTTTTTGCGTTAAAAATCAGCTACATTGCTTGCCAGACAAGCATTTGAACAATGTCAATATTGACAATTTCGCATCAAAAAGAGAGCTTCAAAGGCCACCTCATAATCAGGGGGTCCTTGGTTCAAACCCGAGTGGGACCACAAGACAGGCAAGGGTTTCAGAGGATTATACCTTTGGAACCCTTTTCATTTGCACCATTTATTGCACCATAATAATTCTCAACAAATACTAGCAACAGAAAGAAATTACAAATTCAGATGAGGGTTTGCGTTTTAGTATCATTTTATTTACCCGTTTTATTGTGGCTTCTGAATAGTGTTTGCTCCTGCCTGGGATTGTTCTTGTGCTTGTGCAAGTGCTTTTTCCTGTTCCTGTAGCTGCTCCTGTTCCTGCTGTAGCTGTTGTTGTATCTGCTGCTGTATCGTTGCCTCTTTATTTAGGAAAGCAGTTAATACCTCGCAGTATTTTTCGAGTATAGCCAGTATTGTATTCATATTCATTCCTGCCTGTATTCCGAGGCATTTTAGGGGATCGCCATTGTACATAGTGCAATCTGTGAATAAGACCTCAGCGCAGGTATTACAGGGTATTGTGGCTATAATAATGTTGCCGTAAGAACAATAGCCATTGGGATAGTTGGCAGTTGCTGGGCTATAGATATATCTTGGCGGGCAGCAATTACAAGGGGACTGCGGTGCGGGTTGGAAATTATAATTTGGTGGGCAGTTGCATTTATTACAGTTAGTCATTTTAGATACATTTCGTATAATAAAATATACGAAAAAAAGCTGACATTATGATTATATTAGGAATATTTATTTTTATTTAGTATATTTTATTATACAGAAAAAATATTATCAAAATATGCTACCCCTTTACATTTTTGCTTTGTGGAGA
>CAIRTW010000307.1 GCA_903881585.1 uncultured Bacteroidota bacterium | reverse complement strand
TGACCTTTCTGATAAAGTTGCCGATCTAGTAAAAAGCATTGAAAATGAAACTATAAAAACGCTCACATCCTTCGACTATTATATGAATAGCTTTAGTGCCGTTTTTTAATGTCTAATTGGTATAAGAAGGGCAGAGGGTAGCAAGTAGCAAAGGAATGATGATAAAATAAAGTACACCATCTTACTCGTTCTTTTCCATTTTTGCGTTGTTGTAAAAGTCTTTAAATAGGTTTCTATTCGCAGATTTTAAGCCTAGCAAAAAAGAAAAATAACTTCGCAATATGGTGTACTTTATTTTGTCATCAATCCTAACGGGCATTGCCAATCATGTCGAGAAATTTTACCAGCCCTTTCTTTTTCTGTTCGTCAAGGTAGAATTTGATGTTGTCTGTATAATAAGTGTGCAGGTTGTAATAAGGGAACGGGTTTTCTGCGATCACAGTATCTAAGTGTTTTAACCCCTCGGCGTTCGCGGCATTGAAGCGGGCGGTGAAACCCTGAGGCAATGGACTGTTGGCCACCCATGCAGCGAAAACAAAATCGAGGCCGGTATAGTCTTTCCAGGCGGCAGAAAGGTCGTAGATGTACCTGAAGTTACTGAGCTGTATTAAAGCCCGGTCGCCTATGATGACACCGGCACTGGTGCCGTTGATGTGCTCAATGAAATTTTCGGGAGCGGGTTTATAAACTACTTTTTTCTTCCAGTGGCTTTCGAGTAGTAGCTCGGCTAACTTCACTGAAGTGCGGGATTGGTAATCGAGATAAACTGTTTCGATCTCCTCCATGGGTACCTGGCTGAAAATGGCTACAGACACTACATTGCCATCTGCAGCAATGCCATAGTCACTTACAATGTGTGCGCCATCAATAGCCGGGATAGCAGCCACAGGGAGCAGCGCCATATCTATATCGCCTACCATCAGGCTTTTTGCCAGCCGGGCAGGGTAGTCAACAATGATCTCAACGTCTTTGCTTATGTCGCTATGCTCAATGCCATACAGCAGGGGTTTGGTGTTCAGGTAACTTACAGCGCCTATCTTTATTTTAGGATTCAATGCGTTCTATTTTGCGGGGCAAAGATAAGGGGAATAAATTCCAATGGTAAAATTCCAAAGGCCAAGTGGTGTATCAGTTTGAAATTAAAGATGAGTTATTTTATTAAGGCCTCATTTAAAATCGTAGTAACCTTACCTGTTCCTATTATTCTTGAGCCTTCACGAAAATCAAAGTCCATTCCAATCTATAATTTATTTTTGAAAATTTCCGGGCACAACATTGTAATCTCTGCATTTGCTACATCTCCCGGATGTACTATTTCCTTATCAATAAACATCTGCGCACCTGATGTCTGCCTTTCTGAAAAGTAAAATTTTACTTGTGGTCTATAGCACTTGTAAATAGAATCATTTTTAAACACAGGCGTACTTCGTCCACCTTCTTCAGTAGTTTTATATTTAAGAATTGCAACAAAGTCAATCCCGCTTTCCCCTAACGGTATAATGTCGGCTCGCATAATATAAAGATAATATAAAAGGCTGCCATTGCAAGACTGCGGTTCGTTGATTTAACCATGTCAAAATTCTGAGCGATTCATGGTTCGGCGGGGCTCACCATGACAAATCACTATTGGGCTGTTTAGTCAAAAGACAGTGCTTTTAACGACTCTCCATTCAGCCTTATTTCCGCAGCACTCATCAGTTCCTTCAACTGCGCCACAGAGGTAGCGCTGGCTATAGGTGCGGTGATGGAAGGACGGGCCATGAGCCAGGCGAGAGCTATGGCCGCAGGTGTTGCATTGTGTTCTTTTGCTGCCTCGTCAAGAGCTTGCAGGATGCGAAAGCCGCGCTCATTCATGAATTTGTGCATACTGCCGCCGCGCACGCTTTTGGTGAGGTCGGCCTCGGTGCGGTATTTGCCGGTGAGGAAGCCGCTTGCCAGCGGGAAGTAGCAAATGACACCCAGATTATTTTCTATGCAGATTTGTTCGTAGTTCTGTTCGTAGTTCTCCCGGTCGTAGAGGTTGTAGTGAGGCTGCAGGGTCTCATAGGTCGGGATATTATTTTGGCGGCTGGCATCAAGAGATTGTTTTAGGCGCTCCGGAGTCATATTGGAAGCACCGCAGGCTATTACCTTACCTTCCTTTATGAGCTGGAAAAAGGCTTCCATGGTTTCATCGACCGGGGTTACGCCGTCGTCGAAGTGGTTTTGATAAAGATCGATATGGTCGGTTTGCAATCTTCTTAATGAGTCTTCAACAGCTTTGAGTATGTAGGCTTTTGACGTGCCCTTCTTGCCTTCGCCCATGTCTGCGCCTACTTTTGTGGCAAGCACCACCTGGTCTCTTTTGCCGCTTTTTTTCAGCCAGTTGCCGATAATGGTTTCCGATTCTCCGCCCTTATTTCCGGGTGCCCATGTGGAGTAGCTGTCTGCTGTGTCGATG
This sequence comes from uncultured Bacteroidota bacterium, assembly GCA_903881585.1. Taxonomy (GTDB): domain Bacteria; phylum Bacteroidota; class Bacteroidia; order Chitinophagales; family Chitinophagaceae; genus Nemorincola. The sequence continues at coordinate 9,704 of CAIRTW010000307.1, read as the reverse complement.
AGGTTAAACCTGCCACCTACAAATGCGTCTAACACTTCAAATGACCTGGTCTGGTCGATGGTCCAGCCCAAGACATTAGTGCCGAGCGCTAAAGACGCAACATAAATACCGGTATTGCCGAGCTTTCTTTTTTCCATTTGCGAATGTATTTATTGTCGCAAAGATAAGAGATCCCTTGTGGTGTAAATCTTATTTTAGATGAATTCGTATATGTGTGAATCGGGCAAATTACACTTTTAGAAAACAGTTCAGTAGCCCTGGCCTTCAAGCCGGGGAGTGGGTAACAAAAGGTTTAGGCTTTAGCCAAAATAAGTTGTGAGAGTGCCTGGTTGCCGCATTTTGGCTAAAGCCAGTGAGTGTTACGATTCCCATCCCCGACCTAAAGGCCGGGGCAACTAATAAAAGAGTGCAAATTGCTTTATACCCAAATACAATGATTCTTTTATTACTTGCTGCAATTCGTTACTTTGCTGAAAGATTACCCGGCGCCAGCTTATGACTTTTTGGAAGGTTGTTTTTATTGTTTGTTTATTGTTCATAAATGAAGCATTGTTTGCCCAGGCAACCGATACAATACGCGCACTACCCAGCGGGCAGGGAGCGGATACAACACGGAAGCAGGTTATATCGCCAAAGATAGATACCTCTGAAAGCCTGCCCGCACTGGATCTGGACACTACTGTAAGTAAACCCTCCGCTGCTGCACCGCAAAACGGATACATCATCAACGGAAAAGTTGAGGACAGAAACACCGGCGAAGGCATACCATTTGCGGTCATTACTTTTCCGCACACAAACTCCGGCACCTCGGCAGACCTCAACGGTAACTTTATCATAAGGACAGATAAGCTGCCATCGGATACATTGCGGATAAGTGGGCTGGGGTATAAGCAGATAAATAAATTACTTCGTAAAAGCCAGCACGAATACAATTTCATATTCGATATGGACCGTTCTGCGAGCGCGTTGAATGAGGTGGTTTTTCATGCAGGTGAGGATCCGGCTGTAATATTGATGCGGCACATTATAGCAAGAAAGCCGTACAACAATCCGGACAAAGCGGAGAATTATAAGTATGAGGCATACAACAGGCTGGAAGCCGATCTGCAGCACATGACCAAGTCGCAGTTTGCCAAAATACCCATATTGAAGAGCTATGCTTTTATCTTCGATGGGCTTGATACCTCTACTGAATCGAAGCCTTACCTGCCGCTTTACATGACAGAGTCTATATCTGACTATTATTTCAGGCACGAGCCGAAAAAGCAGCGGGAGATAATAAAGGGCAGTATGGCCAAGGGGGTGAATAATCCCAACATCAACAAGTACCTGGGCGCGCTGTACCAGAATGTGAATGTCTACAAGAACTACATACCTGTACTGGATAAAAAGTATGTAAGCCCTATAAGCAATGATGCGCTCTTTCATTACAAATACAGCATCAAGGATACACAGAAAGCATATGGACACAACATTATACTGGTGCAGTTCACGCCGAGGAGGGAAGGGGAGAACTGCTTTACAGGCGACTTCTGGGTGGTTGATTCCATCTTTGCTATTGAGCGCATGAGCATGGATGTATCGAAACTGGCAAACATCAACTGGGTGGACAAGATCAGTCTGTACCAGGAGTTTGCGCCGGTGGATACATTCTGGTTCCCGGTCAAGGACAAGTTCATAGCCACGTTCAGCGCATACAGTTCCAATAAACTACCTGGAATGATAGGGCGCAAGACTACCACCTATCACCATGTAGTTATCAACAGCCCTTCGGTGGACAGTGCGCTTGATAATCCGGAATGGAAAGAAGAGGTGATAGCGCCAGACAGCTCAAAACATAAATCGGCAGCATGGTGGGCGCAGAGCAGGCCGGATACCCTGTCAAAGAATGAGAAGAAGATCAATAAAATGGTGGATAGCATTAACAGTATGCCTATCACCACCTTCTATAAAAAATTCATCACCTTCCTGGCCAGTGGCGTGCAGGATGTGGGGCCTATACAACTCGGTCCCTATTTCTATATTTATAGCCACAACCCGGTAGAGGGTGACCGCTTCCGTTTATCATTAGGAACGCCGAGATCAGTGAAGGATGCGCACGTAACAGGCTTCCTTGCTTATGGTGATAAGGACAAACGATTAAAATGGGGCTTTACCGGTATATGGCTGCTGGACCGGCACCCACGCATGTATGTATATGGGTACTATGTGCATGACATAAACCAGGCGACCAATTATTATGATCAGCTGGGATCAGACAATATATTCAGTTCGCTTTTCAGGAAGCCCGGCATACCGTGGAAGCTGGCTTTTTCAGACGATCAGCGATTTGAATTTTATAAGGAATATTTTAGTGGTTTCAGCCACCGGCTTATATTGCAGCACTCTCAGTTTACGCCCTATGCACCTTTACCGTCGTCGGGCATATTTAAAGATTACAATGGTAACTCATCTGCAAGTGTAGTGAGCAGTGAAGTGGGAGTAGAACTGCGCTACGCCTATAAAGAGAAGTACATAGACGGGCAATACCTGCGGGTGAATGTAGGCAGTAAATATCCCATAGTTGATATAGAGGGGGATGCGGGAATTAAGAACCTGCTCAACAGCGCTTACCAGTACCAGAAAGTAAGAGGGTCGGTTACAGAGAGTATCAATATACCCCCATTCGGACATTTGTATTACAACGTGTTTGCCGGAAAGTATTTCGGTACGCTGCCATATCCGCTGCTGGAGATACATCCCGGCAATGAATACCTGTACTATAATAAGTATGCGTTTGAGATGATGAATACCTATGAGTTTGTCAGCGATCAATATGTTGGCTTCAACCTGGAGCATACGATAGGTAGCGGGATATTCAACTATATTCCCCTGCTGAAAAAGCTCAAGTTTCGCCAGTTCTGGACTGCAAAGGGGGTGATAGGGTCGCTGAGCAATGCGAACTCTAATCTGAATATAACCGGCGCATTTCCGTTCCGCACACTACAGGGCAATCCATATCTTGAATTGGGCACCGGAGTTTCGAATATCTTCAAAATATTCAGGATAGACTTCGACTGGCGTGTATCGCCGGTACCACAAGCCAGTGAAAATAAGACGAGGTACTTTGGTATTTTCGGGAGCGTGCAGTTCCAGTTTTAATCGTTTTATGCCAAGCTGTAAATAGGTTTCCCGCAAACCTGCCTGCAGGGGCGCTAAGTACGTATCCAGATAGTTTTCAGGACTCATTTTGTTTTTAAGACCGCCAAGCGCGAGTATAGTAACCACAAATGCGTTGAGCAGTTGTTTGTAACTTCGTGCTCCCTAGAATAGATACAATGGCCAACAATTACGAACGGATGATACAATTAGTAACCGAGTTCTTCGATGTGAAGAACGATCCCGAGCAATTGGATGTGGACGAAGCAGTGATCGCGCATTTGCACGAGCTTCATCCGGCTACGCTGTCGGAAGTGGCCACTGAAGATGGGCCGATCGTGTGGATATTGGTTATACCCACGCTTCACAGAGTTATGGAGCGGTTTATATCGGGTGGCATATCTGAGAAAGGATTGGTAGATGAAACGCCTGTGGGCGTTGCTTACGATGCTATTTATCTTTGTTCTGCCAGTGTGCTGCCCGAATATCGTCATAAGGGGCTTGCAAAGAAAACCACTATTGAGGCCATCAATGCGATTCGCGACGACAACCCTGTGAAGAGCCTGTTTTACTGGCCATTCAGTGAGGAAGGCCGGAAGCTGGCAGAGGCTGTCGCAGCGGCGGCAGAGTTGCCGCTGTTTGAGCGTGGGTAGCAGCATCATTCCACTACAAATTCCCCTGTGTACTGGGCTTCGTCCTTACAGATGATGCGGAAGTGGTATTGAGCTGGCGGAAACTGGTCCCTGCTGATAACAATGTCTTTTGCGCGGATATTGTCTTTGCTATACACATTGCGTCCGTCCTTGGTGAAAACGTCAATGTGTACCGTGCCATTTGCTTCAGCCTCGGGAAGTAAAATTATTGCCGGTTGTTCTCTTATCGGGTTGGGGTATAAGCGAGGCTGCTGTCCGGTTACCGTCGGCACATGGGCGGAGATGGTATTGTCCAGTTCCATAAAATACAGGTCGCCATCGGGGTCGCCATACTTTGCGGCGGAGCCTGCAACCAGGTAGCTGTTATTTCCCTGCGATGCTATTGTATTAGCCCACGAATTTGTGCCGCCACAGAGCTGGTCTGTCAGTTTATTTCCGTTGGCATCGGTGGTGAGTATATACACATTCCCGGTGGTAGTGGTGGGGTAGCTGCCGCCGGTGAACATGAAGTTGCCGGTGGGTAATTGCGTCACATCGTGAAAGATGATCCCAGCTGAAGGGTCGCTGAAAGTTTTCTTCCAGAGCTCATTGCCGTTCGCATCAAGCTTCACGATCAGGCCCTCGTTACCGCCGGTAGCTGGGGTTGTATAGCCTGCTACCATAAAGCCATTGTCCATGGTGGGCAGGATCTTGTAAAGGCGGGTGTCGGCTCCGTTTTTATATAGCCTGGTCCAAAGCGTGTCCCCGCTTGCATTGAGGCGCACCAGCCAGCCATCGCCAGCAGTATTGCCCCTGCTGGTGGTCCAGCAGGCAGCGAGGAAGCCGCCGTCCTGCATGGCAGCAATTGAGTAACATTCTTCGATGCCGCTGCCTGCATATACTTTTGTCCAGACGGTGTCTCCTGTGCTGTTTGTTTTTATAAAGTACAGATGCCTGTTTGTAGCTGAGCCGGTATTGCCATAGCTTGCGGTCATGCCGCCTATCACATAACCGCCACCCTGCAGTTCCACCACGCTTTCGCTGATGTCGTCGGAATCCCCGCCATAGGTTTTGATCCACATATTGTTGCCATACTGGTCCAGCTTCATCAGGAATACATCGCAATCATGGGCGCCAAAATCTTCTGTATGGCCGGATACCATATAATTGCCGTCTGCGGTTTGCATCACGAAATTGCCCCCTTCCAGGAAAGGCCCACCGAAAGTACGTGACCAGGAAGTATCGCCATGAGCAGATACTTTTATCACCACAATATCGCCGTTGGAGTCAACCATGCTCTGCGTAAGCCCGGTAATGATATAGCCGCCGTCATTGGTAGCCGCGGCTGAGTAAGCCACATCGAGCTTCTGGTTGCCGTAGTGGCCTTCAAAAGCCTGTTGTGCAGACAGACGGGAGCAAAAAAGTATGATTACAGACAATAACAAAAAGGACCTTTTCATTGGGTTCGATTTTAAAGGTTTGGGGTAAATAAAGTTACGGGTAAAACGGGATATGTATTAAAATATTGTGTATTGGGCTGAAGCCCGCCCATTTTTCAACACCTGGTGTTCTTATTCTAATCATCCATTAAAGCCGGAAGTTTTTCAGGCTGTGGGCAAGCTTATTGGTACAATATTTATCTGTTATGTTTGAATCAGCGCTAGAAGCCCGGGAATATATGAAGTATATGAGGAGAATTATCAGCGCAGTATTATAACAATGCGAAAAATGAAGATCAAAGAAACTGCTAAAAATGTGGGGCAAATATTCTCCAGCTCATTTACTGGTTTTTCAGACCATAAAATTACTAAGCTGAGTGGCTCTCTTGCCTACTCTACAATATTCTCCATGGGGCCACTGCTGGTTGTGATCATATCGCTATGTGGCATATTCCTGGGGCAGGATGCGGTTGAGAACAAAATATATCATTCACTCGAAGATTTCCTGGGTAAAAATACGGCGATACAATTGCAGGATGTTATCAGGCAGGCTGCTGTGAGCGGTAAAAACAGCGTAGCTATGATCATTGGTTTTATTGCGCTGCTGATAGGCGCTACATCAATATTCAGCGAGATACAGGATTCTATAAATGACATATGGGGCATAAAGCCAAAGCCTAAAAAAGGGTGGCTAAAAATGCTGCAGAACAGGTTTCTGTCGTTTTCTATCATTGTGGGGCTGGGGTTTCTTTTAGTGGTTTCGCTGGCAGTTACGTCCCTTATAGATGGCTTCAGCCACAAGCTACAGGCCTATTTTGCAAATACTACTGTTGTTATATTTTATATAGTTAACCAGCTGCTCACCGTGAGTATCGTATCCGTAATATTTGCGGCTATTTTCAAAGTGCTGCCCGATGCAAAGATCAAATGGAAGGACGTTTGGGTTGGCGCTCTTGTGACTACGTTCCTGTTTATGCTGGGGAAATTCGGTATATCGATGTACATCACCAAAAGCAATGTGGGAAGCACATACGGAGCTATGGGCTCTCTGGTGATCCTATTGCTGTGGGTCTATTACTCATCCATCATCGTTTATTTTGGCGCTGAGTTCACAAAAGCGTACACCATGAAATATGGTTCGGAAATAATTCCTGCTGAGTATGCTGTTACTACAAAACAGATAGAGGTAGAGACGGGTAAGGCATCGGTGCAGGAGAAGGAAGCGATGGCATTACCTGGAAATGCAGGGGACGAGAATTAATATTACCTATAGGAACAGAAGTATTGTGTCGCATAGCATTTTTTACCAATGCACAACAGTTCAATAAAAAAGCGAAGAAACACAAGCGCTCTCTGCACTGTTTCTTCGCCCTCAATTTAAGTAATCCCAGTTGGATTATTCTCGAACTTTTTCATTGAGGATTTGAAGAAATTGGTGGATGTTTTTCAGCTTTTACATGCAATCATCCTTTAATCACTAAGCCGGTTCTCAATATCCATTCGTTGATGTAAAATTCTAATGATCTCAACAATGTCATTGACAACTTTGTAAAAGATAAGATGTGATTTAACTTTCGACACCCGGTACCCTTTTCTAATATCGTCCATTGACTTGCCGGAATGAGGCCTTTTACAGATATACCCAATTTCCTCGAATATCAGATCGTAATACCGGTTTGCCTGATCTACAGACCATTTTTCAACGGTATAATACCAGATATCATCAAGATCGGCAAGTGCCTTTTTGCTAATAACATAAGGCAATGATTTCATAAAATTGATGCATTCAGTTTCTTTAAATGGGCTTTGTGATCAAAGTTCTTTTCAAATCCGCTCATTTCGCCAAGGCGAAGGGCCTCGTTAAGGGCCTGCTTTTTTTGTTCTTCAGCTTCCATTAATCTTAAGGCAGTCCTTATTACTTCACTTGCAGAATTATACTTGCCTGATGAAACTTCGTCTGAAATAAACTTCTCAAAATGATCGCCCAATAAAACTGAAGTATTATGTGCCATAAAATGCTTTTATCAAAGATACCAATAACTGGTATTACTCACAAAAATTGATAAAAAAGTCCTCAGACTAAAATTTGTGTAAAGAAGAAATTTATCTGATGGTTCGATGTTCCAATTGACCTGAATAATAAAAGCCCTGCTGGGCAGGGCTTTTGAAGAGTGTAGTCCGACTAGGATTCGAACCTAGACTAACAGAGTCAGAGTCTGTGGTGCTACCGTTACACCATCGAACTATGCAATCAGAGTGCAATGCTAAGGAGATTTTCTGAAAATTAAAAAGGAATTAACCTTTAAATTTCTTTTTTGCCTCCGCCTTAACGATATTTTAGTTTATTAACTCTTTTACTTATTGAAATAATTCAAAGAAATACTGGTCGTAACAAATCTTAAACCACTCGGTAAACTGCGCCGGGTTAGCCTTCAGCGCTTTATCCAGCTCATCTACATTCATATATCGCCACTCCCCTACCTCATCTGCATCTGGCTTCGGCTTGGCATCTGTATGGCCCACAAATACATAATCAAACTCGTGCTCCGTAAGGCCGTTATCAAGTGCGGCCTTGTATATAAAGCTAAACTTGCGGTGCAGTTTGCAGGTAAGCTGCATTTCTTCTTCCAGCCGCCGTTGCGCCGCATCCCTTGGCGACTCACCCGGGCGGGGGTGGGTGCAGCAGGTATTCGTCCACAGGCCGGGTGAGTGGTACTTGCCACTGGCCCGCCTTTGCAACAAAAGTTCTCTCTTATTATTAAAAACAAAAACTGATATAGCCCTGTGTAACCTGCCCTCGCGGTGGGCCTCCAGTTTTTCCATTGTGCCTACCTCTTTATCCTGCTCATCCACCAGCACCACCAATTCTTCTTTTTGTTCCATTTGCCAAATGTAGGACTCAAATACCTATTGCTTAATACGTTACAAAAAAATTACAGAAACATTATAGTTGTTTAAGATAGTGGAATCCCCTCGCTATAAACCCCTCGCGGTAATAAAAATGGTGGGCCTTGAAATTTTCTACATAAGCATCCAGCATGGCCATATTACAATTGTTGTCCCTCGCTTCCTGCAACATCCAGTCCAGCAATTGCTTACCTACTGCCTTACCACAAAATGCTTTGTCCACCACAAAATTGTCTATCTCCAGGTACTTACCGCTATAAAGTTTGGTTGCTATCCAATAACCCGATACCGCAATACATTCCCCATCGGCATATGCGCCCACTTGAAAATAGTTATGGGGAATCATGTCGGCCAGCATCGCTCGGTATCCCGCCGCTTCAAGCTGCGGCGAGAGCTGTCTTATCAGCTCTAAATTAGGCAGCATTTCCTCCAGTAGCACCAGTTTGCGGATTACTATATTCATACCGTGTGGCGCGTTAGTTGATCCAATCTTTCCGTTCTGCCAATACTGCCTTCATATAGTCATCAATGGTACCAAATACGAAATCAGGGTATTCCCCAAGAAATTTGTTGCAGATAAAACCACCCAGCAATGGGCGGGCTGCCGGCTGTTTGAGTTCCGCTGTAGATATTGGTATCAGCTCATAGTCTGCATCGGGGAAATAACTCAGCACTATCTTTGCCAGCTCTACCCTGTTCAGGTACTCACTGCCACCTATGTGATAAATGCCCGTTTTATTATCGTTGAGCAACACATGCATAGCCCTTGCAATATCCCATGCGCAGGCAGGAGAGGCATATTGGTCGAATGGCAGCTTGAGCATTAGCTTTTGATTATTAAAGCATTGGTCTATGATGCGGGCTATAAAGTTCTTACCCCTCAGCTCATTACCATATACATTGGTTACCCTTAGCACAAGCGAATCCGGTATTTCTTTTAGTATCATTTGCTCTGCTTCCAGTTTATGCCGCGCATATACCGAGAGCGGATTCATGGGCGCATCCTCTTTGTAGGGGCCGTCTTTCCCGTCAAATACATAGTCTGTAGAGAGGTAAACCATTTTCGCTTTGCATGCCTTGGCAACGGCTATCAGGTTTATGGTGCTTTGTACTGTTTTCTCGTAGCTCTCCTGTTCATGGGTTTCGCAGTAGTCTACATGAGTGAGTGCACCGCAATGCACTATCACATCAGGCCCAAACTCTTCAATGTCAAAGTTCATAGGGTGGTCAGGCAGCAAAGTATCATAAAACACGGTATTATCTGTCTCAAACGAAAAATAAGACCCAACCGTATGCCAACCCTTCTCCAAAAAAAGTTTCAGGCAGTTGCTGCCCACCAACCCCGACGCTCCAGATATAAATACTTTCATGCTCTATTGTTTATTGCCCAAAAGTACAAAAGCAACAGACATTTTTTCGGGTGTCAGCTACCGCTGATTTTTAGTCCTTCCAAATCATAATATCAAAATTTCACATTCCTTTGCCATCGGGAACAACTATATTTGCACCGGAAAAATTAGAATAATGCTCATCGCAAATCCAATTTCAGATTCTGTTTTTAAATGGCTTATGGAAGACACCAGAATAG
>CAIRTW010000306.1 GCA_903881585.1 uncultured Bacteroidota bacterium | reverse complement strand
CTCATCATTGTCCGGGTCTGCGGTAACCAGGTAATATAAAGAGGTGATGGTAGTGGCGCCTGTATTCTTAAATACAATATTCACCCTGTCCCACGATGCCAGTGTATCTACGTAGTTCGTCTGCCGTATCGCTAAAGTTCCCCCGGACGCAGCATAGGACCCGGTCCATAAGTTAGCCATATTCCCTTGCGGGTCGGGCGCGCACGGCGAGCCGGTAACGTGGGTGTACGAAACATTGGTACCTGTAAAAGCTGTTGCGCCTGCGCCTAATGCGAAGCCTGTTGGAAAAGCGGTATAGTAGGCATCGCTCCTAACCCCGTTCATTTGTATAGACCAGCCGTCAAATGGTGTGCCCGGCAGGAAGTAACTGCCGTAAAAGCAACATTGGCTGCCACCGGTAGGTGAGCCGGTGGTCCAGCCATCATGCCCTGCATCATACGAAAAATCCAGCTGGTTCGTGGGCGAGGTCCCGGTAACCGGGTCGGGATATACTGTGCCACCGGTATGTGTATGATAAACCGCAGGTGACGTAATAGTATTACCCCAAGAGCCATTTGGCGCTATAGCTGCCTCCAGGTACCTGCCCTGCAGAAATGCGTTATCTCCAACAAGCTGGCCATTGGCCACCCCGCTAAATAAGAAAACGCAACCAATAACAAACCAAACGCAACAATGCTTCATGGCAAACTATAAACAACTTCTAAAGCTCAAAAATTACATTTCAATGACTAAATGCAGCCTATAAACATAAATACTTTTTCTTCTTCAGACGTATTTTTATTTTAAAAATAATTTCACAAAAAGATAACAGGGTAAGTAAAAAGACAGCAAAAAAATAGTTTTGGATGGGTGATCGTCAAAATAAAAATATTGGAATTTATGCAGGGCAGCTAGTCAATTCAAATCGTATTCCAGAATAAAACTATGCGATCGCCGGGGTACGAAAATCTATGAAGTAGTAATACAAACAAAAATGCCCCCATACCGGGAGCATTTTCAAATTTTTACTTTACCATTATTCCAACGTCGCGAAGGAAATTTGCAAATGTGCATATTCCCAAATCTGCACATTAATTACGCATCCGCCTTCATTACCTTCTGGTACTTCTTACGGTCTTCCTCATTCAGCATTATCTTGCGCAGGCGTATATTCAGTGGCGTCACTTCTATACACTCGTCCTGCTGTATGTACTCCATACACTCTTCCAGTGTCATCTGTATCTTAGGTGTTATCCGCACAGAGTCATCCGTTCCGCTGGAGCGCATATTCGTGAGCTTCTTGGTTTCTGCAACATTCACTACCAGGTCTCCTGGCTTGATGTGCTCCCCTATTATCTGGCCTTCATACAGTTCCTGCATCGGATCGATAAAGAAAGCGCCCCTGTCCTGTAGCTTATCTATAGAATAACCTGTTGCCTTACCACCGGTTTTTGCAAGCAATACGCCATTGCTGCGGCCAGGAATAAAACCTTTCCACGGCTTGTATTCGCTGAAACGGTGTGCCATTACAGCCTCACCCTGCGTGCCGGTCAGCATCTGCGAGCGCAGACCTATCAGCCCGCGCGATGGGATGTCAAACTCCAGATGCTGCATTTCGCCCTTGGTCTCCATGATGTGCATTTCGCCCTTACGCTGTGTCACCAGGTCTATCACTTTACCGCTGAATTCTGCTGGTACATCTACCACCAGCACTTCATAAGGCTCGTGTTTCTTGCCATTTACTTCCTTGGTGATCACCTGTGGCTGGCCTACTGTAAGCTCATAACCCT
>CAIRTW010000305.1 GCA_903881585.1 uncultured Bacteroidota bacterium | reverse complement strand
TTCCTAACAATACTCAATAACAGCAATGCTTACAGACTTTTTGAGGCTCGACTAATTATTTCATAGTTCTAAGCGGGGCAAATTTCGAGGAAATTTGCCCCGCTTTTTTTATGAATACACGAGAGGGGCATCTGCGCTCCGCACATATCATTGGCGCACGCCAATGATAATGATCTGCTATCAAAAGAGCCATTTAGCTATGAATAAAAACCCAGAAAGTCATGGCTCGGCGGGCCTGCCAACGACCCTTTTGATTTAACTTTTTAACAAAATTTGGTAGCGGTTTATTATGAGGGCCGTATCCTGATAACGCGTAATACCAAATAGACAGCTAAATCATGCGCATCTCTCACATTCAACCCTTCCAGGGTTGGCTCATAGAACATTGTAAAACCCTGGGCTGCCGGGGCTATCACATTCAAGCCTTTCAGACTTGCCAATTAGTTGTCTAATTGGTATAATACCACAGGATCCAATACAAAGCAGCGAGCCACGATGATCAAGGGAAGACGGCAGCTACCCTCGCCGTTACGGCTTTGACCGTAGCGCTGCTTAAGCGTTATTGTCCGGATCGATGCCCTTCAATATGAAAAGAGGAAGGATAAGGAATCTCGAGTTCCCTGGGCTATGATACCAATTGGACAGCTAAAATCATGCGACAAGGTATTTCGCAAAAAATCTCTCGCAAAGACGCAAAGGCGCAGTCCACTTATTTTGTTTTTAAGACCGCGAAGCGCGAGTGTGAGTTTTTGATGCAAATATTAGTTGTCTAAATGGTATAAACAGGATTTTTTATACGCGATCAGCGCACAAAAAAGAGCGCTAGTAGCATTGCTATGAAGTACAGCTGCAACCAGAGGCCTATTAACGCAGACTGCCATTCAAAAGAATGGCAGTCTGCAAATTAGTTAACCGAAAATATGTGGGTACTATTTATTTTTTTATTTCAGTAGGCCCGTTATCTGTAGGCAGTGCATCATCTCCACCACCAGAGTGAGGATGTGGATGCGGCTTGTTGTGCGCTTCAGGAGCTGGAGCTTTCTTCTCCGGCTTTGGTACTTCGACCACTGGCTTAACAGTGTCAATCGGAATCTTAGGAGCAACGGCCAGTACTAATATTTCTTTTGAAGAATCGACTAAAGGGCCGAATGTAGATCCAGTGATCGTAACCGTAACCCTATGCTTTCCAATATCGAGGAAAGTATGTGTTCCCCTCTTCTTAAAACTGGGCTCTTTATCTCCAAAATCCCATTTCCAGCTTATCGCACCTTGTGTATTGTCGGTGAACGTTACGCTGTCACCAACATAAATCTGGTCTTTGTCAATAACAAAATGCGGAGACGGAGCGGCGTGAGCTGCTGACGCTCGTTTCATAAAAAAAATAGAGATTGCCGCTGCATTGCAGAGGGCAATGATCAAAAGAATTCGCTTATCCATATTGCTTTGACTTAGTATTCAAACGTTGAAAAATTGCGCACTATAGGCAACTACACCGCAGTTCCAACAGAATAACAAATGTATTGAAAGTATTAGAAATTAAAAAGAAACTTGCAAAAAGAATCTGTTGTTATTGCCTGTTATAGCCAGCCTACTCAGCCGAGACGTATTAAAATAAATAACTCGGACTTGCCTGCCGACACTAGAAGGCGTTAATATCAATAGCGATGTTGCTGCTTAATGTGGAAAGAAAGTAAAGCACTATTCCCTCGGCAACTGAACCCGTAAACTAGCATTCAACCCCTCGCCGGGATTTTGTACTCTATATTGTATTCCACAGACTTAGCTATTCCCATTTGGCCCCTTCGAACCATGTCATTCAGCTAAAGCTATTCTTCCAAGAAATTACTACGTACTGGCAGAGGCTATTCTTGAGGTGTTCTGCTATGCTTAACGTCCGGCTAATATATTACTCCTTTAGGGTAATGTCATTAAGTCAAGACTTCCTACCCTACTGCTGATTATGCCACCCTTGAGGCCCAGCGAAAAATTTATACTGGTTTTCTATAATGATAATCCCTCCGGATCCTTTCAGCTTAACCTGATGACATTGCCAATGGGCTTATGTTTTCTAACCTAAACGATGTCCATCGGGGCTAAACAGGGGAGGATCGCATTTTGGTGCGGTCATCCTGCGTATTCCACATCTTTTCTGTTCCTGAGTCTCCCTGCGCCTTCAATTTCGCCAATATCTCCCTTTACAAAAAGGGAAAGCGGGGCGTTATGATTCGCCCCGCTTTCGATTTTATCTATTCCTTTTCAATTATTTCCCTATCACAAAGTGGAACACTTTCTGCTCAGTAGCAGTATGCATGTTCAGCATGTACATGCCATTCGCGAGCGCGCTGTTCAGTGATATTGTTTCGCTGACCCTGCCGCTCTGTGCAGTTACCTTGTTGCTGTAGATAACCTGGCCAAGTACATCTGTTACTTCCAGTGTCACTTCAACATCCTGTGTTGTGCCCATGATACCCTTCACCATGAACGTTCCGTTGTTCGGGTTAGGAACAATTCTTACATCCATTGATATTGAGCTAACCACTACAGGGGTTACACTGGTTGATACATCGCCATTGCTATTGGTAACAGTATGAGTGATATTGGTTGCACCCGGAGCAATGCCAGCGATCGTTCCGCCTTCAACAGTAACAACATTTGTATTGCTGCTGCTCCAGGTTCCGCTTACAACATCATCATTGAGGCTAACAGGTGTGCCAACTACTACTACCACTGTACCGCCTACTGTTGTGCCATGAGTTGGCGGAGCAGGAGTATGAACTGTTATCGGCTTAGTAGCTGTTGCTGTACACCCGCTGCCATATGCCAAAGCATAAGTAATAGTAACTGTGCCTGATGTACCAACACCGGTTACATCGCCTGTAGCGTCAACACTGCCCAATGCAGGATTGCTGCTGCTCCACACACCACCTGACGTACCATCAGACAAAGTGATGATAAGGCCATGGCCTACATTGGCAGCTCCTGATATTGCCGGCAGCGCAACTAATGTATTTACCGTTACTATTGCTGTGGTAATACAAGAATTGCTTGCATTATAAGTAACCGTAGCCGTGCCTGCGGCAACGCCATAAACACGGCCGGATGCACTAACTGTTGCTGTACCTACGGGGCTGATCGTCCAAGAGGTACCTGCTGTAGCATCGGACAAGAACGTTACTGCGCCCGCCCCGCATACTGAAAGATCACCAAGGATAGCCGTTGGCAAAGCCTTAACGGTAACATTCATGGTTTTGTAACATCCTGTAACAAGTGAATAAGTAACCGTGCTTGTGCCCAGTGCAGTACCTGTAACCGTAGTAACTGTTGTACCTGTTGTTACCGATACACCCGCTGTACTTGTCCATGTACCACCCGCTGTGAAATCACTGAGTGTAACTGACGAGCCATTGCATACAGAAGTAGCGCCGCCTATGCTGGATGGAGCTGGGTTAACAGTCACCACAACACTAGCGGGAACACCAGCCACTGTATAAGAGATGCTTGCAGTGCCTGCAGCAACGCCAGTTACAATACCCGTTGTACCGACTGTGGCGATCAATGTATTGCTGCTATGCCAGGTGCCGCCCGGTGTAGCATCAGTCAACGCAGTTGCTGACAAGATACATACTGCCGCTGTGCCTGTCACTCCGCCTATACCGGAAGCATTTACTGTGATAACATCAGTTGCTGTTATTGAACCGCAACCATTTGTCACTGTGTAGCTTATCGTGACTGTACCAGCTGCCATACCGGTTACAACACCTGTGGCCGATACGGTTGCATTTGAATTGCTTGCAGACCATACGCCACCTGCCACTGCATCGGTCAATGTGATGTTGAGACCTGCTGTTACTGATGACGCACCGCCTATGGTACCTGCAGTAAGGGCGTTAACTGTAACAACAATTGTTGCCCTTGCGCTGCCACACCCGTTAATTACCGTATAAGATATTGTTGAAAAACCTCCGGTTACGCCGGCCACATTGCCTGAACCATCTACAGTAGCGTTACCATTTGATGAGCTCCATACACCACCAGTGATTGCATCTGTCAGCGCTATTGATGACCCTGCGCATACAGACGTACTTCCTGTGATAGTACCCGCAGCTGGCAACGGATTAACTGTAATTACAGTTGTAGTTGCTAATGTGCCGCAGCTGTTTGTTATTGTATAAGATATCGTTGTAGTGCCAGCAGATATACCGTTTACAACACCAAAGGCGCTGATCGTACCGATAGCAGGATTTGTTGAGCTCCATGTACCGCCAGATGTTGCATTGCTGAGCGCATCCGCTGAACCAACACATACTGTTCCGGATCCGGAGATAGCGCCTGCACTGCCTCCCGCATTCACTGTCACAACTGCTGTAGCGAAGCAACCTGCACCGCCAGTAGCATAAGAGATCGTAACGCTGCCGCTTGCAACACCTGTAACTGTACCCGAGGATGGATCAACTGATCCGATAGCAGGGTTGCTGCTTGTCCACGTACCGGATGCAGTTGCATCGCTCAGGGTTATTGAACCGGGTAAGCAGATCGGGCTGTTATTAGTAATTCCGGCAACTGCTGCTGTTACTGTAACAACTGTAGTTGTTGTACAGCCTGTAGTAAGCGCATAAGTAATTGCTGTGGTCCCTACGCTCAGACCTGTTACAGCACCGGCATACGTTACTGTAGCTACCGAAGTGCTTCCACTGGTCCACGAAACACCACCTGACGTCGCATCTGTTAACGTTGTACCACCACCCAGGCATATTGTTGTGTTACCAGTTATAGCTACCGGTGAATTATTTACTGTAATGTTATATACCCTGGAACAACCAGTGGTGAGCGCGTAGGTGATGGCAGCTGTACCAGCCGTGTTACCTGTAACATTTCCTGAGCCGTCGATCGAAACGTTAGTGCTCAAAGCGCTCCAGGCTCCGCCGGCCGTTGCATCTGTTAATGAGATAGCGGCGCCCGTACAAACCTTGATTGGCCCAGAAATAGCTCCCGGGTTTGGATTTACAGTTACATTGAGTACCGCCCTGCAACCGGCAGGAGCAACCAGTGTATAGTATATCGGAGCGACACCGGTATTAGTTGCTGTTACGAGGCCTGCTGACCAAACGCTGGCTGTAGATGCGATGCCGCTGCTCCACACACCGCCTGGCGTTGCTTCGGACAACGCTGTTGTTCCACCCTGGCATACAGAGGCGCTACCGCTGATAGCAGCAGGTGAAGGATAAACAGTTATTACTGCCGTAGCTGATGATATACCGATCGTATAGCTAATGATAGCAGTGCCCGCAGTGATTCCAGTTACAATTCCGGTAGCCGAAACTGAAGCCACACCTGCCGGGCTCATGCTCCACGCGCCACCTGATGTCGCATCAAAGAAGGAAGTCGTAGCACCGGTACATACATAAAATTTAGTACCCGAAATAGCTGCAATACTAACTGTACCCGTGCCGACTGCAACGACTTGAGTTGCAGACGCAACACCGCAACCACCGGTCACTGAATAAGAAATAGTAACAACGCCATTCGCTACTCCATGCACAATACCACCAGATACAGTAGCATTGCCATTGCTGGCGCTCCAGGTACCGCTGCCTGTTGCATCGGTTAATGTAATATTAGCACCAACGGCTACTGTAAAAGGACCAGAAATTGTGCCTGGGTCTGTGATATTTACAGTTAATGATGTAGTCGCTGTATTGCTGCAACCACTCGTAGTACCTGTTACGGTATAGTTATAAACACCCGTAGCAGGAGTGAAAGCAACACCATTGGAAATGCCACCCGTCCAGCTATAAGTAGTTGCCCCGGTGCCGCTCAATGTAGCGGTTGTTCCGTGACAAATCGCAATGGCACCGCCGGCAGTACCTACAGTTGGTATTGCATTTACGGTAATCGTTGTTGTTGCAGAACTACTGCAACCATTAGTTGTACCGGTTACTGTATATATGTTTACACCTAATGACGGAATGAATGCAACGCCATCTGTGATAGCGCCACCTGCCCAGCTATAGGAGCTGGCACCGGTACCGCTTAATGTTACCATTGCTCCGTTACATACTGCTACTCCACCGCCTGTAGAACCTACCGTTGGCAAAGCATTTACTGTTATTGTTGTTGTAGCTGTATTGCTGCAACCGCTGGTAGTTCCTGTTACAGTATAACTGTGCGTACCTACCGTGGGAGTAAATGACGAGCCATCTGTAACACTACCTGTCCAGCTGTAAGAAGTTGCACCAGTACCGCTTAAAGTAGCGGTTGTTCCGAAACAAATAGCTACTCCGCCACCAGTAGAACCTACTGTCGGAACCGGATTAGCGTTAACGGTTACAGCCGTAGAAGCGCTTGTTGTGCCTGTAAACCCACAACCTACAACACAGTTATAATAAGTAGTGCTGGAAATTGTTGGCGTAGTATAAGTTGAACTTGTTGCGCCACTAATAGGTGAGTAAACCGACCCATCGGGAGATGACTGCCACTGATAAGAAATACCGGGGCCTGAAGATGAACCAGATAAACTTAACGATGAAGTACCTGAACCACAGATCGTGGTTACTGAAGCGTTTGTGGCACCGCCGGTAGCGCCTGAACAATCAGGAGTACCCGCAACATAGTCACCAGCATAAGATGCACCTGCAACCCCTGTAGAAGTTGTAGAATTAGCCAGCAGCGGTGTAGTAGATGATGTTGAGTTAGTAATTGACGGCATTGTTGTCCAGCTGCCGGCATATTGCCTCATTGAATAAGCGGCGTTACCTGAACCTGTCTCATCACCACTATTATAGCTCAGCGCTACATTTACGGTAGTACCCGATGCGGTAGTACCAAGGTCTGCAATGGTCCAATACCTGTTCACATAATTTGCAGTATTGATATACGAAGTAGCTAATTGCGGATGTGCACCACCAGTTGACGAAACCTGGATTCCGCCACCTGTAATAGAAGATCCGAACGTCAGCTTTATCGGAGCATACGTTGCATCTCCTACTTCAAATGCAAGAGACGTAAGGCCAGCTACCGGTATATTCTTTACAAAGTTACCGTTAACATAAGAAGAAGAGCTGCCGCCGCTTACTGTTCCTGTAGAAGAAAGTGTAAGTGTATTGCTGCCAGTAGTAATATTACCATTTGTCATGATCAGCTTACCTGTTGCGGTCAAAGGATTGTATAACATAAGGCCAGCGCTGTTATTCATAGAGAGGTTAAGGAGGCTATTGCCGCCAGAAACCGCAGAATAATAAGTCTGAGCACTGCTGCCATTGAACATAAGCGTACTTCCGGCTGTAGTCATTGTGAGCAGATCGGTAGTAGCTGAGTCGTTAACGTTACCACCAACTTTGAGTGTATCTCCTTCAAAATTCAAATGCCCTGTAGCGGCAGATGTAAAGATAAGATCACCTGTTAAAGTCTGGCTGCTTAAGCCTGTTGGGTTAAGCTTTACCTGCAGTGTACCGGCTATTACCAGGTTGTGGAGAGTAGCAACACATTTTGCACCTGTACCGCCCCTGATATTCTGAGAGCCAGTAGTATTACCGTTAAGCACAATAGTACCCGTGAAATTATAAGAAGCCGCAGTACCGCTGAGATCAACGTTATTACCTGTAGTGATCGTGTTGCCACCGTCACTAAACTGGTTGGATGCGCCACCGCTTAGCACCATAAGCAGTGTACCTGCATTCAGGTTTAAGTTTGTACCTGAAGCCAGGGTAACCTTGCCGGCAGTTTTGCTGTCAGTAAATGCACTAAGCGACAATGTAGTACCATTACCGCTGATCGTCTGATCGGCTGTACCTGTTGTTACAAGGGCGGTACTGGATATATTCAATGTTGAAGAGCCAGTCAATGTGAGATTACCATTGAGCGATAAAGTTGAGCCAACAGTGCTGAAAACAGGCGTATTTGCAAGTGTCAGATTGCCATAAACAAAAGAAGTAGGGAGATTGAAACCTGACAGACCAGAATATGCGATCGTGCTTGTAGCATCAATGCCACCAAATGTTGGCAATGTGCTGTTCTGTATGGTCAATGTCCTGCCGGCGCCAACGTTCACAGTAGCGTTTACCGTTGTTGTTGCTGGAATAGTAAAATCGGTAGCAGCGTCAACATTTACAACCGACCCAGTACCAGATACTGTCCATGTGCTACCAGAGAAGGCTCCTGGGTTGCCATTGGCAATGTGCATAGTCTGTAATATAGTTGTAAAGCCAGGAGGATTAGTACCAGTGCCATCAAGATTCGTACCCCATGAAGTAGTGGCATCAAGGTTACCAGTTGCCTTAGAATAGTAATCAGTTGGTACCGGGCAGATATTTGTACCAGAAGCACTATTGCGGGGAGACGGAGTTGCTAAAGAAAAATCTGTGCTGTTGTTCCCTGCATTCACACAACCATTAAGTCCCCTGAAAAGAGCAGAAGAAACACTCGTAGCCGCCGAAGCAGAAGCTAAATAAGAAATTGCGGAACCATAACCGACAAAATCAACTATGTGCTGTGTACCCATAGAAGCGGTAACATCACCGGCAGAAGTTGTGATAGCAGTGCTATTAGCAACCAGCGCCACTGTTCCGTTAACATTATTAAGATTACTTGGAGAAGCTGGCGAAGCATCTGCCGTAGGTATTGAGCTTCCTGTAGCGCCATTGGCCATAGCTATAAGGAAATAGCTATGTGCTGCAATAGTGCCCGAGAATGTATTAACACCCCATGTACCACCGGCAGCAGCAACATACTGAACAGACCAGTTGGTCATTGTGATCGGTGAAGATGATGGGTTGAACAGCTCCACAAATTCAGTATTATAAGTAGAGCCTGTTCTGCCGCCACCGCCATATACCTGGCTCATAACAACCTCACCAGTTGTTACCGCATTAACTGTTATTACTTTAGTAGCATACAGCGTACCACAACCGTTTGTAACTGCATAAGATATTGTTGAAGTACCTACCGTAGCACCAGTAACAACACCGGTAGCTGAGCCAATTGCAGCTATTGAACTAGCGGAACTGCTCCATACTTCGCTGGCACCAACTGCTGATGCATCTGCGAGTGTCATAGAACCACTAACGCTTAATTGAGACGCTCCGGTAATTGTACCTGGAACCGGCTGCGGATTGATCGTGATAACTGCATTACCACTCATAGCATTCGTACAGGTAAATGAACTTGTAGCCAGAACTGTATAAGTAGCAGCAGCAGTGTATGTGCCAAAGCTGACCGGAGAACCTGTAGTGCCAGAAACAGGGCTGCTTACAGAAGTTGCACCGTTATATAGAACGTAGTTTACACCTGTCTGTGAATTAGCAAGGCCGATCGCAAGGCCAGAACCGCCCGCACAATAGCTGCCGGTACCGGTTACTGCATATTGAGTTGGTAAAGGATTAATGCTGATCGTAGCTGCGCCAGTCATATTGTTGGCACAACCTATGCTGTTTGTGGCAACGACTGTATATGTGGTTGCCGTAGTGTAAACACCAAAGCTGATAGCAGCAGTTGTACCCGCAACCGGGCTGCCTACAGGAGTAGCGCCATCATATAACTGGTAGGTAACAGCGCCATTATCAGAACCGCTCAAACCAACGGCAAGGCCAGTACCACCTGTGCAATAACCACCGGTACCTGTTACATTATATGCTGTTGGCAGCGGGCTGATCGAGATAACCGTTGTGCCGCTAAGCGTATAAGTACCACTTGATACTATGCTGACCAATGAATAAGTAGTGGTAACTGTAGGAGAGAAAAATACATCTGCAGTACCTACCCCACCCGAGCCCGAGCTGAGTGTAACTGAATAAGTAGAAACGCCGTCGGTATACGTAACAAGACCTGAAGCTGAACCAGTAATGGTAAGATCAACACTGGTAGCGCCACCGGGACATATTGTTGTGCCGCCGGTAATGATAGCTGTTGGTGTTGCGCTCACATATACTATTGCCGACTGCCCGGTCACAACCACGCTGCAACCTGCCGCTGAAACAGCACCGGTCACAGAATAAGTAGTAGTGCTGGAAAGCGTTGGTGTATTAAATGTAGCGCTGCCATGTGATATAGCAACTGTATAAGTAGTAACGCCATCTGTCAATGAAACGATATCGCCATCTACCGAGCTGGTATCATTCAAAGTCAATGCTGCGCTGCTGCCGGGGGTGATCAATGTAGTGCCGGTAATAGATATACCAGGCAATGAATTGATAGAAACCGAACCGCTGCCGCTCATTGCGGTTGTACATCCTGCAGGAGCCGTAGCAAGCACAGTGTAAGTTCCGGCTGCGGTCTGGGCGCCAAAATCTACTGACAAACCGGTGGTACCACCGTGTACTGACCCTGCCGTAGATGCGCCATTATACAACTGATAATTAATTCCGGTTTGTGAGTTGCTTAACTGTATGTCTATACCTGCCGCGCCCGGGCATATGCCGCCGCTGCCGCTAACTGTATAAGCAATTGGTGATGCATTGATCGTAATGTCAGAACCATTATCTGTACCGTTAACTGCCGGTGTGTTGTTCACCACACGCACACGATAACCAGTACCTATTGCGATAGCTGCAGGAATAGTTCCGGAGATAGGAGAAGCGCCTGAACCTATAACTGTAGGAGAAGCAGTAAATGAACCTACCGCATTTGATAATTGTAAAGAATAAGTACCGGTAAGTGTACCAGCAGTTGTATAAGCCACGCTTATGTTGTTAGAAGTACCGTTACAGAATGGACCAAAGGAAGCAGCTGTAGTAGTAATGGATGGCGCTGGTACTAACTCACCTGTGCTGAGCAATACAGCAGGATGATTGGAAGTACCATCAAAAAACCGTATTTGTGCCAACTGCGCCGCAGTTAAACCGGCAGCGCTGGTACCAAAAAATATTTGTCCTTTTGTACCTGAAGTACCGCCAGTGTAACTTCCAGTCCAGCCATTGATAGTAAGTGTCTGGCCAGAGGCCCATATGGAACTGCTGCTATTAGCGAAGATGATCCTGTGTATGTTAGTAACGTCAAGGTATATATTGGAGCTACTTGTTACCGTAAGCACATTTAGTGATACGGTGGAGCTAGCCTGTATTCCGGTAGTACCTATGCTGCCGCCATCCAAAGTATCCGGAGCAGGCATGCTGAATGTGCTGGAAGATAATGATGTCGGTGTAAACAGCATTTCGCCCTGGCTGATCTTTACACCACCACTGAGGCCGCATGAGTTAACAAGTGTTAAGCTGGCAGAACCAGTCTTAACTATAGAACCGGTACCAGAAATAGTGCTTAACAACCCTATTGAAGTGGAACCATAAGAACCGTTCACGGTTTGATGGATCGTAAGTCTGGTACCGTTCAGAGTAAACGTATTGGAACCTGCAGTACCAGTTATGCTGCCGAACAAACCATCAATGCTCTGAGTCGGCTGGTTAAATACAAGATTGGGAACGTTTGTGGTAGTCTGTACAAAATTCAACGGCCC
>CAIRTW010000304.1 GCA_903881585.1 uncultured Bacteroidota bacterium | reverse complement strand
CCTCGGCTTTGTAGCTACAGTAGATTTATTGAGCAAAACTGTCAGTTCTTCTATTGTTTCCTTGACACTAATTGTTTGTAAAATAGCCATACTAATCTATAGCAAAAATCATGCCGAATTATTTTGTCTAATTGGTATTACATACCCAAAATCAAACCATGTCTGAAATCATTGTTCAGACCGGTATTCACAGAAGCACGCTCAAGAGTATAATCACCGATTTCAAGGAAAGTAAATTAAGTGCTTCAGACGTACTTCAATTATCCGATGAAGCACTCCACGAAATATTCAAAAAGGCATTTGAAAACGTACAAAGCGAAACACTCCAAATTCTGTACGGACTTTTCCCCGAGATAGACAGGGAGCTTAAGCGCAAAGGCGTAACCAAAATGTAGACCGGAAAAGTTTTTTATATTTTATCACCACTGTCTGCCTACCTACCGGATAGGCAAACCTGAAAGCTACCTTGCAATTAGGGATTAGGGTTGAGGAGTGAAAAAGCGATATATGCGCTGTGAAAATGTATCGGGCTTCTCTAAGGAATGATGATAAAATAAAGTACACCATCTTACTCGTTCTTTTCCATTTTTGTGTTGTTGTAAAAGTCTTTAAATAGGTTCCTATTCGCAGATAGAGCTTCGCTCGGCCCCTTGCGGGCATGCCCAGCAAAAAAGAAAAATAACTTCGCAATATGGTTTACTTTATTTTGTCATCAATCCTAATAACCTAAGTTATTTGCTATAAAATAATCGCGAGGCTACTTTTTTCTTACATTTGTATCGTAACACCCATGGTTGGAGGGGTGGGGGTAAAAAACTGAACTTTAACCATCTTATATATGAGGCGCATATACATTATACTGGCATTAATTGCAATAATTTGCAGCGCTCCAGCGCATTGCTTTGGTCAGAAGGAGGAAAAATACACGATAGAATTGAAGTTATTGCGCTCGCACATCAGCCTTAATGAAGACACCAGCAACCTTATTTTTACAGTCAATGTGGTGAGCCACCAGGGCAAGCATCAGGATTTCGGTACCGTGATGCACTACGGCTACAAGAAATTTCATACCCACGATTTTTACATGGAAGCTGTGGACATGGACAACAACCATGTGGATATAGACGGCGATGAAGACCTGGATTTCGCCTATGACCCCCTGGATGAAAATGTGAAAAACTACGATAGGATATTTGAAAAAATAAATACATCGGCCTATCTGTTTACCCCCGGTAAGTATAAGTTGCGATGGGTCTATGACCCGGTTGGCAACCGCACCACGCCAGCCAATGGCGATAAGATGCCGCCCGTCTATTCCAACTGGCAAATACTTACAGTTACCGAATAGCAATATTCGGTAACTTCGCACCCTCTATGATCAGGATAGGAAAGATAGTGGCCACTCATGGCCTGAACGGCTCATTGATACTCACGCATATAGTAGGTAATTCCAAGTGGCTGAAGAAAGAACATGTGCTGCATGTGGAAATGCAGAAGGGCAGCTATATTCCTTATTTTGTTTCTGAATGTAAGGCCAGCAATGATAAAGAGTACCTGATTAGTGTTGAAGATATAAATAAAGTAGAATCGGCTAAAAAGTTAGTGACCAGGCAAGTATATGTGGATGAGTCTATCCTTGTTGGCTATGCTAAAGAATCGCCGCTGCTTTGGATAGGATTTTCTGTAATAGACAAAAATCATGGCAAACTAGGTGAGATAGATGATGTATCGCAAACAGGTTTTCAATGGCTTGCAAGGGTCAATTACAATGGATCAGAGGTGTTGGTTCCACTCATAGACCAGATGATAGAAAAGGTGGACATTAAAACCAGAACTATTAATGTGAACCTGCCCGAAGGACTGCTTGAAGTATATCTTTAAATAGTGTGCAAATATGCAAATGAAAAATGCCCGCCCGGCTGAAACACCGTTCGGACGGGTGCAAATGCTCGCATTTTACAATCTGGTAACCGACCCGCGACTATGGACTAATGACTAACTACTAAAGACTAAAATGCGCATAGACATAATCACAGTTTTACCTGAATTACTCGAAAGCCCTTTCAATCATTCTATGATGAAAAGGGCCCAGGCCCGTGGGCTGCTGGATGTGCAGCTCCACAACCTGCGCGACCATACCCCCTACAAGCAAGGCCAGGTGGACGACTACCAGTTTGGCGGCGGGGCAGGCATGGTGATGATGCCCGAGCCACTGGCTATACTGCTTGAATTATTGCAAAAAGAACGCAAGTATGATGAGGTGATCTACATGACCCCGGATGGGCCATTGTTCAACCAGAAAACGGCGAACACACTCTCATTAAAAGAAAATATAATAATTATTTGCGGTCACTACAAGGGGATTGACGAGCGCATCCGCCAGCACTTTGTGACCATGGAAATATCTATAGGCGACTATGTGCTGAGTGGGGGAGAGTTGGCCGCCGCCGTGGTGGTGGACTCTGTAGGCCGGCTGCTGCCCGGTGTGCTCAACGACGAGACCTCGGCGCTTTTTGATTCCTTTCAGGATGGTCTGCTGGCGCCGCCAGTCTATACCCGTCCGGCAGACTTCCGCGGCTGGAAAGTGCCGGAGGTACTGATGTGCGGCGACCCTAAAAAGATAGACGCCTGGCGGCATGAAGAATCACTGAAGCGTACAGCAGAGCGCAGGCCCGGCTTGCTGGAGGAGTAGCAATATTAAGGAGGCGATTGAGGGTATGGGTTTTGTGCATAAATACAGGTAGGATCAGCGAAATCATTTTTTTTATTTTTTTCGCTTTTATCTTTAATTTTTCATTACCTTTGCAGTCCGAAAAAATCATAACAAAATGAACGCAGTAGCATTTGTACACGAACAACTTACCGCTAAGAAAGAGTTCCCGAAATTTAAGGCCGGGGACAACGTAACGGTTAACTATAAAATTGTTGAAGGCACTAAAGAGCGTATCCAGTCTTTCAAGGGCGATGTGCTGAAGCGCCAGGGTACCGGCCATACACAGACTTTTACTGTTCGTAAAATGTCAGACGGTGTAGGCGTAGAGCGTCTGTTTCCGCTGTTTTCACCAAACATTGATTCGATAATCCTGAACAAGTCAGGCCGCGTACGCCGTGCCAAGCTGTTCTATCTCCGTGAGCGCCAGGGCAAGTCTGCACGTATCAAGGAAAAGAAGCAGATCCACGCATCGCAGAGGAACACAGCGAAAGCGTCTGCATAAGCTATATAAATTCAATACTGAGCTGTCCCGACTATGTTGGGACAGTTTTCTTTTTTGTCCAAAGTGAGTAGTGCGATAAGCAACCGTTCAGGACCCTATACAAGTAAGTTATTGATGTTTTTAAGTTGGTCAGCGTCCAGTATCTGGGCCAGCTGCACTTCGGGGATGTTGCGGAGCCCGGCTGCTATTTGCCGCGCATCTTCATCAGGGGTAGCTGTTTGTATGAGCCAGAGGTAGTCGAGCTGGCGGGTCTCGGGCAGCAGGAATTCGTTGCCGGTCTTTAGTTTATAGAGCAGGTATTTATGGCTGCTGTTTGGCAGGTCGTACTGGTATATGGGGAAGTAATGTTTGCTGGTGTCCTTTTTCTGCACACAGATGTTCTGCTCTACATCGCGAAGGAAGTTAATGTCAAAATGCCGGTTGAGCAGCCAGCAGAACCGGTAGCCCTGCTGTGCAGTGCCTATCCCGATCATGGCGGTGTCTGTAAAAAAATCTTCCTGCATTGCGGAAGTGTCCAGGGTCATTTTTGACATAGCTTACCTAGTCTAAAGTCTAAAGTCTAAAGTTTAAAAGTAGGTACTAATTAGCAGTTTGTAGTTAGTAGTAGCCTTTGCTGGTTAGTCCTTAGTCGCGGGACTTTCTACTTTAGACTTTCTACTTTAGACTATATGAAGTTCGTACTTTTTTCTTTTTCTATCGAAAAGAATTGGCGCAGTTAAATATATAACTATGCTTTTCCTGTTAAGTTGTATATTTCCACTACAAATCAATAGTCATGACCGGAGGTTTAATTTTTTTGTTCGTTATCATAGCCATAGTTGCTATGAGCTTTGTAACTGTGCAGCAGGGCACGGTAGCGGTCGTTACGGTATTCGGAAAGTTCAAACGGATACTAAGGCCGGGGCTGAATATGCGTATCCCTTTTATTGAGCAGATATTTAAAAGGGTGTCTTACCAGAACCGCTCAATGGAAATAAAAATACCTGCCATATCACAAGACCAGGCGAATGTGTATTTCACCGCCATGTTGCTATACTCTGTGCGTAATGAAGAAAGCGAAACGATAGAGAATGTGGCCTTTAAGTTTATAGATGAGCGCAGCTTTATACAGGCTCTTGTAAAGTCAGTAGAAGGGGCTGTAAGGGCTTTTGTGGCTACCAAAAAGCAGTCAGAGATTTTGTTGCTCCGTACCGAGATCGTGCTGCACGTAAAAGAGCAGCTGGATATACAACTGGAAAGCTGGGGATACCATCTCCTGGACCTGCAGATAAACGACATCACGTTTGACGAGGACATACTGAAATCAATGTCGCGCGTGGTGGCATCCAACAACCTGAAAGCGGCTGCAGAAAATGAAGGCCAGGCGCTGCTGATCACCAAAACAAAAGCGGCGGAAGCAGAAGGTAACGCTATAAAAATATCGGCAGATGCAGAGCGCACTGCTGCACAGATGCGCGGGCAGGGTGTTGCTCTTTTCCGGGAGGAAGTGGCACGCGGTATGGCCCATGCTGCCAAAGAAATGGAAACAGCTAATCTCGATGCCTCCTACATTCTTTTTTCCATGTGGACAGATGCGATAAAACACTTCGCAGAGTATGGCAAGGGCAATACGATATTCCTCGATGGCTCCAGCAATAACTATCAGCGCACCATGCAGCAGCTGATGGCTACGCTGCAGGGATTTGATGGTGAAAAAAATGGCGAAAAAATCGAAGAGAAAAAATAATTGCCGCCTGAACTGCTTACTGCTTTTTTTTGAACATAAATAATTAAGCGGGCGCCATTTTTTTTATTTTTTTTGGTTTATCCTTTTTACTTTTGGCCTTTGCAATTGAGCAAAGAAGTGTTGCCGGTTTTATCTCTATCGGCTTGTATTTATACGGAGGTTTTAATTTTTTAGTTTTAATTTTTCAGTTTTTATGATTGATGTTTTGTTGGGATTGCAGTGGGGCGATGAGGGCAAAGGAAAGATCGTTGACTACCTGGCTGAGCGGTACGACATAATCGCAAGGTTCCAGGGCGGGCCAAACGCAGGGCATACTTTGTATCTTGATGGAAACAAAGTGGTGCTGCATACTATTCCTTCAGGAGTGTTCCAGCAGCATTGCCTCAACCTCATTGGCAACGGTGTTGTAATAGACCCTGTGACATTGCAAAACGAGATCAATAAAATAAAGCCGATATGCCCGGGCTTGCTGGAACGTTTGTTTGTATCGCAGAGGGCACACCTGATACTGCCCACGCACCGTGCACTGGATGCGGCTTCTGAGGCTTCGAAAGGAGACGATAAGATAGGTTCCACTTTGAAAGGTATAGGCCCGGCCTACATGGATAAGACCGGGAGGAATGGCCTGAGGGTAGGGGATATACTAAGCAAGAACTTTAAAGACAAGTACAATAAACTTACCCAGAAGCATTTGCAGCTGCTGGGCCAGTATAGCAACATAGTGGACTGGAAGCAATGGGAACAACCGTTCTTTGACGCCATCGAAATGATGCGCTCGCTGCAGATAGTGAATGGCGAATACTGGCTGGACAATCATATTCACAACGGAAAGAAAGTACTTGCCGAAGGCGCACAGGGCAGCATGCTCGATATTGATTTCGGCACGTACCCATTTGTTACTTCTTCCAATACTATTGCTGCAGGTGTATGCAATGGCCTTGGTGTTGCACCCTCGCGCATAGGCGAGGTGTATGGCATCACAAAGGCTTATTGTACACGCGTTGGCGGTGGGCCTTTCCCCACAGAGTTAATGGACGAAACCGGCGAAGAGCTGCGGAAGGCGGGCGCTGAATTTGGCGCTACCACGGGCAGGCCAAGACGCTGCGGCTGGATAGACCTTGTGGCATTGCGCTACGCAGTGATGCTGAGCGGTGTTACAAAGCTCATCATTACAAAGGCGGATGTGCTGGATAATTTCAATCCCATAAAAGCAGCAGTGAGCTACCTTGCAGATGGTAAGGAGACTAAGGAATTTCCTTACGATCTTTGCGACAAAGACATAGTGCCGGTGTATGAGTCTTTCGCGGGCTGGGAGCAGCCTGTGAGCTTGTGTACACGATATGATGAACTGCCGCAGGTATTCAAAGACTACTGCCATTTCGTAGAAAATTACCTGCAGACAAAGATCGCATTTATCTCTAACGGTACAGGGCGCAATCAGCTGCTGACTGTTTCTTAAAAAAAATATATTTTTTTAACCACAAAAAAATTTGGCAATTTCACCAAACTGTTAAAATTTTACGTCATCAAGTAAAATGGCCTATGAAATCAAATACTGATAAAAAGACCGCTAGCAAAAAAAGCGTAAAACCGGAAACCAAAAGCGCACCAAAGAAGGCCGCAGCTAAATCAAAGAAAGCATCAGAAGACGATGATGATGACGATGATATAGAGTTGGATGCCCCATCGAAAAAGTCAGCTCCCAAGAAAGCAGCAGCTAAGAAAAAGAGCACTGACGATGATGATGACGATGATGATGACGACGACGATGCGGACGTTGAAGATGATGACGACTACGGCAAGGATGAAGATGAAGGCTACGACATAGAAAAAGAGTTCGAGGAGTTTGATATGCCAAAGTCGAAGAGTAAAGCCGAAAAGAAGAAGTCTTCATCGAAGGATGATGGCTTTGACGACGATGAGTTCAAAGACCTCGGCTTCTTTGCAGAAGGCGGCGGCGGCGGTTTTGACGACGATGATGATGATTTTTAATCTTGTGCATATTGCAGCGAAACAAGGCAACGTACATTATACCTGCTCATGCAGGGGCCGAAATTAAAAGAAGGATGCTGGATTGGGCTAAACAGTCCGGCATCCTTCTTTTTTTGGATAGCAATAACTATCAGTTGCCGCATAGCAGCTATGCATGCCTGCTTGCCGCAGGAGTTGCAGATGTACCTGGCAGCGTTGCTGCAATGAATGATATTGAGCGGTTGCAAAGTTTGGGAGACTGGGTATTTGGCCACATCTGCTATGATCAGAAAAATGTCCTTGAGCCCAGGTTGGTTTCTTCTCATCCGGAGAATACTGGTTTTCCGCTTAGTCATTTTTTTATTCCACAAACGGTTTGTTATATCAATAGAGAGCAGAGCGCACTCGCCATAGAGACCTTTGATGATCCGGATGTTATTTACAGGGAGATAACAGGTGCAGCTACAGAAGACAGCACGGGCATTCCTCAGCTGCAATTTCGCAGTACAACGAGCAAAGAACAATACCTGGATTCGATAGGTAAACTCCGCCGGCATATAGCAGATGGCGACTGTTACGAGATCAATTATTGTAATGACGGTTTTTCTGAAGATGCAACTATCGAACCGCTCGCGGTGTTCAATGCACTGAATAAGCTGTCGCCAGCGCCATATGCAGCCTATTACCGCCTCGATAACAAATATATGATGTGTGCCAGCCCGGAACGGTATTTACGCAAGGACGGCAGCCAGATACTCTCGCAACCGATAAAAGGGACTGCGCGGCGGGATACCGACCCTGTAAAGGATGCTGCGATAAAGGAACAGCTGAGAAACGATATCAAGGAGCGGGCTGAAAACGTAATGATAGTGGACCTTGTGCGCAACGACCTGGCACGGTGCTGCGAAACAGGCAGTGTGGGCGTGGAAGAGCTGTTTGGGATATACTCATTTCCGCAGGTACACCAGATGGTATCTACAATAACCGGAACAATGAAAGAGGATATGACATTCGCCGATGCAATTCGTTATACATTCCCGATGGGTAGCATGACCGGTGCACCGAAGTACAAAGTGATGCAACTGATAGACAAGTATGAACATTGCAGGAGGGAGCTTTTCTCTGGCACGGTGGGGTACATTGCGCCCAATGGCGACTTTGATTTTAATGTAGTGATCAGGAGCCTGTTCTACAATGCAGGTGCAAAATACCTCTCTTACCAAACGGGCGGCGCCATCACGTACGACAGCGATGCAGAAAAAGAATGGGAAGAGATGAGGCTGAAGGCCTGGGCGCTGGAGCGGATATTTGTGTAGGTGAAACGTCGGGCCGGGAGGCTGATTTTCCCGCAAGGGAATAAAAAAGGTTTCTCGCAAAGCCGCAAAGCTCGCTATTCTCTCATTTCGTTTTCAAGACCGCCAAGCGTGAGATTGATTTATTATTAAGAATTCGTTAGCAGGTTTTAGATTTGGTCGTTTTTACTTTCGCTTGTAGATGGTGTGATCGCCAAGGGTTTTTGCGATTTCATAGTTGCCGGCAAAGGCTTGCGGCAGTGGTTCGTAATTTTGTTTCACATAGTATGTTTCATCTCCCGTGGGACAGCTGCTTATTCTGCATCCATTCTTTAGGCATACATAGCGATAGAAGAACCCTTCATCAGAAAAAGCTACTGTACTTCCTGGTGGGATATAGTCGAGCCCGTCGCTTAACTCGTTATAGGTATTGTTGATGTCATGCTCGTAAAGGGTCACTTTTATGAAGCTTTCATTGGTGGTATAAAAATGATAGGAGAAGAAACAAACTGTCGCCGAAAAGATGATGGACATGGGCAATTGCAGTTTTGTTCTTTCAGCTACTGCTGTTATAAACCATTCTAAGACCAGTATCACGCCGGCAAAGGCGAGGCTATAGTGGCAAATGAGATTGCGCTCAAATGGCATCCGCCTCATTGCTATCACCACCACGAAAAACACAAGCCATGCGACCAGATAGAATGTCCCGAATAGTACACTGAATTTATTTTTTCTCTTGAACAGCAGTGCGAGCGGAACCAGGAATAAAACGAGGTTGAAGGACGCGGCCCCAATGTGTACATTTGAAAATATATGCTCCACACATGACAGAAAGGTAGGCCACATCCATTGCAGAAAATCGCCAAGGCTTTTTTGTTTAAATCCGCTCATGGGCGCCACATAGCCATTGCCGGCAAGAGCGGTGAGGCCCGAAAAGCATAGCAGCGGCAGGTACAGTAAGTAGGTGATACCGGCCGCTATCAACTGGTACTTCCAGAACATGGTTTCCTTTGTTTTATAGAAAGGCATGTACAATAACACAAACAACAGCTGTGCGACATGCAGGTACAGAAATGACGGCATGATAAAATATCCGGTGCAGCAGCAAAGCGCATTAATGGCCAGCCAACTCACATTGGCAGACTGGAGCCAGGCGAACAGCGAGATAACCATGCCCCAACTGGCAAGCAGGTACAGTTCATAACCCCGGGCCTGGAAACTAAATCCCCATACCGGGCATTGCAGCGCGAGGGCTATGCTGATAAGCAATGCCAGCCATGGATTTTTGACAATGGCCCTGAACCAATAGAAGACCACAACAACAACGCCGCAATAGGCCGCAAGGGATATAAATCGGCCTGTTACCACTTTGTCTGTTGCGGCATGGAATAGCACACCATTCAGCAAATTGAAGAATACGTGGTTGTTGGGCAGCATGTAATAAGATGCCGCCTGGAAGGGGTGAATGCCAGCAGAATTGAATGCCGAAAATATCTCATCGTGAGCGGGTAGGGTGCTTTTGTTGCCAAGATACCAGAGAACACAGGCAATTATAAGTAACGCGGCTGTCAGCAATACATCTGTCTTGCTGATCCTTGTTCCTGGTTTTGGCTGTGCTGTTGCGGCGCTTCCCGATCTTTTTACAATGAAAAACAACCCCAATGATGCTACCGCTACTGCGATAATACAGTACATATTGCCATCCGACTTGATAGCCGGGGTGAAGAAATCGGCGCTCCAGTTTTGGCTATGATAGAAGCAGCTGTTGAGGCCCAGGTACCACCGCACCAAGGTGGGGTAGCCGGAAAACAGGTACAGGCAAGAGCACACTACCACAACAGCCCATAAAAGAAAAAGCAATAAAAACGCAAGCCGACGCGCAGAAAACCAATTACCAGCCGTATTTGTGTTAGACTCCACTATTATCTTAATATGCCAATAAAGATAGGCGGCTGGTGCCGCACGGCAATTATTTTTTGTCTTTTTTTACAAAATACCCTAACATTGCACTCCGAAATAAAGAGTTCGATTGTATCGGTGGCACCACAGACTCAGTCCGATAAGAAGTTTATTAAAAAGAGTAAAGTAAACATTGAGAATACCGAATAGTTCGATTGTGTAACGGTAGCACCACAGACTCTGACTCTGTTAGTCTAGGTTCGAATCCTAGTCGAACTACATTGAAATTACATAATAGGCTGTTAATCAATAGATTGCAGCCTATTTTATTTTATTGCGGTACAGTTTACGGTACATTTAGAATTGATTTAGTATTACCCCCTTTTAATCGTTGTTATTATCCTAAACTGCGCGAAGAAGCACTTTTTAGCCAAAATGTGGATAAATATACTCTATTATCAGTGTAAACAGGTATGTAGTTTAGTCAATGGTTGAAAATATACACATCCTCGTTATTTGGCAAAATAGCGGGGTTTGTTATTTTGTGTGGGTACGGCTCCAAAAAGGATATGCCCGGAAACTGGCAAGGATATGCACGTAATGCGTTTACTTTTTGCCGGGTTAATATCTTACCACCGTTCCGCCGGTATTATACGAAATAGTGCCGCCCGATACCACCGCCGAAAGTACAATGTTACTGGCTCCGATTGCATTTATTCGGTAGGGTGCATCAACCCCTTCAATACACCATCAAAAAAACCAAAGGAAGCGCATCTAATGACGGACGCACGGCTTGCCCGGCCAACACACAGCCCACGCATTGTTATTTTCCATTGTTGGCAGTGGCTAACCCTTATGCACATTGCGGCCTGCTGGCGCACAAAACCAACGCTCCGCCGCAAAGAGCATAGCCAACGCCGCACCGCCACCAATAAAAAATAACGCCAAGCTACATTTACATAATGTGTCGTTATAGAGGCTGAAAAAGCTCTATAACCACATTATGCAAAGTAGCCCGCACAGCCAACACACGGCAAGCCTTACCGCCCGTTTTGCCACGCACAAGGCCATATCTAATGTCCGGCTGTGCAGGTGATAGCTGCCCGGCACACAGGGCATACGCCGCAGCAATCACCACGCACACGCACAGCAAGAGAAGCTCTTTCACTTCATTATTTTACGGCTTGCACACAAGGCTATTAGTAAAATAATTCAGTTCAATCGCTACACTTGCTTTTTGCCAACGCTGCCACCAATGGATAGTTTTTTACCCCGGCACATATCAACCGTACAGGCTAACAACACAGGAGGCGGGGAAAAGAAATTTAAGCTATGGATATACTGGCGCAAACGGGAGCAGAATAACAATACCGAACTTTAGAACATTCTTGCCGCATCCGTTCCGGCTAATGATGCGAAAAACAAAAGAATAGGTATCAGGTTTTTCAAGTCGCATCAATAGCCGAAACAGATGTAATAACCACGCCGGATATGAATATTTAAAGAGAGATAAGCTGATAATAATTTGTTCCGGCATTAAATATCAATGTAGGTTTAT